>JBJHAV010000129.1:0-10958 GCA_050480685.1 Planctomycetaceae bacterium | reverse complement strand
CGCCAGAGGCGCCAGGTGGAGCCCTCGGCGAAGGGCCGGATGCCGGGAACCGCGCGGGCCAGGTCCGTTTCCAGGGCGGCCACGGAGGCGAGCAGTTCCGCGGGGCCCCGGCGGGGTACGGCCAGATAGCGCGCGGCGCGGGCCATGCCCAAACGCCCGAGGGCCAACTCGGCCGCGCCGGTGTCGGCCGGGTCCAAGGCGAGCAGGGTGCGCCAGGCGTAGAAGGACGTGGCCGGAGTCAGGCCGAGGTCCTTCGGGTAGAGCACCACCGCGCCCGGCGGCACCAGGGTCCCGAGTTCCAGGCCCAGCACATGGGGCAGGGGCAGGGCGGCCGCGCCCGGCCCTGGCCCTTGGGATGTTGCGTCGGGCGGGGCAGGGCTGCGCCAAGGGGCGGCCAAGCGGGCCGCTCCCCAAAGGCCGGCGAGGCCGCACAGGGCCAGGGCCACGGCGGCCGCGGCCGGGGCGCGTTTTGCGAGCGCGCCGATCGCCAGCCCGGCGAAGGCCGCCAGGCCCGGCACCAGGTGCAGGGCGAAGGGTTCTTGGGGATCCCCCGTGTGGCGGTAGAAAGCGAGCTGCACCAGGAGCCCGCCGGCGAGCAGCGCGGCGGCCAAGGCGCCCGGTGCAATCGGTGCAATCGGCCTCGGCGAGGGCGCGCGGGACTCCGAAGAGGTGCGCCCACGCGCGAGCCCGGCCGCCGCCGCGCGCAGCACGCCGGCCGCCGCGAGCAGCAGGAGCAGCGGCCCCCCGTGATCGAAGAGCACCCGGGCCTGCACCGCCGCCCAGCTCCCGAAGGGCAGGCTGCCGTCCAGCAGCGGCCCGAGGAGGGTTTCGACGCGCTCCCCGAGCGAATCCCCTTCGAGCCCCACCGCGTGCGCCGCACGGCCGGCGGCGAGGGCGTGCAGGACCAGGGTCACCAGCGCGCCGCCCCCGAGGGCGACGAGTCCCGGCCACGCCCGCCGGCCCGAAGCGCTCAGCGCCGCCAGGGCCAGTCCGGGCAGGAAGAGCAGCGGCATGTAGGTCACCCCAGCGGCGATGGCGCCGGCCGCGGCGAGCGCGATCAGGTGCCAGGGCCGTGGCGCCGCCGAACGCAACACCAGCAGCCAGGCGATCGCCGCCGTGGCTGCCAGGGAAGGGGGCTCGTAGTTGACGAGGCCCGCGTAGACCAGGGCGCCGGGCGCGAGCAGGGCCAAGAGCGCCGCGGGCCAGGCCGCGCGGCGTTCGCCCGCGCGTGCGAGTGCCGAGGCGAGCAACAGGGCCGTCAAGGCGTTCAACGCGAGGAACGGAGCGCGCAGCGGCCCCTCGAGCCCCTCGGGCGCACGGCCCTCGCGCCAGGCCTCGGACCAGCCGGTCGGCCCGAGGACCCGTAGTGTGCCCCAGAGCATTAGGGGCATCAGGGGGGGGTGATTCGCGTAGAGGTACCAGCCGTCCTCGGGAGCCGGAGGGGGATCGATGTTCAGCACCGGATAGGGCCACACCGGTTCCAAATCGAGGCGTTCGTAGTTGATCGCGGTGAACGCGAAAAACGCGCCCTGGAAGCCGTCGAATTGGCGGTCGAGGGGCCGCGAGAGATCCGGCACGCGCCAGACCAGGGCCAGGGCCAGGAGCACCCACAGGGTCAGGGTCAGGAGCCGTTCGCCGCGCCCCGGGGAGTCCGTCGCGGCGGGCTCGGCCGCGGCCTCGGGCTCGCCCTCGCTCCCCGGATCCGGCTCCGACGGCTTTTCCTCGCTGCGCTCCACGGCGCCATCCGAACCAGCGGGCCGCCCGGCGTCAACCGCCGAGTGTGCGTGCGCGGGAGAGCGCCGCTCGCCATGCTGTTGGCATGCGGCAGCGATGGGCGAACGGCGCGGTCTCCAGCCGGGTGGTGAGTGAGGGGCTTGGGAGCCGCGGCGCGGGTGCAAAGGCGAGGCGCCTGGGGGCGCGAGTCCTCCTTGTTCTGGGCCTTTTGTGCAGCGCTGCACCGGCGCACGGGCAAGTCGCCGCCGAGCTGATCTTCAGCGCCGAGGACGGCGCGCCCCTGGGCCGGCCGCGCCTCGAACGCCTTGGGCGCGAGAGCCGCCGGGCCCTGGCCGTGCCCTATGGCGAGCCGCTGCGCGCCGAGGTGCGCACCTCGCCCGGCGCACGGGTGGAACTCGAATTGGGAGCGCCGCTTTCGGCCCTGGTGGGTTTGAGTGAAGTGCGCCTCTTGCTTTCGGCCCGCGAGCGCCTTCCCGAGTCGCCCGCAGGAGCCGCCGAGAGCGCTCCTTGGGTGGAGCTGATCGATCGGCGCTTCGCCGCCCGCGACCTGGCGCGCGGCCGGGCCTGGCGACCGCTCGTGGGGGCGATCGCGCCCGCGCTTCAGCCTGGGCCCGAGCGCGACCAGGTGCATCTGGAGCTGCGCTTGGAACTGGAAGCGGTGCTCGCCGAGACCGGCACCGACGGGCCGCGCGCGGCGCTGCTGCTGGCGAATCCGGCGCTGGTTCCGCCGCGTTTTGGGGAGCGCCGGCCGAACCTCTTGCTCGTCACCGCCGATGGGGTCCGGCGCGACCAGTGGGCGGCGCTCGACCATCCGCATCCGACCCCCTTCGCCGCGCGCATGGGCGCCGAGGGTTTGGTGTTCGAGCGCGCCTGGGCCGCCGGCGACGGTCCCCTCGACAGCCTGGAAGCGCTTTTCGGCGGCGGCCTGATGCCGGCCCTTTTGGCCGCCGGGTACCGCACCGGCGCGGCCCTGGGGCATGGGGATGCGGACCGCGCCGAGCTCCTCGGCGCCGGTTTCGAGCGCTGGCGCCACGCACCCGGCGGCGGAACTCCCCAGGGCCCCTTCGGCCTCGCGGGCGACGAGGGCATCGACGGCGCCGACCCGGTGCGCGGCGCGCGCCGTTGGCTGGAAGAGTGGTCGCTGCTGCCCGAGCGGCCCTGGTTCCTGTGGCTGCACCTGGGCGACGCGCGCGCTCCGCGGCCGGTGCCGGCCGAGTATTTGGCCCACCACTTGGAGCGCTGGGAATTGACCTTGCCGCGGCGCGCGGCGGATCCGGCGGACGTGCCCTTGCTCGACGTTTGGCCGCGCGAGCTCGACTTTTTGGAGGGTGTCAGCCACGGGGACTTCGCGCGTTTCCAGCACGGGGTGGCCGGCTCCTACGCGGACGTGCTCGCCGAAAACCTCTTCGCCACCGTCGAACGCCTCGGCGATGGGGGACGCACGGGTGTGGTGCTTCTCGGCACCCGGGGACAGGTGCTGGGGGAGCGCGGCGGCCTGTGGGGCAACCGCGGTCCGTGGCCGGAGGTCTTCGGCGTTCCGCTGGTCGTCCGCGCCGCGCCGCGCCTCGGCGAACCCGGCCCGCGCGGGCGCATGGGCACACCGGTCGGACCGGCGGACGCGGCGGCGACTTTGGCTGTTTGGGCCGGACTTGGGCCTTTGCGCGAAGCCGAGACAACCCTTGAGACCTGGGCCGCGCGCGAACTCGAAGCGGGCACTCCCGGCGAGCGCCGTCTGCCCTTGCGTTTGGACGGGGAGCGCGCCGTGGGCGCCGTGGATGGAAACGAACTCGCCTTCGAAATCGCGGCCGAGGACGTGGCGCGCGCCCTCGGCGAGCGCGAGGATTCTTCCGGCCGCCGCGTGGTGAATTTCGAGTTTTTCCCGAGCGGCGCGCGGCTGCGCTTTCGCGTCTCCGCGGAGGAAACCTACGGCGCGCAGCTCGAACCTCGCTGATTCGAGCCGCCCTCAGCGCGCGATGCGCGCCAGGTAGGCGCGCCCGCGTTTGTCCTCGCGTGTGTCGGTCGCGCCGAGTCCGATGAGCGCGGCGGTGCGTTCGGGATCGAGGGGCGGCGCGGGCAATCCGAGCAGATCCCAAAGGACGTGGTCCTGGTAGATCACGAGCGCGGCTCCCGAATCCAGGCGCGGCAACCACTCGATCACAAACGCGGCGAACGCTTCCGCGTCGAGCCCGCCGGGGCCCAGATCCACCACCGGCGTCGGCGGTCCCGGCACACGCAAAAGCGAGTATCCGGCCAGGGCGTCGAAGGTCACCACGGCGCCGCCCTCACCGGCCCAGGCGAACGCCTCGCGGGCCTGTTCGTCGATGCCGGCGGAGCGGGCCGGCAGGATCAGGCTTTGGGCGTTGCCGACGGCCGCCGCCAACACGCCCGCCAGGGCCAGCCCGACGCGGCGCGCACCCGGGGCGGGCGGCGGTGTGCCAGTTCCCCGGGCGCCAGGTTCCCGGGCGCTAGGTTCCCGGGCGCCCGCTCCCCGCGCGCGCGCGGCCAGCGCCACCGCGAACAGCAACCACAGGGGCAAGAGTGTGCCCGTGTGGTACTCGATGTTCGACGGCTGCCACCAACTGAAGAAGGCCACACGCGCTGCGGCGAACAGGGCCAGGGCCAGGGCCACGCGCCCGAGGGTTTGGCCGGGCGCGAGGGGCGAAGGCGCCGCGCGTCCCTCCAGGCGCTTCGGCCAAAGCAGCGCCGCGGCCAAGCCGCCGAAAGCCAGCAGCGCGCTCCAAAGCGCCCCGGCCGCGGGCCACAGCCCCCAGGCGAAGGCCGCCGCCGTCAGCCCCAGGCTCATGGCCACGGCCGACCCGCCGGGCGTGGCTCCCCAAAGGCCGGTGTCCGCGAGCCCGCGCAGCCAGGGCACGAATCCCGATTCGCCGCCCGCGATGCCCCAGGCCAGGGCATAGAGCGCCAAGCTGGCCGCGCCGGCGCCCACGAGCGCGCCCAGGAAGGTGCACCAAGGCAGGAGCAGGCACAGCCAGGGCAACGCGAGCACCGCGTCCTGGCGCAGCAGGGTCGCCAGCAGCATCCATCCGGCCAGGTGTGCCGCGCTCGGCACCTTTCCGGTCAGGGCCGCAGAGAGGCTCAGGTGCCACAGCCAGGCCAAGGCGGCGGTGGCCGGCAGGTAGGTTTCGCCCACCGACCCGTAGAGCCAGTTTCCGGTGGACAGCGCAAAGCCGAGGGCCAAAAGGCGCCCGCCCATGGGGCCGGCCAGGAGGCGCCCGGAGTTCCAAAGGGCGAGGGCGGCGAGCGCCCCGCCCGCGGCCGAAACCCAGCGCTGGGCGTCCAAAGCGGCCAGCACCCCGCCGCCGGTGAAGGGCGAGGCCGCCCCGTAAAGCAGCCACGCCAAGAGGTGGGTCAGCGGGTGGTGGGGGTAGAGGATCGCCCCCGGGTCCCCGGCGACGAGGCCCAGGGCGTAGGGCACCACGTCGTTGCCGAGGATGACGGCGTCGGAGCGCGCCGCGGCCGACACGAGGTAGAGCGCCAACACCCCGGCCGCCACCAGGGCTCCCTCTAGGCGCGCGCGCGGCTCCATGGGCGGATGCTATCCCGCGCGCGGCCCTCGGGGTCCCGCGCGCCGGACGGAAGCGGCCCACCGCTCCAGGGTCCCGCCGCGAGGGTCGATCGGACGCCCATGGAACTCGCGCCGCCGCCGCCCCGCCTCGTGCACCTGACCCGCCGCCTGGCGCGCTTCGGCCGCCCGGCGCCGGCCGCCCTCCGGCCCCCGGACCTGGAAGCCCGCCTGGGCATCCCGCTGCCGGCCGAGTACCTGGCGTTCCTCGACGCCACCCCCCACGCGGACCTGCCCGGGCTGATCGTGCTGCGACCGGGCGGCATGCTCGATCTGATCGCCTTCCAGAGCGCCGCGCGCGCCCTGGGCATGCCCGACGGCCTGGTGGTCTTCGCAACGGACGAAGGGGGCGGGCTGTGGTGTTTCGACCAGCGCGATCCGCGCTCTTCGGGCCAGGTCGTGCTTTGGCAGAGCGCGCTTCCGCCGCGGGCGAACCTGGCGCTTTTGACTCCCTCCTACGCCTGTTTCTGCGATTGGCTCGAGGCCGAGCTCGATTTGGCCTGTCTGGCGAACGGGTAGCCGCTCGCCCGAGCGATCCAACCTCTTCGCCGGGTTAGAGCCGCAGGGCCTGGGCCGGAGGATTCGCGAGGGCGCGCCAGGCGGCAAAAGATCCGGCCGCGCCGGCCAGGAGCGCCAGGGCCAGCGCGCTCCAAAGGGGAGCCGTCCATTCCGGCGCACCTTCCAGGCGCAGGGCGAAGTGCGCGATGGCCTGGGCCAGGGCGGCCGCCGCAGCGCCGCCCACGAAACCGCTGACCGCGCCGAGCAGCGCGTATTCGGACGCGAGTCCCACCAGCACCTGGCGGCGCACGGCGCCCAGGCTGGCGAGCAAACCGGCTTCGCGCACACGCTCCCGTCCGGCGGCGGTGATCGCCGCGCCGAGCACGAACAGGCCCGCCGCGAGGCAGCCGAGCCCGAGCGCGCGCACGCCCCGGGCCAAACGGCCCACCAGGGTCGCGATGCGTTCGCGCAGTTCGGCCACGTCGATCAGGGTGATGTTGGGGAAGTGCGCGCGCAATCGGTCTTGCACGGCGCCGGTGCTGCCCGCTTCGAGGCGCACGGTGGCGAGCCGCACCTGGGGCGCCGCTTCGAGCACACCGGGTTCCACGTGCAGAAAGAAGTTGATGCCGAGACTCTCCCACTGCACCGAGCGGATCGACGTGACCAGAAGTTCGATGGGCACACCTTGCACATCGAGGGTCAGGCTCGAACCCAGCGAAACACCCAGATTCTCCGCATAACCTTCTTCCACGCTGACTTCCGCGCGCTCCGGATCGCTCCAGAGAGCGCCGGCCACCAGGCGGTTGTCCGGGGGCAGCTCTGGGCCGTAGGTCATGCGCTGTTCGCGGGTCAGCACCCAGGCGCCGCCGCCGGCGGGAGCTTCGCCCGCGGGACCGTCCTGTGCTCGCCGCGGCGAACGACGCTCCGCCAGCAGGTCGGACACCTCGCGCCCGTCCACCGCCCGCAGCCTCGCCACCACCATCGGCGCCGAGCGCACGTCGCGCGCGCCCAGCTCGGCGAGGGCCTCGGACAGGTCCTCCCACTGGTCCGGCTGCACGTCGATCAGGAAAGCGCTCGGGGCCCCTTCGGGCAGGGCGCCAGCCAGTTCGCCCGAAATGCGCCGCTCCACCAGTTGCACGCTGGCCACCACCAGCACACCCAGGCCGAGGGCCGTCATAGCCACCCTCGCGGGACCATTCGGGCGGGCCAAGGAAGCGAGGCCGAAACGCACCGGCAGGGGCACCAGGCGGCGGGGCAGCCGCCGCGCGCCGCGCACGAGCAGCCAGGCCAGGGCGCCGAGCAGCAGCGCCGTGGCGAAGAGTCCCCCGGTGAAGAGGCCCGCCAGCAGCGCCGAGCCCGAAAGCCATAGGCCCGCGCCGTAAAGGCCGGCGAGCCCGAGCCCGGCCGCGCCCAGGGCCAGGGGCCTGGGCAGGGCCAGGGGAGCCGCTTCGCGCCGCAGGGCCACCAGGGGCGCCACGCGGGTGGCCGCCGCGAGGGGAGCGAGGGAGGAGAGCCAGGCCGCCGCCAGCCCCAGGGCCAGCCCGAGCAAGAGGGGCCTGGGCTGCACGAGCGGCACCGCCAAGTCGCCGGGCAAAAGGTCCGCGGACAGGTGCAGGGCGAGCCCTTGCAGGCCGATGCCCAGCGCGGCGCCGAGCACTCCGCCGATCAGCGCCAGCAGCGTCAGTTGCCCGAAGGCGAAGGCGAAAAGATGTCGCCGCTCGAACCCCAGGCATTTGTAGAGCGCGAGGGCGTCCACGCGGCTTTCGAGCCACGAACGGGTGGCGAGGCCCGCGGCCACCGCGCCGAGCACCAGGGCCAAGAGACCGGCCAGCCCGAGGAACGCTTCGGTCTGTTCGATCGCGCGCCGCAGGCCCGGTTGTCCGTCGGCCCAGGTGGAGACGCGCACGCTGGTCTGGGTTTCGAGCCCGCGGCGCAAACGGCGGCCGAGGGCGCGCGCGTCCTCCGGTCCGGCCGTGTCGCCGAGGGCCAGCAGCACGGCGCGTTGGATGCGGCTGCCGAACTGATCCAGGCCCGTGTCGGCGAATCCGGCGTGATCCAAAAACACGCGCGGGCCGAGGGCCAGGGCGAAGTTGGTGCGGTCGGGCTCGGAGAGCACGAAACCGCGCACTTCGAAGTTTTGCTCGCCCACGGTCAAAAGGTCGCCGAGGGCCAGGCCCAGGCCCTCGCCGAGTTCCGGGCCGATCACCGCGCCGCCGTCCGCGAGCAACTCCACCAGCGGCCGATCGGGCTCAAGGGTCAGGCGGCCGCGCAGGGGGTACGCCCCGTCGACCACCTTGAGTTCCACCAGGCGGCTCGGCGCGGTCGTGCCGGCCGGCGTTTCACCGCCGCGGGCCACGACCGTGGGCAGTTCGAGCAGGTCCGCTCGCCGGAGCTCCGGCGTTTGCGCGAGCAACTCGTCGAGGCCTTCCGGCCAGGCCTGGCGCGAGCGCAGGGCCACGTCCGCGGCGAGCAGCGTGCGCGACTCCACGAACACCGCCTGGCGCAGACCGCCGCCGATGCCGGCCACGGCGACCACCGCGGCGACGCCCACGGCGATGCCACCGAGAAGCAGCGCGAGGCGCCCGCGGGCGCCCCGTCCCTCGCGCCAGGAGGCGCGCACCAGGGCCGCGAACTTCACTTCGCCCGGCCCTCGATGCGGGCCACGCGCCCGGCATCCAGGTGCACCCGCCGATCGGCCAAGGCGGCCACCTCGGGGTCGTGGGTCACGAGCACCACCGCCGTGCCGCGCTCGCGCCGCAGGCGTTCGAAGAGCGCCAGCACCGCCTGGCCGTTGGCGGCGTCCAGGTTGCCGGTGGGCTCGTCCGCCAGCAGCAACTTGGGCTCGGGGGCGAAGGCGCGCGCCAGGGCCACGCGCTGCTGTTCGCCGCCGGAGAGTTGGCTCGGGTAGTGGTGCCCGCGCCGCTCCAGTCCGACCTCGGCCAAGAGTGCGCGCGCGCGTCCGGCGGCATCCCCGTGTCCGGCCAGTTCCAGGGGCAAGAGCACGTTCTCGAAGGCCGTCAGGTGGCCGAAGAGTTGGAACGACTGGAAGACAAAACCGACCCGGTTGCGGCGCCAGCGGGCCAGACCGTCCTCGTCCAGGCCGGCCAGGGAGGTCCCGTCCCAAAAGACCTCGCCCCCGTCCGGCCGGTCGAGCCCGGCGAGGAGGCCGAGCAGGGTCGACTTGCCCGATCCCGAGGGCCCCAGGATCGCCACGAACTCGCCCGGCGCCACGTCCAGATCGACCCCGACGAGCACGTCCAGGGGCTCGCCGCCGCTGGAGAGCCGGCGCGTCAGGGCGCGGCAGGCGAGTCCGGGGCCGGGGGGCGGCGGGGAGGCGAGAGGGGGCGAGGCGGGGGGGCGGGCGAGGGCGGGATCGGACATGGGCTCTTCCATAGGTTCCCGGGCCGGACCGGACCAGCCTTCTCGGATCCGGACAGGCGCGGGCGAGCGCGACGTGAACCGACCGCGCCGGGGGCCTACCTTCGCCCCATGGCCGTGCGATTCCAAAGCAACTCGGCGGACCGGCCCGCTCTTCCCCGTACGGGGGCGGCGGCCATGTCCGCTCTTTTTCTGGCATTGGCCTGTGGTCCGGGGGACTCCGGCTCGCCGGGTGGGCCGGCCGCGGGAGAGCCCGCGCATTCGCCCGCGCTGGCGCGTGCGGCCGAGGACCGCGGACCCCTGGTGGTGTTCCTCGGGGACAGCCTCACGGCGGGCTATGGGCTGGGGGAGGAAGAGGCCTTCCCGGCACTGCTGGGGGAACGCTGGCGCGCGGACGGGCTGCGGCTGCGCGTGGTGAACGGCGGTGTCAGCGGCGACACGAGCCGCGGCGGTTTGTCGCGCGTCGGATGGTTTTTGGCCCAGCAGCCCGACCTGGTGGTGATCGGCCTGGGGGGCAACGACGGTCTGCGCGGACTGCCGCTGGAGGAACTCGAGGCCAACCTGCGCGGGATTCTCGAACGGGTGCGCGCCGCGGGCGCCGAGCCCGTGCTGCTCGGCCAGCGCCTGCCGCCCAGTTTGGGTTCGGCCTACGCGGACGGTTTCGCCGAGCTCTACCCGCGCTTGGCGCGGGAACTCGACGTGCCCTTCGTGCCGTTCCTGCTGGAGGGTGTCGGCGGTCGCGCGGACCTCAACCTGCCCGACGGTTTGCACCCCAACCGCGAGGGCCAGCGCATCCTCGCAGGCAACGTGGATGCGGTGCTGCGGCCCCTGGTGGAAGCCCTGGTCGCCGCGCGCGAGGGTTGATCGCTGCGCCCTCAAAACGGCAGCGGGCCCGGCCAATCGGCCGAGCCCGCGTGTGTATCCGATCGGAAGCGGCGCTTGGCGCCTGCTCCCGATTCAGCGGTTGTAGCGCCGCTTGAACTTCTCCACGCGACCGGCGGTGTCCACGAACATGCGCTGGCCGGTGTAGAAGGGGTGGGAGGACGCGGACACGTTGACCTTGTACAGCGGGTACTCCTGGCCGTCCGTGTGCACGATCGTCTCGTCCGTGCGGATGGTGGAGCGCGTCAGGTAACTCTCACCGGAGGACACGTCCTTGAAGACGACCGGCCGGTAGCGCGGGTGGATGTCTTTTTTCATCGCTTGCGGGCTCTCTTGGGGCCTGGGTGGGATCACCAACTCGCCTTGCGCACGCCGGGGATCTGGCCGAGCAGGGCCAATTCGCGGAAGGCGTTGCGGCACAGGCCGAAGCGGCGGTAGTTGCCGCGGGAGCGGCCCGTCAAGGCGCAGCGGCGGCGCACACGCACGGGGGATGCATCGCGGGGCATCTTGCGCAGGCGCAGGCTCGCGGCGTCGTGCTCTTCGGCGCTGGTTTCGGGATTGCGCAGGACGGCGAGCAAAGCCGCGCGGCGCTCGGCGAACTTTTGCACGGTCGCCATACGGCGCTGGTTCTTGGCGATGGAACTCTTCTTGGCCACGGGAGTCGCAGGGCTCGAGTCTGGCGGGGCGGAGGGGATCCGCGGGCGGGGTCCACCCCCGCACGAGGGCCGAAGAGTATGCCGTCTCGCCCGCGCCGACGGAAGGGGGGTCCGGGGCACGGGGTGGCGCGCCGGCGTGGTGAGCCGGGGTGGGCCGGAGCCGCAGCTCCCGGGGCGCGCGCGGCGGGGAGGGTAGTGGGCCGGGGGGGCCCGGACGAGGCGCGGGGGGC
>JBJHAV010000128.1:0-10980 GCA_050480685.1 Planctomycetaceae bacterium | reverse complement strand
GAAACGACCCGGCTTTCGCCGGGTCGTTTCCGGGGGAGGGGGAATTTTGAGCCTGGCACCGTCTTCCCCCCCTGGCGGGGCTGGTCGGCGGAGAGGGGGGAGGACTATGCTCCGGCCATGAGCGAGATCGCGACGGTGCACGGGCGGGAGGTGCTCGATTCGCGGGGGAACCCGACGGTCGAGGTCGAGGTGGTCCTGGAGAGCGGCGTGCTCGGGCGCGCCGCGGTGCCCTCGGGCGCCAGCACGGGCACCCACGAGGCCCACGAGCTGCGCGACGGGGAGGCGCGCTACGGGGGCAAGGGGGTGCTCAAGGCGGTGGAGAGCGTGAACACCGAACTCGCCCGGCATCTGATCGGATTCGAGGCCCTCGACCAAGCCGCCGTGGACCAGGCGATGATCGACCTGGACGGCACCGAGAACAAACGCCGCTTGGGCGCCAATGCGCTCCTGGGGGTCTCCCTGGCGGTGGCGAAGGCGGCGGCCAAGGAAAGCGGCCTGCCCCTCTACCGCTACCTGGGCGGCGCGGGCGCCCGTGTCCTGCCGGCGCCGATGATGAACATCCTCAACGGCGGCGCCCACGCGGACAACAACGTCGACCTGCAGGAGTTCATGATTCTGCCGGTGGGCGCCACGCGCTTCCGCGAAGCCCTGCGCATCGGCACCGAGGTCTTTCACGCGCTCAAGAAAAACCTCAAGGCCAAGGGCCTGAACACGGCGGTGGGCGACGAGGGCGGTTTCGCCCCGAACCTCGGTTCGAACGAAGAGGCCATCGAGTTGCTGCTCGGTGCGATCGAGAGCATCGGCCTGGTGGCCGGCAAGGACGTGGTGCTGACCATCGATGCCGCCGCGGCCGAGTTCCTCAAGGACGGCAAGTACCACGTGGACGGAAAGCCGCATAGCTCCGATCAACTGGTCGAGCTGTACGCCTCGTGGCGCGAGAAGTACCCGATCTTCTCCCTCGAAGACGGCCTCGATCAGGACGATTGGGCCGGTTGGAGCGCGTTGACGGCCAAATTGGGCGAGCGCATGCAACTGGTCGGAGACGACCTGTTCGTGACCAACACGAAGCGCCTGGAGGAAGGCATCAAGAAGCGCGCGGGCAACGCCGTGCTGATCAAGGTCAACCAGATCGGCACCCTGACCGAGACGCTGGAAACGATTCAACTGGCCCACCGCTCGGGCTATCGCTGCGTGATGAGCCACCGCTCCGGCGAAACCGAGGACACGACCATCGCGGACCTGGCGGTGGCGACGAACTGCGGCCAAATCAAAACCGGCGCGCCGTGCCGGTCCGAACGCGTCGCGAAGTACAACCAACTGCTGCGCATCGAGGAGGACTTGGGCGACGCCGCGGTTTACGGGGGACGCCACCTGGCGTGATTCCGAGCGAGACCCAGCGGACGGACGCGAGCCCCACCGGGGGACGCGGTCCCGTCGCGGCGCTCTTGCGCTGGTTGCCCGTGGCGCTCGTGGGCGGGGTCCTCGTGCACCTGTGGATGCTTGGGCTGGAACCGGCCCTGCGCGAACGGGCGCGCCTGCAGGCGGCCCACGCCGAGCTGGCCGGCGAACACGGCCAGTTGACGGAGCTGTACGCCGAGCTCGAACGCACCCGCGCGGCCCTGGAGGATCCCCTCTACCAGGAGCGGCGCGAACGTTGGCGGCTGGAGCGGCGTGTGCAGCGCACGGGCAACGACCCGGCGGAAGCGCCGCCCGCCGTTCGGCCCCCGGCCGAAGGGACCGGCGAACCTCCGCCGGCGGTTCTCCCGCCCGCACCGCCCGCGCCCGGCCCCTCCCCCGCCTCGGGACAGGGCGGCGAGGACCGCCCGCGGGTGCGATGAGTGCCCCGCGCCCGGCCGGCGTCCGGCGCATGGCGGCCTGGACCCTGGCCGTCGTCGCCGGACTCGCTCCCAGCCACGGCGAAGCCCGCGGGCAAACCGCCGGGCACTCTCCGGATCGGGAAGCGGCGCAGCCCGGGGAGGAGGGCCCCCTGGGCCACCAGGGAAGGGGGCCGATCGCCGAAGCCGCCGCCGAGCACCTCGGCGCGGGGGACAGTGCTTTCGCCCGGGCGCTCGCCCGGGCGCTCTCCCCGGCCCCCGCCCCGGCCGGGGACAGCCGGGCGCTGGCCGAGGCCTTCGACGCCTGGCGCGCGGCCCTCGGCGCTTCGCGGCCGGGCGACGGGGTGCCCTTTTGGCCCCACCCGGGCCGGAACGCCGGCGAGGAGTCCGCGGCCGATCCGCGCCGGACCGAAGGGGTCGAAGCGGCGGTGCTGCGCCGATTGGCCGCCCTCGGGCCGGACCGGCGCGAACTCTGGGTGCGGCGCTTCGCCCCCCTGGCCGAACAGCGCCTGCTGGAGGCCGGGAGCGACCCCGAAGCCCTCGCGGCCGTCGAGCGCACCCTGCCCGCCACCCCCGCCGCGGCGCGCGCGGCCCTGCGCCTGGCCGACCTGGCCATCGAGTCCAACCGCCCCCTGGCCGCGCGCACCTGGGTCGCCCGGGGACACGCCCACCTGGAGCGCCTGGGGCCCTCCACAGACGGCTTCGATTCCGCCGGCTTCGATTCCGGCGCCCTCGCCGCCGCCCTCGATCGGCGGCTGGCCGGCGCCCGGGCGCCCGCGCTCGACGGCGAGGCCGCCTGGGAGCGGGCGACGACCCTCCAACTCCAGGGCCTTTTGAGCCTGGAGGACCCGATCCCCATTCGCCCGCCCCTCGCCGGCTCGCCCCTCGGCCGGGGCCTGCGACCGGGTCTGGTGTTCCTCGCCGACGGGCGGCCGGTGGTGCAGAGCATCAGCCGCCTGTTCGTGCTGGCCCACGACGGGCGCTCGGTGGAGTTCCTCCTGGACGCCGCGGCCATGCTCGCCGGCTCCCTGGGGGAACCCAGCCTGGCCCATCCCCCCCAGGGCCCGCCGGGCTGGTTGCTCCAGCCGGCGGCCCGCGGCCGTTCCCTGGTCCTGATCGAGGGGCGGGGTTCCGGCCGCAGCGGCATGCCCGGGGCGCTGCTCAGCATCGAACTTCCCCTGCCGCGCGCGCAGTTGGGGCCCTTGGGGGCGCGGGAATCCCTGGGCCGGACGCACTGGGCCCTGCGCGGGTCGCGGCGGCTCGAACCCGACGGATCCGTCAGTGAACCGGCCGACCTCTTGCCCCTGGCCACGGGCGAGTGGCAACCGGCGCCGCTCTGGCTCGACGAGCGCATCGCGGTCAGCCAACGCCGCGCGGAAAACGAAGCCGAAGCCCAGCTCGTCGGCCTGGACGCGCGCACGGGCGACGTCGCCTTCGCCGTGCTCGTGGCGCGCGGGGCGGAACGCAGCCCGGATTTGGGGCGCTTCGACGGCGGCCGCGCCGACCACGGCGCCAGCGCCCTACCCGTGGCCGCCGGGGAGCGGATTTTCCTCGGCACCCACCTGGGCGTGGGCGCCCTGGTGGACGCCTTGGACGGGCGCCTGGTTTGGACCTTCGCCAACCAGCGCGCGCCGGGGGGCGAGCCCCGCTGGAGCGGCGCGCCCGCCGTGCACGTGCCCGGGGCGATTTTGTGGGCCCCGGCCGATTCGGACTTCCTCTACAGCCTGCCGGACGGGCCCTTCCCGGACGGGGACTTGGGCGCGCCGCCGGAGGGCGACGGCGGCGCGGCGCCCTGGTGGGCTCCCCCGTGGCCGCGCGGCAGCGCCCTGGAACTGCTCGGGGGAGAGCCCGGCCGGGCCCTGGTGCTGGCGCGCTCGGGCGCCCGCGTGGCCCTGCGCGAGGTGGACCTCGTGACCGGAGCCAGCCGCGACGCCGTGCACCTGGCCCCCGGCGAAGTGCCCCGCGAGGGCGCCCTGGTGGGCCGCCAGCGTGTGCTGCTCTCCACGGATCGGGCCCTTTACCTCTTCGATCGGGGCCGCGAGCTCTACCTGCTCGACCAGCAGCCCTTGCCCCACGGGCCCCTGGCCGATCGGGTCGGCGGAGCGGCCCCCGAACGCATCGGCGGCTCGCTGCACCCCCGCGGCGAGCGGATTTTCCTGCTCGAACTCGACCGCCTGCTGGTCTTCGGAGCCCTTTGAGGTTCGATCCTTACCGAATCCGCATGGGGCAATCCCCGCGGGCGGCGTAAGGAACTGCTTCGCGCGGGCCCGTCGGTTAGGTTGGGCGGCCCGCGTCTCCCCGCGCCCTCCCGTTCCCTTCCCTCCCGCGCCGCCAGGCGCGCCACCCGCCCGCCCTCGGCCCGCCGCCGCGCGGCCCTACGCCCCATGCAAAGCGCCGATCCCGCCGCCCTCGAACGCCTGCGCCAGGCCCACTCGCGCCTCAAAACCGAACTGGGCCGTGTGATCGTCGGCCAGGGCCAGGTGGTGGACCAGCTCCTGATCGCGCTGCTCGCCCGCGGCCACTGCCTGCTGGAAGGTGTGCCCGGCCTGGCCAAGACGCTGATGATCTCCAGCCTGGCGCGCACCCTCGACCTGGGCTTTTCGCGCATCCAGTTCACGCCCGACCTGATGCCCGCGGACATCACCGGCACGGACCTTTTGCACATCGATCCGGAGTCCGGCGCGCGTTCCTTCCGCTTCGCCAAGGGTCCGATCTTCACGAACGTGCTGCTGGCGGACGAAATCAACCGCACGCCGCCGAAAACCCAGGCGGCTCTGCTCGAATCCATGGTCGAGCGCCAGGTCACCGCCGGCGGCCAGCGCCACCCGCTGCCGGATCCGTTCTTCGTGCTCGCCACCCAAAACCCGATCGAGCAAGAAGGCACCTATCCCCTGCCGGAAGCGCAGCTCGACCGTTTCATGTTCATGGTGCGCGTGCCCTACCCGACCCTCGAGGAAGAGCGCGAGATTTTGCGGCGCACCACCGGTGTTGAAGAAGCCGAGTTGCAGCCGGTTTTGGCCGGCGAGGAACTGCGCGCCATCCAACGCGCGGTGCGCGAGGTGCCGATCGCCGACGAGGTCTCCGACTACGCCCTGGCCTTGACCCGCGGCACACGTGTGCGCGGCGATGCGCCGCTCGAGTTTTTGCGCGAGTGGATCAGTTGGGGCGCGGGCCCGCGCGCGAGCCAGTTCCTGGTGCTCGGCGCCAAAACCCACGCGGCCATCGCCGGCCGCGACCATGTGTCCTTCGAGGACGTGCGCGCCGTGGCCCACCCGGTGCTGCGCCACCGCCTGGTGACGACCTTCGCGGCAGCCGCGGAGGGCATCACCTCCGACGGGTTGATCGACCGCCTGCTCGACGCCATCGATCCGCGCGCCCAAGTGACCGGCGGCCTGCCCGGCGTGGCCGTTCGCGGCTGAGTTCGCCGCAGGCTGCAGCGCGAGTCCCAAAGGGCCGCTTTCTTTTGCCGATGGCCGATTCCCCCACCACCTCCGCGGGTCGCACCGCCGCCCAAAAGCCGCTGCCCGCGGCCTTCGACCCGGCCGTGCTCGACCGGCTCGCCAAACTCTCCTTCGTGGCGCGCACGGTGGTCGAGGGTTTCATGGCCGGCAGCCACCGCTCCCCGCGCCACGGCAGTTCGGTCGAGTTCACCCAGCACCGCGAATACGTTGCGGGCGACGACCCGCGTTTCCTCGACGAACGCATCTTCGCGCGCTCGGGCAGGTTGGTGGTCAAGGAGTTCGTGGCCGAGACGAACTTCGCCCTGCACCTGCTCGTGGACGCGTCGGCTTCCATGGGCTTCGGTTCCCAGCGCTGGACCAAGTTCGATTACGCCCGCTGGTGCGCCGCCGCCCTGGCGCACCTGGTGCTGCAACAGCGCGACACGGCCGGTTTGGTGCTCTTCGCCGAAGAAGCCGTGGCGAAGGTGCCGCCGGGCAACGGCGCGCCCCAGGCGGCGGCCATCGTCGCCAGCCTCGAACAGGCCAAAACCGGCGGCGAAACCCGCGTCGGCCACGTTTTGCAGTGGCTCGGGCCGCGCCTCAAGACGCGCGGCATCGTGCTGGTGCTCTCGGACTTTTTCGACGATCCCGAAGTGATCCTCGAAGGGGTGCGGCGCCTGCGACTGGCGGGGCACGAGCCGATCCTGTTCCAGGTGCTCGACCCGCGCGAACTCGACTTCGACTTTTCCGGGCACCTGCGGCTCGACGATTTGGAGGGCGGCGCGCCGCTCAAGATCGACGCCAAGTCGATCCGCGACGCGTATCGCGAGGAAATCGAGCGCCACAACCAGGAGCTGCGCTCCAAGAGCGCCGCCCTGGGGCTCGACTTCGTGGCGGCGACCACCTCCACGCCCCTCGACGTGGTGCTATCGGCCTACTTGGCCCGCCGCATGGCGCGCTCGCGGGGGGCGAGGAGCTGACGTGATCGACGGCCTCCTGCACCCCGCCTTGGCCTTCGGCGCCCTGCTCGCCGCGGTGCCGATCCTGATCCACCTCTTGAACCGGCGGCGCCACCGGCCCGTGGCCTGGGGCGCCATGCGCTTTGCCCTGGCGGCCTACCGCCGCACGCGCCGGCGCGCCCAGTTCGAAAACCTGCTGCTGCTGCTCTTGCGCGCCCTGGGTATCGCGCTTTTGGCCTTCGCCCTGTCGCGGCCCTTCGTGGGCGGCGACGGCCCGCTGGCCGCGCTGACCGAGAGCCGGCGCGACGTGATCTTGGTGCTCGACCGCTCCGCGTCGACCGGATACCGCGAACACGTCGAGAGTGTGTTTGAGCGCATCGTCGAGCGGGGACGCGAAATCGCCCTCGAACTGGACGGCGCGCGCGGCGATCGCCTGCGACTGGTGCTGGCGGACGAGCGGGCGGATCTGGTGGCGTGGCGCACGCCCCAGGAAGCGCTCTCGGTGCTCGCGACCCTGGACGCGCCCTCGGACCGCGGCTTGGACCTGGCCGGCGCGTTGGCCGAGGTGCGCCGCAGCTTGACCGAAGAGGGCGCCGCCGCCGATCGCGGGGTCGAACTGCGCTTGCTCACGGACATGCAGCGCCGCTCCTTTTTGCCCGAGGACGTCGGCGCGGAGGAAAACGCCGGCGCTCCCGCCTGGCGGCGCGAATTGGATGCCCTCGCCGACCAGGGCCTGAGCCTGGTGGTCGAGGACCTGGGCCCCGCGGAGCTGGAACCGCCCAACCTGGGGGTGCTCGCACTCGGCCCGACCGAGCCGGTGCTCGGCCCCGGCCTGCCCCTGGAAATCGAGGTGATCGTCGCCAACCACGGCACCGCGGCGGCGCTGACCCGTGTTGCCCTCGCCGTCGAAGGCCAGCGTTTGGCCGCGCGCCCCCTGGAAGTGCCCGCCCGTGGCACGGCCCGGGCGCTCTTCCCGGTGCTCTTCGACCGTTCCGGCGGGCACCTGCTGGAAGCCTCCCTGGAGGGCGACCGTTTGCCCTTCGACGATCGCCGGGCGCGTGTGCTCGACGTGCCGCCGCCGATTCGCCTGCTCGCGGTGAACGGCGCTCCGAACCGCACGGCCCTTGATCTCGATGCCGTGGGGCTCGTGCTCGCGGCCCTCGCTCCCCCGGACGACGGCTCCGCGCGACTCTCCGGCTTCGCTCCGTTCCAACCGCGCGAGATCGATCCTGCGGCCCTGGCGGGCGAGGACCTGGACCTCGGCGAATACGACGTGATCCTGCTCGCCAACGTCGAGTCGCTTTCGCGCCGGGCGGTGGAGCGCCTGGAGGATCGTGTGGCCGGCGGCGCGGGGCTGATTCTTTCCTTGGGGGACCGCATCGTGCCGGCCGCCTGGAACACACGCTTCTTCCAGGCCGACGGCACCGGCCTGCTTCCGGCGGAACTCGTGAACCGGGTGGCGATCGGATCGCGGCGGGACGGCTACTTCCGCGTGCGGCGTTTCGAGGAGGACCACCCCGCGCTCCTGTTCTTCGCCGAGACACGCTGGCGCCCGCTGCTTACCGAGGTGCCGATCTACGAATTCGTGGCCGCGCGGCCCCTGGGCGACGCGCGTGTGCTCGCCGAACTGGACGACGATGCGCGCAGTCCGCTCCTGGTGGAGCGCAACTTCGGCCGCGGGCGTGTGCTTTTGTTCACCAGCACCCTAGATCCTTCCTGGGCTCGCCTGGCGCGTTCGGCGCGCACGTTGGTGCCCCTCTCCCACGAACTCGTGCGCCACGCGGCCCAGCACCGCCCGCGCCCGCGCACCCTCGAACTGGGCGCGCCCCTGGTGCCGAGTTTCGCCGCCTTCCCGCGCGGTGCGGCCCTGGTGCGCCCGGACGGCACGCGCCGCGCGCTGAGCGGCGAGCCACGCCAGGTGGACGGCCGCTGGGAACTCGATCCGATCAGCGATGCGGAGCGCGCCGGGATTTGGCGCGTGGAACTGGAAGGCGGCGCGGCGGATGTGTTCGCGCTGGTGGCCGACCCGCGCGAGGGCCGGCTGGAACGGCTCGGCCCGGCGGACCTGCGCGCGCTGCACCCGGCGCTGGTGCCCTTCGAACCCCAGCGCGGCGAAAGCGCCGGCCTCGAAGCCGGTCCCGCCCGCGGCGGTGAACTGTGGCGTTTGCTCGCGGGCCTTTGCCTTGCGGCGCTGATTCTCGAATCGCTCTGGGGTGCGTTCCTCGGTCGCCGCCGGGGAGGTGCCGCATGAGGTTTTTCGATCCCGAGCCGGGTGCGACGACGGCGGGCAGCGCCGCGGAGCTCGCCCGGGAGGTCGCCGAAGGCGCGAGCACGTCCTTCGGTTTCCTCGACATGCCGGCACCCTGGGTGGTGGTGCTGGTGGTCCTGCCGGTGTTCCTGGCCGTGGCCTTCGGGACCTACTGGCGCGAACCCATCGGCCGGGGGGCCAAGTTCTTGCTCGGCGGCCTGCGTTTCGCCGCCTTCACGCTGCTTTTCCTGGTGCTGGCGCGACCGGTGCAAGTGGAGAGCCGCGAAGAGGTTTTCCCCGCCGAAGTGCTCGTGCTGGTCGATGACTCGGCCAGCATGCGCCGCCAGGACGCCTACACGGGCGATGCTTCCACGCGCCAGGCCCTAGCGCGCCTGGCGGGCGGCGCCCCGGACGAACGCACGCGTTTGGAACTGCTCGAAGCCGCGATCTCGACCGAGTTGGTGCCGCGGCTGGAGCGCGGCGAATACCGGCCGCGCTGGCTGCGTTTCGATCAGGGCATCCACGCCTGGGATCCGAGCGAGCGCCTCGAAGGCCGCGGCCAAGGCACCCACGTGGGCGACGCATTGGTGGCCGGCCTGGCCCAGATGCGCGGCCGGCACCTGACCGATGTGGTGGTGCTCTCCGACGGCCGTTCGACCGGCGGCATCGACCTTTATGAAGCGGCCCGCGCCGCATCCGCCGCGGGTGTGCCGGTGCACACGGTGGTGGTCGGGGACACTCGCCCGGAGCGCAACGCGGTGCTCGAACTGATCGACGCGCCCAGCGCCGCCTTGGAAGGCGATGAACTGTCCTTCGCCGTGCGCGCCACGGGCCGCGGCAGCGCGGTCGGCGAGCGCGTCGAGGTGCTGCTCGAGGAGTTGGCTGGCGGACGCGAGGAAGCCGGCCGCGCGCGGGTGCTCGACAGCCGCGAAGTGCGCCTCGACGCGGATGGTCGCCGGATCGTGCTGGTGGCCCCGCCCGGCCCCGCCGATGCGCGCACGGGCGAGCGCCGCTTCCGCCTGCACCTGCCCCCCATCCAGGACGAAACCCTGCTCGACGACAACACCGTCGAGGTGACCGTGCGCGTCAGCCCCGAAAAGGTGCGTGTGCTCTACGTGGAGGGGTATCCGCGCTACGAGTACCGGCGGCTGGCCCTGGAGACCCTCAAGCGCGCGGAGACCGACGTTTCCTTCCACGCGTGGCTCGTGTCGGCCAATCCGGGTTTTCCCCAGGAACACAGTCGCGGGCTGGCGCCCCTCGACACCGTGCCCTCCACGCGGCGCGAGTTGCTCGACCGCTACGACGTGATCGTGCTCGGGGACTTCGACCCGGCCGCGCTTTACCCCGACCCGGATCAGGGCCTGGTTTTCTTGACCGCGGTGCGCGAGTTCGTGGAGGCCGGCGGCGGGCTGCTGCTGATCGCCGGCGAGTACTACAACCCGCGCGCGCTGATCGGCACGCCCCTGGAAGACGTGTTGCCGGTGGTGATCGAGCCGGCCACCGACCTGGTCTTCGAGGGCGACCGGCGGCGCGCCTTCCGCCCGCGCCTGGAGAGCCCGGCCGCACCCCACGAGATCGTGCGCCTGCACCCCGATCCCGACACGAACCGCCGCTTGATCGAAGAGGAGGGCGGACTGGCGGGCCAGTTCTGGTACCTGCCGGTCAGCCGCGCCAAACCGGGCGCCGAGGTGCTGCTGGTCCATCCCAGCGACACCACCCGCCACGGTCCGCGGCCGCTCCTGGTGCTGGGCTACTTCCCCCAGGGCCGCACGCTGTTCACCGCCATGGACGAAACCTGGCGCTGGCAGTTCCTCTTCGGACCGCGCTACTTCGAACGCTTCTGGAAGGGCTCCCTGCGCTGGCTGGCCCTCTCGCGCCTGCGCGGCGGCGACCGGCGTTATCGCCTCGAAAGCACGCGCGCCAGCTTCGACATCGCCGAACGCGCCGTCTTGGAAGCGCGTGTACTCGACGAGGACTACCGCCCGAGCGCGGAAGCGAGCCAAACGGTGCTTTGGAGCGGCCCCGAAGGCAGCGAAGGCCAAGCCGAGTTGATCGCCGTGGGCGAACGCGGCGGACTCTTCCGCGGATCCCTGGAACTCGACCGCCCCGGCCAGTACCGCGTCTTCATGGAACGCGAGGGCCGCCGCGTCGCCACCGCCGACTTCGAGGTGCTCTTGCCCTCGCGCGAGATGGCCGACCCGGCTCCCGACCCCGCCGCCCTGGCCGAACTCTCCGCCGCCACCGGCGGTCTGGCCCTGGAACTGGCCCGCATCGCCGACCTCGCCCGCGTCCTGCCCGGCGGCGAAGAACGCCGCGAGCCGATCTCCTCGCGGCTGGAGGACCTTTGGGACCGCTGGATCACCCTGCTGCTCGCGCTCGTGATCCTCAGCGCCGAGTGGATCGCCCGCAAGCGCCTCGAGCTGGTCTGAGCCCGGGGGCCTGAGCGCTCGCGCCCCACCTCGCTCTGCCGAGGGGAAGACGGTGCCAGGCTCCAACTT
>JBJHAV010000127.1:8270-11016 GCA_050480685.1 Planctomycetaceae bacterium | reverse complement strand
GGCCATGGTGCAGGCCATGGACGCGGAGGGCTTCGGCGACTGCAGCAACCACAGCGAGTGCGAAGCCGCCTGCCCCAAGGGCATCTCGGTGGAGAACATCGCGCTGCTCAACCGCGATTTCCTGCGGGCCTCCCTGAGCCAACGGGGCGGCTGAGCCCTCATCTTCGGGTCCCGCCCGGGTAGGCCGCGTGCCCCTTCCCCATCGAAGCGGAAACCCGGGGGGTCCTCCGGGCTAGAGCCCAAGTCCCCTCCGCTCTCTCTCACCCACCGTTTCTGCCACCAGGGCCGCCTCCCGGGCATCGATCCGATTTCCCGCGCACGAAAACGGCAAGAGCTGTTTCGACTGCGAAACGCGGCCCCGCGACTCCCCCTCCCGGGTCGGCCCTGGGGGGCACCGGGGGCCGGATCGGCCTTGGGCACGGCCCTTGCTATCCTGTCCACCGGTCCAGACTCCGTGACCCGAGCAGCCCCCACGGGCCCTCGCAGGCTGCTCACCTGACGAATCACCATGAAGAAGTTCCTCATCGCAGCCCTCCTGCTCACGGGCCTCAGCCTCTGGGTGGGTGACGTGTCCGGGCACGGCGGTACCTACCGCGGCCCGGGCGACACCGTTCCCCCCGGAGCTGGCGGCGGCGGCGGCGGCGCCGCACCGACCGGTCCGTCGGGACCTCCCACGACCGGTGGTCCCAGCGGCGCGCCCGCCGGGGGCCCGGTCATCACCGGTGCTCCTGCCCAGGCCCCCGGCGGCTCCACCGCCGGTCCCGAAACCACCGGCGGCGACCTCGACGTCGGCGCGGACTTGGACCTGTGGTCCTTCTGGTGGGAGTTCAACAAGGACCGCTTCCTCAACCTGCGCAGCCGGCTGCACAGCGATGAGGTCACCACCGGTAGCGCCGAATGGTGGCTCGGTGAAGGTCAGCGCGAACAGGGTCGCGACACCCTGCGCGTGACCGATGCGGACCGCTACGACAAGATCGTGCCCGCCCTCAAGGCCGCCCTCGCCGGCGAGACGAACAACGACATCGTCACCGCCTGTTTGATCGCGCTTGCGAAGATCGGCGACCGGCGCACCGAAAGCCCGGCCGACCGCTCGGAGTTCCAGGCGATCATCGAGCCCTTCCTGGCGAGCAGCAACCTGGAGATCCGCGAGACCGCGGCCGTCTCCCTGGGGATTCTCGGCAACCCGAGCAGCGTCCAGGCGCTGATCGACCTGACCCTGGACACCCCCGCCGGACGGCGCATGGTCGGCTCGAGTGAAGTCGACCGCCGCACCCGTTCGTTCGCCGCCTACGGCCTCGGCCTGATCGGGGCGAGGCAAGAAACCTCCCAGGCCGCCCGCCTGCAGATCGTGCATGCGCTGCAGCAGAACGTGGCCGCCGCCGAGCGCGACGCGAGCCCGGACCGCCCCGTGGCCATGGTGATTAGCCTGGGCCTGGCCGGTCTCGACCCGCGTCCCGACGGCCAACAGCCCGGGGAACGCGCCGCCCTGGCCCGCGACCGCCAGGAGCAGATCGATTTCTTGCTCGACTTCCTCGACAAGTCCACGAACAACTACGTGCGGGCTCACATCCCGACCGCGATCGTGCGCCTTTTGGACGGATTGCCCGCGGGCGACCGTGAGAAGTACACGGCGGCAATCGCCAACAACCTGATCCAGACTCTCGCCCGCAGCCGGCAGGCTGAGGGCAACATGTCCGCCGCTCAGACCTTGGGCCTGCTCGGCACGAGCGGCATGAGCCAGCTTGACCGCAACATTCGGACCGCGCTCTTGACCGCGTACCGGAACAGCGCCCACAACCAGGTGAAGAACTTCGCCCTCATCTCCCTCGGGATGATCGGCGGCACTCCGGGCGCCGACGGTTCCTTCGACGGCCGGCGCGAGATCGAGCAGCAACTGCAGCAGGCCCTGGCCCGCGGCAGCGGGCACACCCCCCACTGGGCCGCCCTGGCCGTCGGTGTCATGGGTCGCATGCTGAACGACATCGACCAGACCATCCCCACCGGGCTCGCCACGGCCCTGGGCGATCGCCTGGCCCGTGCGACCTCCCCGAACGACGTGGGGGCCTTCTCGGTCAGTGCGGGCATCCTGGGGGAGGTGGACCACCGCCAGTCCCTGCGCACGCTCTTGCAGCGCACCGCCCAGGATGAACCGCGCGGTTATGTGGCCCTGGCCCTGGGCCTGCAAAACTCGATGGAAGACCGCGAAGCGATCGCCAAGATCGTGCGCGAGTCGGAGTACCGGCCGGAGCTCCTGAAGCAGGCCGCCATTGCCCTGGGTCTGCTCGGCGACCGGGAAATCGTCCCGGAACTGCTCGACATGCTGCGCGAGGCGCGGGTGCTCGCCACCCAGGCCTCCCTGGCCTCGGCCCTGGGTTTCATCGGCGACCGCCGTTCGGTGGACGACCTGATCGCGATGCTCAACAACCGCAGCATCACCCCCATCGGCCGGGCCTTCGCCGCGGTCGCCCTCGGCATCGTCGCCGACAAGGAAGACCTACCCTGGAACGCCAAGATCGCGGAGAACCTGAACTACCGGGCGACCACCGCGACCCTCAACGACCAGAACGGTACGGGCATCCTCAACATCCTCTGACAGGTGCTGTTTGGGCCGCCATCCGGCGGCCCCTGGGCGCGGGGGGGCCCGGCACAGGCCGCGGGCCCCCCCCCCCAAAAACCCCCCCCCCACCCCCCCCAAAAAACCCCCCCCCCCCCCGGGCGGGCGGGGGGGAGCGACCCCGGCGGGGCG
>JBJHAV010000127.1:0-8260 GCA_050480685.1 Planctomycetaceae bacterium | reverse complement strand
CGTTGGGGTGGGTGTTTTTTTTTTTATACTCCTCGGGGTGTTTTTGGGCCCCCAGGGGGGGGCCCCGGGGGGGGGGGCGGGCCTCAACGCGCCGCCGCCCCCGCTGCCATTCCTCCCCCCGTCCTCCCTCCCGAAAAGCCCCGCCCAGGCCAAGGGGCGGCCTTGGGATCGCTCCCGGGCGTGCGAGATCGCACAGTGCCCCCGCAACAGGGCCCGTGGGAGTCCCGGCCGACTACCTTCACCCCGGGCACGGGGCTTGCTGTACCCTCGGTTCGGATGAAGTCACACGGGACGTCGATCGAGCCTGCCCGCGGGCGATGGGGAGGCCCCGCCCTGCGGGTCGGTTTGGCCATGGCTGCCGGGCTGTGCCTCGGATTTGGGTGGACCCCCAGAGGGCCGCAGGCCGCCTGGGCCCAGGTTTCCCTGGTGCCCCTCCAGCGCGGTGCCGCGCCCCACGGGGCGAACCCGATTCGCGGCTCCATCTTCCAGGACGGGGAGAGCCCCGCGCCCGCCCCCCCGATCCCCGCCGGAACCGGCGTGGACAAGGCCGACGGCATCCCGATCGTGCCCTTGGGACAACCTCTGCCGGCTGGCCTCGCCACCGGCCCCTTCGAAATCCCCGCCGACACCACCTCGGGCACCGATCGGGGTCCCTGGGCGGCCTGGTGGGACCTGAACCGGGCCGGGTTGCTCGATCTGCGCACCCGCGTGCGCACCCAGGGGGTCACCACCGGTAGCGCGGACTACTTCCTCGGCCTGGGTGAGGTGCCCTCGCCCCCCGTGGACCTCGACCGGGCCCATGGGCCCTGGGTTACCGAGCAGGTCCTGCCGGTGCTGCTCGGCTCCTTGGACAGCGAGGGCGGGCCCCAGGTTTCGATCGAAGCCCTGCTGGCCCTGGGCCGGATCTCCCCCGCCCTCGCGCGCGAGGACCGGGCCCAAGTCCGCGCCGCCCTGGAAGAGCACCTGGCCTCCCCGAACCGGGCCATCGCGGAAGCGGCGGTCACCGCCCTGGGCATGCTCCCGGGCACCGATGCGGTCGCCACCCTGGCCGCCCTGGTGCGCGGGGAGGAAGCCGGTCAGGCCCTGGTGTCCTCCGGCCGCGTGCCGGAGCGCATGCGCGCCATGGCCGCCATCGGGCTCGGTTTGGCCGCCCGGGACGCGGGCCGCGAGGATGTGCGGCGTTTTGCGGTCCACGTCTTGTGCGAGGCCCTGGAGCGCGCCGGCCGAGGCCCCTCGGACCTAGCGGGCTCCGCGATCCTGGCCCTCGGACTGGTGCCCCTGGAGCGCATCGGCGTGCGAGACCCGGGCGGCGTGCCCGAGCCCCCCAGCACCTCCCGCGTGGCCCTCGGTCGGCACTTGGCGGGCATCCTGGCCCAGGAGCGCCTCTCCCGCCAGGACGTGCGCTCCCAGGTGCCCGTGGCCCTGGCCGGTCTCGGTCGGGACGCGCCCCTGGACCGCGCCGAGGAACTGGCCACCTGGCTCTCCGAGCCGCTTTTGGAGCGCGTGGGTCGCCCGCGCCGGGACGGCCCGGACGGGGCCAGGGCGATCGCCCTGTCCCTGGGCTGGCTCACGGACTCGGACGGGGACAGCGGCGACCGCCGGGCTCGGGAAGTCCTGATCGGGCTGCTCGATGACGCGGACCAGTCGGTCCGGCAGTTTGCACTGCTTTCCCTGGGACGCGTGGCGGCTCGCCCCGGCAAGGGAGCCAACCCCGGACTCGCCCGCGATGAGCTGGCGCGGGCCCTGGAGCGGCAGTTGGAGCGGGGGCGCAGCACCGCGCGGCCCTTCGCCGCCACCGGCTTGGCCCTGCTCGTGCGCGAGCTGCGCGAACGGGGCGAAGCGGTGCCCGATGGGTGGATCGAAGCCCTGCGCGGCGGCTTGCGGCAAGCGCGCAGCCCCCAGGAGTTGATGGCCACCTCGATCGCCGCCGGCTTGACGGGCGATGCGCGGCTCTTCCCGGAACTCGTGGCCGCCTTCCGGCGGGCCCCCGAGGGCGAAGTGCGCGCCCAGGTGGCCGTGGGTCTGGGCTTGCTCGGCCTGCGCGACGCCCTGCCGGTGCTCCACGAATGGGAGTCCTCCGTGCGTCAACGCCCCGCCGAACAGCGCGCCCTGGCCGAGGCCTTGGTCCTGGCCGGAGATCTGACCTACGCGGACAAGCTGGTTCGCCGCCTGGAGGGCACGAACAACAGCGCCGAGCAGATCGCCCTGCTGGCCGCCTTGGCCGAAGTCGGCGATGAGCGGGCCGGCGCGCCGCTCTTGGCCCTGGCACGGCCCGAGGGTGCCTCGGGCCAGGTGCGCGCCGCCGCCCTGCGCGCCCTCGGCCGCATCGGCGACCCTCGCCCGCTGCCCTGGGGCCAACCCCTGGCCGAGTTGCTGCAACCCCTCGGCGCGCCCTCCGCCGTCTACCGCCCGGCCACCGCCGAGCAGGCCGCGTCCCCCGCACCCCACTCCCTCAAGGGCCTGGGGTTGCTCAACGTCTTGCCCTGACGGTCCCCGGCCGCGCGGCCAGCAGAGCCAGGAGCACCCCGGCCGCGCCGAGCAGGACCAGGGCCAATCGCTTCAGGCGCCGGTGCGCCCGCTCCGCCGCCGCTTCGCGCTCGATCAGTTGCCGCGCGCTGGCCTGCTGGTTTTCCCACTCGGCCTCCCAGGCCGCCCGCGCCCCGTCCTCCACACCTTCGGCGATCGCCCGGCGCAGGCGTTCCAGGTCCGAAAGCGCCCCGTCCCCATCCGCCAGCCAGAGGCTCGCCGCCGAGGCGCGCAGGGCCACGAACGCGTCCAGGGGCTCGCTTTCCAGGTGTTTGCGGGCCAGCCGCCGGGAGCGCGCGAAGTCCCGGGCCCGGTACCACACCTCGACCTCCAGCCGCGCGGCGGCGGCTGGGTCGCCGAGCTCCGGCAAGGTCGCGAGCACCTCAACCAGTCGTCCTTGTGAGATCTGCTCCCAGGCGTCGGCGACCGGGTCTACCTGGGACCCGGCGGCACCCCGGGCCCCCGCAGCCGCGCCGCCGACCAGCAGGGCCGCGAGCAGGGCCCAAGCTCCCCACGGCTGAGCCGCTCGGGGGTTCATCCCCGCACGCCCCGCCGGCCGCGCTCGAGGGATGCCCGCTGCAACCGTTCGACACCCGGCCCGCGGTCGCTGAGCACACCAGCTCCCGGAACCCCGTCGCCGGCTTCGAACCAACGCCAGGCCCCCTCCAGGGCGCTCTGTTCCAGGCGCCGATCGACCCCGGGGTCCCCCGTCAGGAAACCCGGCTCGCCGGGACGGGGCGGCGCGGCTTCCCTGCGCGCGAAGAGCGTCCAATTGCGCGCCAGGGGCACGCGCAGAGCGAGCACCGGTTGCCCGAAACCCGTGGCCAGGGTGGTGCCCAGGGCGCCCAGCAGCGGATCCTCCCCATCAAAGGCACCCAGGTTCAGCGCCAACCAGCCGCCCGGCTCCAACCGTTCGACGAGCTCGGCGAAAAACTCGACCGTCACCAGGTGGGGCGGCAACTCCACCTGGTTGGCGTAGGCATCGAGCACGATCAGGTCGAAGGGGCCCGGCTCGACCCGCAGGGCGGCGCGTGCGTCCAAACCCGCGTGCACCCGCAGCCGGCCCTCCCGCTCGTCCAGATCGAACCAGCGCCGGCCGAAATCCACCACCAGGGGGTCGATCTCGACCCCGGCGCCCACCGGCCGCACGGAGCCGGGCAGGGAGCCCTCCAGCACCCGCCAGACGGTCCCCGCGCCGAGGCCCAGGGCCAAGACGCGCCAATCGTCCCCCAGCGGCCCCTCGACCTGGGCCCAGTGGGCGGGCAGGGCGAAGTCGTTGTAGTAAAAACCCTCGGGCAACCACCCGGGCGCGGGGCTCCACACCGACTGGTAGGAATCCAGGCCTTCGTTCACGAGCAGCAGGCGCAGGCGCTCCTCGCCCTCGCCGCTCTCCACCGCCACGACGCGCTGGTACGTGGACTGGGCGTATTCGAGCAGCCGCTGCCCGGGGGCCAAACGCGGCTCACCGAGCCCGCCGCCCAAAAGCGCCGTGGCGGAACCCAAGAGGGCCAAGGGCGCGGCGGCGCGCAGGGCGCCTGGGGCCACCACCAGGGTGGCCACGGCCAAGAGCCCGGCCGCGGCCAAGAAGGTGCCCTCCAGGCCCAGGTGCGGCAGCCCCAGATACGTGGTCGCGAACGCGCCCGCCAGGCTGGCCAAGGTGGAGGCGCACAGGACCAGGCCCCCGGCCGTCCCGGCGTGCAGGCCCCGGCGGCGCTGGAGGGCCTCCACGGCCAGGGGACCGGCCGCGCCCATGAGGATCGCGGGCAACAGGAAAAGCGCCGCGGACACACCCAAGCTGCCCCAACCCAACAGGCGAGCCGCCTGCTCCAGGGTCAGCTCCGAGGGCACCCAGCCGTCGCACAGGGCCCGGGCCGCTGCCGGCAGCCAGGCCACCAGGGGAGCGCTGGCCGCGAGCAACACGGCCAGCCGCGCTTCGGGCCGCGCCCCCATCGCCAAGCGCGCCCCGAGCAGGTACCCCACCGCCAGCGCGAGCAGAACCACGCCGATCACGTTGGTCCAAACCACCTGACTGGCGCCGAACCAGGGCGCGAGCAGCCGGACCGCCGCCAACTCCACGGCGATCACGGCCGCCCCCGCGCAGGAAGCGGCCGCCAGGATCGGGGTGGCCGCGAAGGCCCCCGCGGACCGCCCCGGACTCACTCCGGATTGTTTCCTTCGGTGACGTCGTAGTCGCGCTGGGCCGTGAAGACCCGGCCCGGGTCCACGGATTGGAACGCGCGATTGAGGGTCTGCAGCAAACTGCGCTCGAAACGGTGTTCGTGTTCAACACCGTTGATCACGACCCGCACGGGTTTGTCCAGGTCGACCAGTCGGTCGTTGAAGAACAAACGCACGGCGGGTGTGTTGCGGGCCCGGATCGTGATCGTGTTGGAAGCGCGGTCGGCGCTGGCGCTGATCGAAGGATCGTCGGCCGGGTCGGCGCCCACGATCTCGATCCAATAGGCGCTCGATCCGGCCCGATCCAGGGGCGCCAGATCCACCTGCGCGGGGACGGCCGTGCGTCGCCTGCCGCTCAGCCACTCCCAGATTTCCTTCTCGCCCGCATCCGCGACCGCCGTGGAATTGTCGTACCCGGCCGCTTCGATGCGCTTTTGGAACTCCGCCACCTTCGGTCCGCCGCCTTCGAAGAACGAAGCCACGTGGCGCAGGTTGGTCGCCGGCACGTCGGTCGCGTCGCCGCCCCGACCGATCACCCCGGCGAAACGATCGGGGAAAAGCGCCGCGATGCGCAGGGCGGCGGCCACCCCTTCGCCGCGACCGGCGAGGAACACCCGGTCGAAGTCGACGGAGTAGGTGTTGCGGACCTGCGCGAAGGTTTGCAGCACACGCGGAATGCCGCCGCTGTTCTCGCGGGTGCCGAAGGCATCCCAAAGGGCCACGTCCGCAGGCAGTCCGATGGCGACGACGATGGCGTTGTCGCGGATCTCGCTGGAGGCCCAGTGGTCCCGCAGGTGGTCTTCGGGACGTTCGCCCTGGGCTGGCAAGGTCAGGATCAACGGATAGGGCCCGTTCTGCACGCGGTAGCGGGTCGGGACCCAAAAGGCATAGGGGATGCGCCCACCGAAGCCATCGAATTGATCCGCCTGCACGCGTCCGCGCCGGGTGCCGCTGTCGCGGTGACCGAGGGCCATACGGAAAGCAACCTCCAGATCCCCCATGCGCGAAAGCAACGGGCGCCGCTCCCGGTCGCGGCCCTCCAGATCGGCCACCATGCGCTGCAACTCCTCGCGGGCCTGCAGGGTGCCCCGCTCGGTGCGCACGGCTTCGAAGTACTTGCCGATGGCCTCGCCCAGGCGCTCCAGTTGGCGGGCGGTCAGGCTCGGCTCGAAGGAGACCTCCTGGGGAGCGGGGATCGCCGCTGCGGCCGCCTCGGCCTTGGCCGGACCGGCGAATGCCGCGGGCGCGAACGCCCCGCCCAGGACCAGGGGCAGACAGGGCACCGCGAGCCAGGCAAACGCCTGGGCCTTGCGAACGACGCGGGTGAAGCTGCGGGGAACGAGCGTCATGGGCGAAGGGTGCAAAGGTCGGGCGACTTGGCGCCGTGGGGTGTCCGGGAACGGCCTGCCTGGATCGGCGAAGCCGCGGGAGAGGGCCGCGGAAAGGCCCAGGGAACGGATCCGTCCGGGTGAATGCGGGGTCGCAGCGCGGTCCGCGACGGTCCTTGGGGGTGCGAGCACGCGCTTCGGCCATGGTAGCAGCCCGGCCCCCGGGCCCCTACCGCTCGCCCCCTGCTCTCTAGTCGCCGGGAGCGCCCGGGTAGCGTTCGAGCAGTGCCAAGCCCCATCCCCTCAGCGCCCAGTCGGAGGGCCCCTCGGCGCCGATCCGCGGCCGCAGGCGGGCCAGCGCCGCCTCGCGCTCCCCCGCCGCCAGCTCCATGCGTCCCAGGGTCAGGGCCGCGCCCAAGGAACCCCGCCGCAGGGCCGCCCCCAGGTGCCGGCGGGCGGCGGCCTCGTCCCCGGCGGCGAGGGCCACCAGGCCGCGCTCGTTCCACAGCTCAGGCTCCCGCGGCCAACGCACCAGGCTCTCCGCCAGCCACGCTTCCGCCTCCGGGTAGCGCCCGAGGCGCACCAGGGAACGGGCCCGGTCCTGGGCGCTCCACGGGGCATCCACGCGCCGGTGCAGTTCGGTCTGCAGCGCCAGGGCCTCCTCGGCCCGGAAGTCGAGGGCCAAGCTCACCCCCAACTGGAAGGCGAAGGCTTGCCATTCCTGCGCGGGAGGTCCCTCGCCGAGGGCCAGGGCACCGCGCGCCGCGGCCGCCGCCGCCCGCGGATCGGCGGAGGCGAGTTCCCGAGCCCGGAGCCAGAGCCGCTCTTCGTCCTGCTCGTCCGCGAGTGCCCCGTGGGCCGCCCGCGGCGCCCGCGCACCGGCTTCCACCACACCGTCCAACGGCGCGGCGCAAGCCGTCAGCGCGATCGGCGCCAGCAACGCCAGGGCGACCACCGCGCCCCTCAAGGCAAAGGTTCGCCGACCAGGTGCACACGACCCTCGCCGGGCACCAGGCTGCCGATCACCGCCACACGCTCGCCGGCGGCGGTCAGCTCCGCGCGGATCGAATCCGCCTCCTCGGGCTCGACGGCGAGCACCATGCCGATGCCCATGTTCATGGCCCGGTAGGCTTCCTCGCGCGGCACACCGCCGCCCTCGGCGATCAGTCGGAATAGCCCGGGCACACGCCAGGTTCCCAGGTCGATGCGCGCATCGACATCTGACAGGATGCGATTCACGTTGCCCGGCAACCCGCCGCCGGTGATGTGCGCCATGGCCGGAATGCGCCCCTGTTCGAGCAGCGGCCAAAGGGGCGCGAGATAACTGCGGTGCGGCGCGAGCAGCGCTTCCGCGACGGTTTGGCCGCCCAGTTCCGGGGGCCGTGCGTCGAGCGCCAGCCCGAGGTGATCGAAGAGCACCTTGCGCGCCAGGGAATAACCGTTGGTGTGCAGGCCGTCGGATGCGAGCCCGAGCAACACTTGGCCCGCGCGCACCCGCGTGCCGTCGAGGATGCGCTCGCGGCGCACCGCACCGACGATGAAACCGACCAGGTCGAAGTCGCCGGGCGCGTAGAGGCCCGGCATCTCGGCGGTCTCGCCGCCGAGCAGCGCCAGCCCGTGGTCGCGGCAGGCCTCGGCGCAGCCGCGGATCAGATCGGCCACCACCTGGGGTTCGAGCCTGCCGGTCCCGACGTAGTCGAGGAAAAACAGCGGGCGGGCCCCCTGGCAAAGGATGTCGTTGATGCAGTGCTGCACCAAATCGCGCCCGATCGTGTCGTGGATGCCGGCGCGTTTGGCCACATCCAGTTTGGTGCCGACCCCGTCCGCGCTGGCCACGAGCACCTGCCCGCCGCAGCCCACGCGCTCCGGGTCGAAGAGACCGCCGAACAGGCCGACATCGGCGATCACCCCGGGGGTGAAGGTCTGCCGGATGGCGCCGCGCGCCCGGCGCAGGGCCTCGTCCTGGGCGTCGATGTCGACACCTGCGTCCTTGTAGGTGATGCCGTCTGCGCTCATGTTCTCATTCCACTCCCGGGCGCGGCCGAATCCGCGCGCCCGCTCAGCATCGCCGCGCGCCCGCCCCGGTGCCAGGACGAGCCCGCGAATCCCGCCGGGTCTGGGCTCCGCGCGCCGGGTCCGGGCTCCGCCCGCCCGAGTCCGGGCCTAGCGGCGGGCGCAGCCCGGACCCGGTGGCGGACCCAGCGGCGGGCCGGCGCGGGCCCCGTGCC
>JBJHAV010000126.1:0-11104 GCA_050480685.1 Planctomycetaceae bacterium | reverse complement strand
GGGGCAGGCCGGGGGTGGTGCCGCTGGCGCTGCCGAGCAGCAGGTAGATCTGGCCGGCGGAGGCCTGCGGCCGGTCGAGTAGGAAAACCACCGGTTCGGGGGCGCCGAGGGAGATGGCGTCCGGGCCGCTGACCAGGGGGCCGGTTTCGAGGGAGACCAGTTGCATGGCCTGCTCCGGCGAGAAGAGGGCCACATCGGTGAGCACCTGCAAGCCGGCTTCGGTGGTGCGCAGGACCCGGGCGCGGTCGGCACTCGCCGAGCTGCCCACGCTGGCCTGCCACAGGAACGTGCCCGTGGCCAGGTCGAGGGTCCGCACCTCGGCGGCGCCGGAGAGGGGCGCAAGGCCCAGCGAGAGGGTGCGGCCCGTGGGATCGAGGGCCGTGCTCAGGAGGTTGAGCGGCTGCGTGTCGTCGGCGATGCGGGTTTCCCAAAGTGTGCTGCCGTCGGCCGTGGAGAGGCCGAAAGCCAAGGCACCATCGGGTTCCAAGCCCACTTGGGCCCGGGCCGCCACGCCGAGCACCTGGCCGTCCAAAGCCAGATGGAGCCAACCCGCGGTACCCACGATGCCTTCCGTGGGTTCGATCGAGCGCACCCAAAGGAGCTGTCCGGAGCCGATCGCAAAGGCCGCCACGCCCAGGGTGCGCGGCTGACTTACACCACCCAGGTACTCGCCGAGCAGGTAGAGACGGTCCCCCGCGGTGTCGAGCAGGAGGTCGAGGGGCAAGGGATTGCCGGGCGTCGGTCCGGGGGCGAAGGCGCTGTCGGAGACCACGTAGTCCGTCAGCAAAGCACCGCTGGCCATATCCCTAACGAGGGCGCGCATCTGGCGTTCTTGGGCATTGCCCTGCGCGGCCAAAAGACCGTAGATCCGTCCACTGCCCTGATCGAGGGCCATGGGGCCGGCGCGCCAGTACAGGGCCCCAGGGCCGCTCAAGTCCTCGTGCCAGAGGGTTGCCCCGTCAACGATACGGGTCGCGCGCATCGCGGTGCGGCTGGTCACGCTGCCCGGCCCGTCGTGGAGGGAATACAACACTTCTCCTCCCAGGGCCGCAACGTCGGCGACGCCCAGATGGGTTGGATTGCCCGAAGGCGGTGATTCTCCCGTGAAGGTTTTGGTCCAGAGGACTTGGCCATTCGTGCCGTCCAGCGCGTCGATGGCCGGAGGCGGAGATTGGGTCGAGGCACCCGGCCGCGCCGCGAACACCACGGATCCGTCCGCGGTGTGGGCGAGGGGACTGGCCGAGCCGCTGGCGAAGAGCAGATTTCGACCGGAAGAGAGCTCGGTTTGCCACAGGGGGGCAAGGCTATCCGCTTCCAGGGCCGTGACCCGACGCGCGTTCGCAAGCGAGGTGGACTGCACAAAGAGTCGCGCGGAAGGAGTGGCTTGCGACAGGGCCAGGGCCCGCGGCGTGGAGACCTCGAACTCATGGGCATCGGTCCACAGCAGGGTGCCGTCCGCCGCGTCGTGACCGCCATGGCGGAAGACCGTGTGACTTGCTCCGCCGTCGCCCCAGCCTCCCCAGAGCAGACGCATTTCCCCGGCGACGGGGATGGATCCCAGGCCGGATACGGCCGCACTGGTTGTGATCGGGGGTTCCAGATCCGCGTGCCAAAGGAGCGCTCCTCCTTCCCGGTTCAGGGCTCCGATGGTGAACGGTTCACCCGGGGCCCAACCGCGCCGCGCGCCGAAGTAGACTCGCGTGTCGTCGAACGCCAGCGAGAACCCGCTCGAAGGCGGCCAGTTCACGTTGTAGGTGCTCGGCAGGGGAGTCGACCACTTGACCACCCCGACCGGGCGGATGGCGCTGGCGACCAGCGGCGCTTCGTTCAAGTGATTCCCTTGGCGTGTGATCACGAAAAGATCGGGACCGGCCGGATCGAAGGCCATCGCGGCGATGCCGTGCATGCCCGAGCCCGTGCCGCCCGGAGGATTGAGGATCCACTGGGCGACGCCGGTGGCGCCATCCAGGGAGGCCAACCGGGGTCCGTTGGGCGTGGCCGCCTGGGCCCCCACGAACACGCGCGATCCGTCCGGAGTCACGACCAAGAATTCAGGGTCGGCCGCGCCGCCGAAGATCGGAGCCAAACCGCTGTCCCAGAGGAAACCACCCGTCGCGCCGTCGAAGGTCAGCACCACATCGCTCAGGCTGCCGACGGCCGCCAAGAGAAGCACATGCACACGCGCTCCGGAAGCGTCGGTGGCCACCGCCGCGACGCGGTAGCTGCTTCCGACCAGGGGTGTTTCCCACAGGATCGACCCATCCGACGGGTTGAGTGAGTAGAGCCGCGACGTGTGATTGATGTGCCGGTGGGCGAGAAAGACCCGTTGGCCGTTCGCGGCGCAGTCGATGAAAGATTCGGTGATGTTGTTGGTGGGCAGCACCAATCTCCATGCGCGTTGGCCCTCGTCCACTCGCACCGCCACCGAGGCGTTCACGAGACTGCCGTTGACCACCCCGTTGATGCGTCCGGCGAGGAAGGCGCGATCGCCGGAAGCCGTGACGGCAAGCTGCGAAAGCTGGTCGTAGGGATTGTCATTGCGCCACTCCCACACTTCGGCTCCGTTTCCATCGATCGCGCGCAGGGAGGCTTGACCTCCGGGTAGCGTGGGCACCTCCAGTCCGCCGGTGGCTCCGGTGCCGCCGAGAACGAGGAAAAGGTCGCCGGCCCGCCGGGCGCTCCTGGTCCAGTGGTTCAGTTGGTCGCCGTCGGCGATCGCCTGGGTCGCCGCCACGGACACGTCTTCATCGGCGGTGATCTGGAACCCGAGAGCGCTTGCCGCAGCGGGCACGGTCAGAAACGCAATGGCGATGGATGCGATGGGCAGGAACTGCATGGGATCCTTGGGTGAAGGACAACTGAAACCAGCGCGCCGGTTCGGGCGACTCGCTCTTCACGCTAACCAGAGGAGTCGGATTGCGCCATGGGAGCGCGTTCCACGGAAGGAAAGCCACGCAGGTTCTTGGGCCGAAGCCGAAGGCCCAAGGCAGTTTCACGGGGCCGAGGCGCCGGAGTGAAACTGCGCCCCCGATGGTCAGCGGACGCCCGCCGGTCCCGCGCCCGCGGTGCCTGTGCCACCGGGCAATGCGCGTTCCATCAGTAGGTGGGGCCCCAGGTGCGGGATCTCGAACTCGTCGCCCCCTAAGCGAAACCCCTGGGCCCGATAGAAGGGCGCGGCCGGGGTGCGGGCCTGCATCCAAATCAGGTGGGCTCCCCTGGCGGCGGCGTGGTCCAGGCAAGCGGCGAGTAGCGCCGCACCCACGCCCCGGCGCTGCCAGGTCGCTTCGACGGCCATGCCGCGCACGCGCCAGGCCCCAGAAGGGCCGCCGCCGTCGCGCCCATCCGGGTGGGCCTGGGGATAGATCGAGCCGCAGCCAACGAGCGTCCCATCCATATCGAAAGCGCCGAAGTGCCCGGAGTCCGGGTTCGCGTCTTCCCGGTAGTGCGAGCGCCGGATGGGCTGCCCGGGGCGCAGCACCCGGGCGCGCAGGTCACGTGTTTCCTCCACGGCCACGGGGGCGATGTGAAAATTCCGCGGTCGGTCCACGGGGCGAGCATACTGCTCGGCCGGCGAGCCGCCTCCCATGACCACCCTGACCCTGGCCGTCTTTGCCCTGACCTGGCTCTTGATCGCGGCCCGGCGATTTCGGCTGCTGCCCATCGGCCGGCCGGCGGGGGCCCTGCTGGGGGCCGTGTTGATGGTCGCGATCGGGGCGCTGACGCCGGCCGAGGCCTACGCCGCCCTGGACCACGACACCCTGGCGCTCTTGACGGGCATGATGCTGCTCGCGGCCTACGTGGAGCGCGTCGGTTTGTTCGAGTTCGCGGGGGCGCGGGCCCTGTCCCTGGCGCGCACCCCCGTGCGCCTCTTGATCGGCGTTTCGCTGCTCTCCGGAATCGGCAGCGCGCTCTTCGTCAACGACACCGTGTGTCTCTTCCTGACACCGCTGGTGGTTGAACTCTGCCGTCGCGCGCGCCTGCCCATGGGGCCCTACCTGATCGCGCTGTGCACTTCGGCCAACGTGGGCAGCGCGGCGACCCTGGTGGGCAACCCCCAGAACATGATCATCGGGAGCCTGTCCGGGATGGGCTTCACCGAGTTCTTGGCCCACGCCGGGCCCGTGGCCGCTGTGGGTTTGGTGCTCAACACGGGCCTGCTCGTGCTCTTCTACCGCAGGAGGTTGCCCGTCGGGTTTGGGGACCTGGAGCCGGTCGCGCCCGAGCGCCTGGCGGCCGCCCTCGATCCGCCGCGCGGCGGCTTGCCGCTCGTGGTGCTCGTGTTGGTGGGGCTCTTCACGGCTTTCTTGGCCGGAGCGCACCTGGGGTTCAGTACCCTCGGCGCAGTTCTGGTCCTGATGCTCGCCGACCGGCGCGAACCGCGCGAGGCCTTCGAACGGGTCGATTGGCCCCTGCTGGTTTTTTTCGCTTCGCTCTTCATCGTCGTCAACGGCGTAGGACACACCGGACTCTTGGAGCGCACCTGGGACGCACTCGGCTCCCATCTGGACCTCTCCAGCGCTTCGGGTGTCGCACTGTTCACCGGCGTATCCTTGGTTGGATCGAACGTCTTTTCGAACGTTCCCATGGTGCTCTTGACCGGGCCCTACGTGGAACGACTCGGGGATCCGCAACTGGCCTGGGTGCTCCTGGCCTTCACCACCACGGTGGCGGGGAACCTGACCCTGGTCGGTTCGGTGGCGAACCTGATCGTGGCCGAGCGCGCCCGCGACGCCTACACCCTGGGCTTTCGCGAGTACTTGCGTTTCGGAGTGCCCTCCACGCTCCTCGTGCTCGCGGTCTGCACGCCCCTGATCGTGTGGCTGAGTTGAAGCGGGTGGTGGGAAGTTGGCTGTGGGCGAGTTTCCGCCAATCCCAAGGGTCCCGTCAATCCCCGCGGGCTCGCCCGGTCATGGGCACGAAGCGCACGGGCAACAACCGTTCTTCCTCGATGCCTTCTTCTGTTCGGCGCAGCCGCACGATTTCCTGGTGCGCGTCGCCGACCGGCGCGAGCAGGCGTCCGCCGAGGGCGAGTTGATCGATCAGCGGCTGGGGGATTCGGGGCGGCGCGGCCGTCAGCAGGATCGCGTCGAAGGGCGCGGCCTCGGGCCAACCCACATAACCATCGCCGGCGCGCACGTGCACCCCCGTCTTTAAGTCGGCGAGCACGCGCGCAGCGGATTCGGCCAAGGGTTCGACGATTTCGATCGAATAGACCTCGGCGGCCAGTTCCGCCAGAACCGCCGCGTGGTAGCCGGAGCCGGTGCCGATCTCAAGCACGCGGTCGGTGGGGGAGAGTCCGAGCGCCTCGCACATGTAGGCCACGATGAAGGGCTGCGAAATCGTCTGCCCGTGGCCGATCGGCCAGGGCCGATCCGCGTAAGCCTGGCCTTCGAGTTCCGCTGGCATGAAGCGCTCGCGCGGCACCCGCTCCATCGCGGCCAGCACCCGCGGATCGCGGATGCCCCGCGGCTCCAGGTGGCGTTCGATCATCTGGCGTCGGGCTGCGGACAGGTCCCGCTCCACTTCGGGAGCTTCCACGGGATCCGGTTCGGACTCGGCGCCGGCCGCATCCACCGGCGCGTCGCTCTCCTCGCGCTCACCTGGCCCGCGGGCGCAGCCCACGCTCGCCGCCACCAGCCCGGCCAAAAGAATCCCCGCGCCGACCGCGCCGACCGCGGCGCCCCGCGAACCTTTCCCATGCTCCATCACTCTGCCCCCACCCTACACCACTCCCCCGACACGCAGACCCCCGACCCGTCTTTCCCACCTCTGCACCTACTGCACGCGCAGCGCCGACCGCACGGGCGGAGAGTCACCGGCGGCTCTTTCCGCGGTGGCGTAGCCGGTCATTTCGGCGTAGCCGCGGCCGGCGACGGGGGGGGAGTCGCTGCGGGAGGTGTCGCGGCCGCGCACGACCACCGCGCCTTCCCAGTAGGCCACCGAGAGGTCGAGTTCCTGGTCGTCGAAGAGCGCTTCCACTTCCAGATCGAGTCCGCTGCCCGGCACCGCGATGCGCCAGGCCACGGGATAGCGCCCGCCCGTGCGCGGGCTCGTGAAGTGGCGCACGTCCTCGATCTCGAACTCGTCGCGGGAGAGGTGGAGCTTTCGGCCGTCCGGGTCCAACAGGGCGCCGTGGCTGGTGGCGTCGACGCCGCCGTCGCCCCGCCGTCCGTCCGTGCGCATGCGGTAGACCATCAGATCGCGGCCGTCCTCCAGTTGCAGGGCGAACCAGTCCCAGCCGACTTGGCCCTCCTCCAGGAGGCTCGTGCTCCACTCGCGATCTTTCCAGGCGAGGCCTTGCACAGCCCGTTCGCGCCCGTCGAGGGTCAAGCTGCCGCGGGCGTCGAAGCGGGTCACGGCGTAGTAGTAGGACGCGCTGCCGGGTTCGGCGCCCTTCACGCTGAAGCCCGCGTCCCCTTGCAGCACGATCGGTTTGGCGGCGACCAGTTCGAGTTCGAGGGCGAGATCGCCCTCGCGCGCGGTCAGTCGCCAGGTGGGCCGGCGTTTTTCGCCCATGCCGGCGATGCCCTCCAGGCTCCAGTCTTCGATCCAAATCCTCACGGTAGGTTCGGCCGTGTCGGCGCTGGCGACCAGGGACCCGGCCAAACCCGTGCCTCCGCGGGCAAAACGCTCGAAGGCGTGCACACGCCGCCGCTCCCCGTCGGCGACGGCGAAGTGCCCCATCCAGATGGCGTCCGCGGCCTGGCCCGCGCGTTCGGGCAACTCGCGCGCGAGGCCGGTGCGAAAGAGCGTGAAGTGGAAGCCGTAGCGCTCACCCGCGGGTCCGGCCAGGTTGCCGGTGAAGTACCACCACTCGGTGCGGTACTCGGGGTGCGCGCCGTGGTCCGCGGGGAAGGCGAACTCCCGCGGGCCCAGCACACGTTCGAAGTCGCCCGGGTCGCCGCCAAGGGCTTCGGCCACGCTCAAACGCTGGGGGCGAGGGGGCTCCCCCTGGCAGGCTCCGAGCGAGAGCAGAGCGAACGCCAGCCAGAGGCGCTTCACGGCACGATCAGCGCGGCGGCGTTGCTGAAGCTCGGGCCCGTGCTGGCGAGGGCCAGGGCCTGCAAGGGCAGGGACAGGCCGGACAGGCCCGGATCCGCCGGAATGGGGATCGGCAGAGCGATGGGTTCGAAGGCCGCCGCGCCGCTGACCAGCAGCGCGGGCGCCGCCAGTTCGAGCAGGTGGTCGATGCCCTCCAGGGCGAAGGGGCCGCCGAAGGCCGTTGACCAGGCCAACAGGAAGGGACCGCCGCCACCGGTGGCGAGCGTGACGTGGGAGACTTCCCCCGGACCCGCGGGCGGCACATGCAGGGCCGGGAAACGCGGCACCGCCGACGGTACGGTCAAGCTGCCCTGGGGATGGGTCAACACCAGGTCCTGGAAACCCGGCGCAGCGATGGCCAAGCCCAAGCGGAGCTCTTCGGGGTCCTTGGCCAAGATCGGCGCGGGCAGGCCGGCGACTTCGGCGCCGAGCACCAGGCCGAGAGCGGGTCCCTGGAGCCACACCTCGCCAGCGGCCGCCGCCGGACCGCCTTGGATGGATTCGATCCCGGGCACCAGCACGCAGCCGGGCTCATCCGCAATGTCGTTTTGCGCCACACGCGCCAGGAACGCGGCCCAGGCTTCTCCCGAGGACAGAAGCTGCCCATCGAGCCAATCGCCCACCAGCGCCGCCGTCAGCGCGTTCTGCTGGGCGCGGCTGAGGCTCGGCGAAGAGCAAAAGATCTGCCCGAACTCACACAAACTCGATTGGCTCGCAAATTGGCAGTGGGTCGCGCCGATCAGGTTGGCGCGCCACTTGCAACTGGATGCGAGTCCCGCGTGGATCGCAGCCTGGGTGGCAGGCGGCACCACACAATCCAGCGAACCGGAGATCGTCAAGGCGGCCTGGGTCACCCCCGGAGCCGCCGCGATGGAGGAGGGGTTCGTGTCCGCCGCCGCGAGGGTCACGAGCGCGTCGATGGTCGGCTCGGCGGCCGCCGCAAGGACCGCTGCGCCGCCGCCCATGGAATGCCCAATCAGCGCCGCGCGCGGGTCGATGCGCCCCTCGAAGAGCGAACCCGGCGTGGCGCCCTCCTGGCGCAGGCGGCGCACCAAAAACGCCAAGTCGCTTGCGAAAGCCTGGTGGTCCGGGAAGAGCTCGCCGCCGGTGGTCGCCGCCACGAACACGTAACCGCGCGGCACCAGCTCCTGCCACAGGTAGGCGTAGACCGTGGCTTGCATCTGAAACCCGTGCCCGAAGGAAAGCACCGGAAAGGTCTCGTCCCCGCTCGCCACGGGCACCCCGTTGCCCGCCGTGTCCGCCGGATAGAAAACCAGCGCGGTCACCGCTTTGCCACCCTGATCCGGATCGTTCCAACTCACGTTGAGCTGCCCGATGGCGGATTGGGCGGCAGCCGAGCCGGAGCACAGGCAGGTCAAAGCCCCGAACAGGAGGGCGATGGGAAGTGGCGATCCGGAGCTGCGGGCGCGCACTGCTGCGGAAACGGAGGTTCGAGCGGAAGGGCGGACACGGGGGGCATGCTGCATGGGATCTTTCATGGGATGGGAAGACCCAGCATGCCATGGGGGGCGTTGCGCGGGGACGCCAAGGCCCGTGCGCGACCCGCTGCGTTCAGCACTGGGGGCTGGCTTCCAGCTTCCGTCGAACCGATTCCCCCAGCCCCCGGCCCGCCTGCTGCATGGTCAGGTAGGTCGAGTCGGCCCCCAGTTCGCGCAGTTCCCTGGCGTGGTCCTCATACACGGAATGCGCCGCAATCACGCCTTGGAAACCCCGTTGCCGCAATTGCCTGGTGGCAATTCGAGCCGATTCCTGGTCGCTCATGGCGAGGACCACACCTTCCACACCGCGGAGGTCCAAGCCGCTCCACAGGCACGAGTCTTCGGCATCCGCGTAGCGCACGTCGCGACCTTGCTCGGACTGGCGTTCGATGTTGGTGGGGTCGGAATCGAGTCCGACCACACGCAGGCCGGACTCAGTGAGCAGGTCGTAGGCCGCGGTGCCGGCCCGGCCCATGCCGAACACCAGGACGCGGGCGCCGTCCACCGAAGCGGGCTGCTCGTCCGGGTGGTAGGTGTCCTTCTGGAAGGGCACCAGGCGTTTTTCCCAGCGTTCGAAGAGCCCGTGCGCGACGCGATTCAGCGGGGCTGCAATCACGAAAGAAAGGGCCACGGTTAAGGCCAGGGGCACCAGGTATTCGGGCAGTACCGCGCCGGCGACGATCAGTCCGAACTCGCTGTAGCAGGCCAGGGCCAGGGCCGCCAGGAAGGCGTTGCGCGCCCGCAGGCGGAAGCGCACGAGGAGGTGGAAGAAGAGGGCGGCCTTGAGCGGCACCAGGGCCAAAAGCAGCAGCGCGAACCAAAGATCGTTCCAGCCCGGCAGGCCGGACATGCCGATCTCCAGGAAGAATCCCACCAGGAAAAGTTCCTTGAGGCTCCAAAGGGAATCGGAGAGTTCCTGGGAGCGCTTGTGCCCGGCGAGCATCACGCCCATCAGGAGCGCGCCCAGCTCCGAGCTCAGGCCGACAGCTTCGAAGGCCATACCGCCCAGCACCAGCGCGACCAGCATGCCCATCAACACGAGCAGCTCCTCGTGGCCACTCTGATCCAGGAGCCATCCCAGCGCGGGACGCAGGAGCGGCAGGGCGAGCACACCCAGGGCCCATGGGGAAAGGCCGCCTTCTCCGGCGAGGGTCATGGTGGTCAGCGCAAAGAGATCCTGGAGGATCAGAATCCCGATGGCGACGCGGCCATGGAAGGCTCGAAGCTCGCGTTTGGCATCGAGAACCTTGGCCGCCAGCACCGTGCTGGAGAAGGCGAGCGCGATGGAGAGCAGCACGGCGGTGCGCCAATCGACACCGAGGGCAAAGTGCAGGCTCGGGGACAAAAGACCCACGGTGATCGCGAAGTGCAGGGAGCCGCCGCCGAGCACCTCCGGTTGGAGCAGGGGCTTGAGCTTGATCTTGAGCCCCACCGTGAAGAGCAGCAGCAGCACGCCCAGGTGGGCCACGTGGTGCAGGATGCCGCCGGCTTCCTCAGGGAGGCCCAGACTCGGCCCGAACGCGTTCAGCAGGAATCCGGCCCCGAGGAAGCCCACCAGCGGCGGTAGACCGACCCGCCGTGCGGCCAATCCCAAGACGAAGGCAAAAACGATGCAGAGGGTTTCGAACACGCCGGGGGCAAGCTCCTCCCGTGGATCAGTCTCGTCCCGCCCCTGGGCGCCTTCCAAAATCCAAATGGAGCGGAGCCCGCCGCGGTTCAGCACTGGGAGTCCCTAGCCGAAGAGCGGCGGAGGCCGGCGAACCTTGGCCCGTGAGCCTTGGCCCGCGAACCGCAGCGCTATCGCTCGACTTCGACGCCGCGCCAGAAGGCCACGTGGCCGCGAATCTTGGCGGCGGCGGGTTTGGGGTCGCGGTAGACCCAAGCGGCGTCGGGGTTGCGCTCTCCTTCCACCACGACCGTGTAGTAGTTCGCGGTGCCCTTCCAGCCGCACTGGCTGGTGGTGGGGCTGTCCTCGAAGTGTTCGAGCAGAAGCGCATCGGGCGGGAAGTAGACGTTGCCGTCGACTTCCTCGAAGCGTTCGCTGCGGGCGATTACCGTTCCTTTCCAGCGTGCGGTAGGCATGGGGGCAACTCCTATGGGGTCGAGCGATCCTCGGCCACAGCGCGGATGGCCGCAAGGCCTGAATCGCCTAGGCGGGCAGAGTGTGCAGGGCCTGGGCTTTGGCGAGCACGACCACGGAAGTTCCGACCGCGAGCCCCAAACGTTCGACGGCGGAGGCGGTCACTTCCACGAGCAGGGGGCGCGCGGCACCCACGTCGACGCGAACCAAGGTGCGCTGCGGCGTTGCGGTCAGAACGCGGATGGCGCCGGGCAGCCGGTTGGTCACCGACAGGGAGCCTTGCACGGGCGGCAGGGCGAGCACCAGGTCCTGGGGCCGCAGCAGCACTTCGACCCGCTCGCCGGGCGCACCCGTGCCGACGCAAACGAGTTCCGGGGAGTGCGGCCCGTCCAAGCGCACGGTCACGTTGCCGCCCTTACCGCCCACGAGGGTGCCGACGAGGGGCGTAACCAAACCGCTGGTGTAGAGCCGCGCTACCTGTACG
>JBJHAV010000125.1:0-11126 GCA_050480685.1 Planctomycetaceae bacterium | reverse complement strand
CGGTCGATCTTTTGGGCGCACGGGCGGCCGGGCGCCCGATCGGTGTGTGGGGCCGCTCCTTCGGCGCCGCGGCGGCCCTGGCGGCGGCGGAGCCGCTCGGGGACCGGGTGGCCGGGTACGCGCTGCGGGCGCCCTACCTCGACGTGGAGAGCTCCGTGCTCGCGCGCACCCGGGAGCGCCTCGGGCGACCCCTGGGCGGCCTGGCGGGAGCGCTCCTGATTGCGGCCGCGCCGCTCGTGGGGGTCGACCGCGCGGCCCACGACGGGCGGTCCGCGGCTCGCCGCTTGCCCGGCGGGCGGGCGGTTTTGGTTTTGGCGGGTGAATCGGATCGGCTCGCGCCGCCTGGGGAAGCGCGGCTCCTGGCCGAGGCCCTCGGCGAGGACGTTCGTTTCGCCGTCGTGCCCGGAGCCGGACACACCCATCCCCTGCACAGCGACCCGCTCGCCCGCGCCGAACTCGAACGCTGGCTCGCGGCCCTGGACCCCGGGGCTCCCGAGTGATGGGGCCCAGACCCGATCGGAAACCGACCCCGCCGGCGCCGGTCCTGGGGGCGGCTGGGCGGGGGTGGAGGGCCAGCGGATCTCGGCGCTGCGGCCTCGCTCCCGCCGGCTCGGCCCGGTCGGCCCGCTCTGCCGGATCGCGGGGGTCGGCCGGGTCGCTGGGGGCGGCCGTTTTGGCTGCATGGGTTGCCCTGGTTTCGCTCGGGGGGCTCGCCGGCTGTGGGGGCGGTGGGGGCGAGCCTGGGCAGAACCACGGGGAAGCCGGGCCGACCTTTGCTTTGGTGGTGTTCAATCGTTTGGGGCCGGACTGGCCGGCGGAGGCGATGCCGCGGCTGGAGGAGGTCGCCGTGGGGGGCGAGCGGGGCAGGGTCCCGGTCGGGTCGGGATCCGCGGCGGCCGGTTTTGCGGCGCTCTTGACCGGTTGGCCGCCCGAGGCCCACGGACTGCGCTCCTCGGCCGACCGGGGGGCGGAGCGGCTGCACCCCGGGGTGCCGCGGCTGGCGGAGCAGTTTCGCCGCGCGGGCGGTGATGAAAGGACCGCAACCGTCGCCGCCTTGGGTTCGCCGCGCTTCGACGAGGTCCTGTGCGGCTTCGGAGCCGGCTTCGACGTCTGGGCGGAGGCCCCGGCGACCCATCCGCGCCGACCGCGGGGACCGGCGGCCACGGCGCGGGCGCTGCTCGCCGCACTCGACGGCCCGGCGCGGCCCGGCGCATCCCTCTGGCTGGTGCTGGAGCTCGCTTCGCCGCCGGCCGGGGAGCTCGGTCCGAACCAACTCGGTCCGCACCTGACCGCGGCTTTTCGCGCCCTGGAGACCGCCGAGCCGAGCCTGGCCGGCGAGTTGGGCGAGGTTTCCGCCGGCCTGCCCGGTGCGCCGGCGCTTGGCGCCGAGGCGGCCGAAGCGCTGCTCGAACTGGCCGCCCGCCGGCGGGGGAGTGCGGCCTGGCGGGTGCTGGAAGAGGCCCGGCGCCGGGCGGAGGCGGCCGCCCTCGACCAGGGCCTCGGCGAGCTGCTCGACGGCCTCGCCGCCCGGGGCCGGACCGGCGAGCTCTGCCTCCTGGTGGTCGGTCTGGCGCCGGCGCCCGGCCCCGGGGACCCGGGCGGGGGCGCCCCGGCCGCAGCCTGGGTGTGGCAGCGACCGCCCGGCGGCCCATCCGCCGGCGAGCCCAGGTCCTTGGCGGACCTGGCGGCGGCCCTGGCCCAGGCCGCGGGCCTCTCCGCCCAGCCGCCCCCGACGGTCGGCGACGACCTCCTGCGCCTGCGCTCCGCCGGCCCGGTCGAGGTGCTGCTGCGTTCCCCCGAGGGGGCCCTCGGCCAGCCGCTGGAGCCGTCGCCCGCGGCCCATCCCCGGGCGGAACGCCTGCTCGCCACCCTCGGGGAACACCCCCTCGCCGTGCCCCTGGCCCGCCGGGGGGCGGCGATCGAACTCGAACTGCGCCTGGACGGGCAGCCCCTGGACGAGGCCCGGCTGCGCATCGGGTCCCGGCCGGCCGCCGAGTTGCCGCTGCTGCGCCGGGTGCAGGCCGGAGGCCCGCCCTGGCCGGCGGCGGAAGCTCCGGCGGCGGAGCTCGAATCCCTCGCCGCCGGCTGGTGGCGCTTGAGCCTGCCGGGCGACGGCGCGGCCTGGGCGCTGCGCGCGGCGGGCCACGACGGGACCCCGGCCCAATCCCGCCCGGCCCCCGCGGGGCAAGCGCCCGCCGAGGAGCTTTGGCGGCCCGACGGGCTGCTCGTTCGCTGGCAGGCTTCGGATGTGGAGGGAGCGACAGCCGCGAACGAACCCCGCGCCGTCGAACTGCGCGCGCCGCGCGGCGGGCCCCTGGCCCTGGCGCTCGAACGCGACGGGGAGCCGATCCCCCTGGCCCGGGTGCGTTTGGCCGGGGAGCAGGCTACCCGGGCCGTGGGCCCGAGCCTCTCCCTGGTGCTGGCTCCCGGCGAGAACCGTGTGGATGCGGCGCTGTTCGGCCCGGATCCCGGGCCCCCTTCCTCCTGGGGGGAGGTCCGGGTCTGGCGGGACGGCCCGCGGCCGGCTAGGCTCGGCCACGGCGACCCGGCCGCCCACGGGGCGGCGCGCCGCCTGCTCGAAAGCCTGCCCGATCCGCCCTGAGTCTCGGCCCCGGCCCGGTGACCTGCCGCTCGCCGGTCCCCACAATGCGGCCCGAATGAAGCGCATTGTCCTCGTGCGGCCCCGCGGGCCGCGCAACGTCGGCTCGGCCCTGCGCGCCGCGGCGAACTTCGGCCCGGCGGAGCTGGTGCTGGTCGCGCCCCAGCGGCCGGCCATGTTGGTCCACCCGGAGTTCGAGCAGATGGCCCACGGCGTCGCCGACGCGGCGCGCCGGGTGCGTGTGGTGCCCGACCTGGATCAGGCCTTGGACGGCACCACCCGTTCGGTGGGCTTCACCGCGCGTGTGCGCCGCCATCGCATCGTGATGCCCTTCGACGAACGCACGGGTGAACTTGTCGAGTGGTGCGCCTCCCCGGACGAACGGGTGGCGCTGGTTTTCGGCAGCGAGGAGGACGGCCTTTCGGCCGAGGAATCCGACCGCTGTCAGGAGCTGTGTTATCTGCCGTGCTCGGGCGAGCACGGTTCCTTGAATCTCTCCATGGCCGTGACCGTGGTGCTCTACGCGCTTTTCCCGCGGGCCGGCGCGCGGCCCAAACGCTCGCGCGGATCACCGCTCGACGAGCGCCAACGGGCGTACCTGATCGCGCATGTGGGCGAAACCCTGTCCGGGGCCGCGGCCAGCGCCGCGGCGGCGAGGTTGATCGCCGAATCCGTCGAGCGTGTATTCGCCCGCGCGCCCATGGAAACCCGCGATGCGCGCGCTTGGCACCAAATCATGCGCGCACTGGGCAACGCCAAGCAGCCGAGCGACTACGGTTTGTGACCGTCGAGCAGCGGCGTCACGCGCGCGCGTAGCTCCGGCGGCAATTTGGCGTCGTACAGGGCCAGAGCCTCTCTCTGGGTGTAACGCGCGGAGAGGTGCGTCAGCAAAATCGCTTCGTTGCCGAGCAAATCGGCGCGCTCGACCAGTTCGTCCAGGTGCACGTGCCCGCTCGCCCGCGCCTGTTCGAGCGGCACACGTTCGTCCAGGAAGGTGCACTCCATCACCAGCACGCGCGCGCGGCGCACGAGGGGTTCTTGCTCCAGTAGCTCCGCGCGGGTGTCGCCGGTGAAAGCGAAGAGCACATCCTCTTCCTCGCGCGTGATCTCGATTCCGCCGCGCGTGCGCAGATCGTCGAGCTCGGCCTGGGGCAGGCCGCGCAGCTCGGGCTTGAGCTTGCGTTTGGTCGCCACCAGCGCATACCCCTGGGAAGGCACCGTGTGGGGCGTGGCGAAGGCCTCGGCACGCAGGCCCCCCGCGAGCGCAAAGGATTCGCCCGGGCCCAGGGGCACCAAACGGTGGGGCAAACGGCTCTCGTCCAACCGGCGCCAGGCTGCGAAGAGATCCGCCAGGGCCGCCTCGGCGTGGGGCGGCACCACGTAGGTGGGGGGCTCCAAACCCAAAAGCGCGCGCGTTGCGGCGTGGTAGGCGATGCCGCCCAAATGGTCCATGTGGGCGTGGGTGAACAGCACCAGGGGCCGGTGCACGGCGCTCGGCGGACAGCGCCCCAGGTCGAAGCACAGGCGCAAGGCGGGCAACTCGATGCAGGTTTCGAGCCCTCCGATCGAACGGGCGACGAGCCCCATGCCCCCCAGGTGCAGCACCGGGGCAGGGTAGCGCCCGGCCCGGAAGGCGGGCGCTGCGGGGGAGGATCGGGGTACGTTGTGGGAGCCGCTCCGACGATCTAAAGAGACTTTTCGAGTCCCGCTCCCCCCCCGCCCCCCATGCCCGTCCACCTCAACCGCATCTACACCCGCACCGGCGACGATGGCTCCACCGGCCTCGGCGACGGCTCCCGCGTCCCCAAGCACCACCTGCGCGTGGAGGCCTACGGGACCGTGGATGAGGCCAATTCCGTGCTCGGCCTGGCCCTGGTCCAGGGGGCCGAGGAGCCCTACCGGGGGGTGCTCCTGGAGATCCAAAACGACCTCTTCGACCTGGGCTCGGACCTTTGCGTGCCGGGGGAAGCGGGGGATCGCCTGCGCCTGCCGGCGGACTACGTGGCGCGGCTCGAAGGGCACATCGATCGTTTCAACGCCGACCTCTCGCCCCTGACGAGTTTTGTCCTGCCCGGGGGCAGCCAGCTTTCCGCGTGGTTGCACCTGGCGCGCACGGTCACGCGCCGGGCCGAGCGGCTGGTGACGGCCTTGGCCGGGGAGCCCGAGGAGGCCGGGCGCGTGAATCCCCAGGTGGTGCGCTACCTGAATCGGCTGAGCGACCTCCTTTTTGTCCTGGGCCGGCACGCGAACGACCGCGGCGCCGCGGACGTGCTCTGGCAACCGGGCAAGAACAAAGTCTGACCCGGCCGCCGGTCGAAGAGGCCGATCGGCGCGCTTCGGCGCCCGGCCAGACCCCGCGGGCGCCCTTTCTTGGGGGCCCGGCCTTGGAGCTTCCCCCCCGCCCCGATACCCTGTTTCCGCCCGGGAACCTGGCTCCCGGACCCACCATGGACCTTCCCAGTAGGCGGCTCGACGCCGCCCCCCCAGCCCGTCTCGGACTGCGCCCGCTTTGGAGCGCCGCCGGGACCCCGCACCCGATCCGCTGATCGTCCGGGGTCCCCGGGGGCGTGCCGGCTGGCGCCTACGAGGGACCGATGAGCGAGACGATCCTCGAGAACACGATCCGCGACGCTTTCGAGCGCGGGGACGAGGAAACCGTCCGGGTGCTGGCGCGCGCGATGCGCCCGGCGGACCTGGCGGATTTCCTCCATTTTCTCGAGGCCGAGGAAGCCAAACGCGTCCTGTGGCTGGTGGACGGCGACCACCGGGCCGAGGTCTTCGGCTATGTGGAGCCCGGCACCCAGGTGGCGCTCTCGCGAGTACTCGGCCGGCGCCAACTGGCGGCGCTCTTCGAGGACATGTCGCCGGACGAGCGCGCGGACCTGTTCAACCGCCTGGACTCGGAGCAGCGCCTCGAACTTCTGCCCGGTCTGGCCCACGCGGAGCGCGAGGACCTGAGGCGTCTGGCGAGTTACGCTGAGGGCACGGCCGGGGCGATCATGACCTCGGACTACGCCACGCTCGCGCCGAACCTGACCGCGGCCGAGGCCATCGAAGCGCTGCGTTTGAGCGCCCCGGACAAGGAGACCATCTACCAGGCCTACGTGGTGGATGCGGACCGCCGCCTGGTGGGCACGCTCTCCCTGCGCGACCTGATTCTGGCGCCGCCCACTCGACCGATTGCGAAGCTCCTGGTGGGCGAGGTTTTGACCGGGCGCGTGGACGAACCCCAGGAGGAAATCGCCAAGCGCATCGGCCGCTACGACCTGCTCGCCCTGCCGATTTTGGACGAACGCGAGCGCCTGGTGGGCATCGTCACCTACGACGACGCCATGGACGTGGTCGAGGAGGAAGCCACCGAGGACTTCCACAAGTCGGCCACGGTCGGCAAGTTGCCCGAGGGCCCGAAGGCGGCATCCCTGCGGACGCTCTATTCGAAGCGTGTGCCCTGGCTGGTGCTCCTGGTCTTCGTGAACCTGCTCTCGGGCGCGGGCATCGCCGTTTTCGAGGACACCATCGCGCGCTACGTGGTGCTGGTTTTCTTTCTGCCGCTGCTGATCGCTTCGGGCGGCAACGCCGGGGCCCAGGCGGCGACCCTGATGGTGCGCGCGTTGGCCACCGGCGAAGTGGTCGCCCGGGATTGGCTCATGCTGCTCGGGCGCGAGGTGCTGGTGGCCGCGGCCCTGGGCTTGACCATGGCCCTTGCGGTTTCGGGTGTCGGCTGGGCGCGCGGCGGCGTGACCGTGGCGCTGGTCGTCGCCACGACGATGGTGGCGGTGGTGCTCTTCGGCAGTTTGATCGGCATGAGCCTTCCCTTCCTGCTGTCGCGCTTCAAGATGGACCCGGCCACGGCCAGCGGTCCCCTGGTGACGTCCCTGGCGGACGTTTCGGGGGTGCTGATTTATTTCTCCATGGCCACCTGGCTACTCGACATGAGTTCTCCGGCCATCGAGTGAAGCCCCGGTGCTGCGCTCCGAGACACAAGCCGCCTGGGCGGTCGCGGCGGCCGAGCAGCCGATCGAGTTGCTCAGCGACCACGCCCACTGCGAACTGCGCGCGGCGGGCTCGGCCCAGGCCCTGATCCATCGGCATCCGGGGGACACGCGGCTCGTGGGACGGCTTGCGGCCTTGGCGCGCGAGGAGCTGGCGCACTTCGAGGAGGTGCACGCCCTGGTGCTCGCCCTCGGCGGCAACTTGGCGCCGGCTGGCGCGAGTCCCTACATGGAAGGGCTGTTGGGCGGAGCGAAACACCTGGCGGGACGGGAGCCCAGCGGGCTGCTGGACCGGCTGCTGGTTTCGGCCCTGGTGGAGGCGCGCAGTTTGGAGCGTTTCCTGCTTTTGGCGGAGCACGCGCCGGCGCCGGAGCTGCGGGCGCTCTACGGCCGCCTGGCGCCCTCCGAACGGGGCCACGCGCTGCTCTTCACGCGTCTGGCCGCCGAGCGTTTCGGGGCCGCCGCGAGCGAGGAGCGTCTGGCGGCCTTGGCGGCCCTGGAGGCGGATTTAGTCCAGCGCATTCCCTTCGCGCCCCGTATGCACTCCGGGCCGCCCGAGCCGCGGTAGGGCCCGCGCGTCCGGGCTGCTAGTCTGGCACCGGACCCTGCCCCGGCTCCCGCTCCTGCCCCGGCGCCGCGGGGAAGTCGTTTCCCGCGCTCCCGCCGCTACAGAACCCGATCTCCCTCCGACGGTTCGCGATCCCATGGCCATCCAGACCCTGCTGGCATCCTTGCTCCTGGTCACCGGCGCCACCCAGGCCCTGCGCGACCGTCCGCTCGACACCCTGGTTCTGACAAGCGGCCGCTCGATCGAGGGCCACCTGGTGCGTCAGGACGAGGAGGAGGTCACCTGGCTCGTGCGCACCCGCCAGCAGACCTACCCGCGCGCTCAGGTGGAGCGCGTGGAGTCGGCGGTGCTGCACCTATCCGAGTTCGCCCGCCGGGTCGAGGGGGCCGCGGCGGCAGACGCGCGCGCCAACCTGGAGGTGGCCGCCTGGGCGAAGGAGGTCGGCCTTTTGCCCGAGGCCGAACTCATGGCCTGGCGCGTTTTGGCCCGCGACTTTGAAAACGAGGCCGCCCACACCTTCCTGGGCCATCGCCAAAGGGGCAATGCGTGGCAAGTTCAGCTCGATCGGCGCTGGCTGGACCAGCGGCGTTTCGAGACCGCCATTGCCGATTGGCGTTCGGCCTTCGAGTACCACGGCAGCCTGTACCACGTGCGCAGCAACCTGCCCCTGGCGGAGGGCATCGAGCGCATGCTGCTCCTGAACCGCGTCTACGCCGACTTCTTCGAGCTCTTCGGCGACCGCCTCGGTTTCCCCCACGCCAGTTTGCAACTGGAAGTGCACCTGCACCGCGAAAGCCGCAGTTTCCCTGCGGTCGGTCGCGGCAATCCGGCCTACTTCCTGGCGGATGCCAACCGCGTGGTGATCGACGGTGAACGGGCCACCACCCAAGGGCCGCTGATCCGCCAGGCCGTGCAGCAGATCCTGTTCGCCACCTACCGCAATCACGGCAGTGGCACAGGCAGCCCCCCCGGCTGGCTCGCGATCGGTTTGGCCGCGATGATGGAAGCCGCCCTGGACGGTCCGGGATTCGACGCGCGGCGACTCCTGCGCCCGCGCACGAATTGGTTCGAGATCCACGCCGGAGCGCGGGATCCGTTCAGCCTCAACCGCGTGCTGAACTTCGCCGCGGACGACTTCGAGGAGCTTGCCTCCACCGAGGTGCGCTACGCCCAGGCCTACACCCTGATCCACTACTGCCTGGAGGGGGACGAGGGGCGCCTGGCCGGTCCCTTCAAGGACTTCGTGCGCGGCACGATGGAAGCGCGCATGTCCCCGACACACTTCAAGAACGCCCTCGGGGTGAGCGACGACGCGCGTTTCGAGAGCGCTTGGCAGGCCCACGCCGCCGCCCGGGCGGCGGAGCGCCCGGGGCGCTGAGCGCAGCCTTCCCGCCCCATGGTCGAACGAAAGGGTGCTCCCCAAGATACTCCCCCCGATGCCGGCGGAGGGCGGGCGGCGCCCGATTCCGCGGCCCCGCGGGGGCGCCGCGGGCCGGCCGCGCCGCAGCAAGAGCAGGCGCCGCGTTTGGAGCGCATCGGACAGTTCTTCGCCAGCGAAATCTGGCAGTGGGATGCGGCCGGTATGCCGACCTTTCGCAAGGCCGGCGTGCACCTGGTGCGGCTCGGTTTTTTGCTGCTGCGCGGCCTGAAGGAACACCAGAGCTTTTTCCGCGCCTCGGGCCTGACCTACATCACGGTGCTTTCCCTGGTGCCGCTGTTGGCCTTCGCCTTCGCCCTCGCCAAGGGTTTTGGGGCCTACGACCACCTGGTGAAGGAAGCGATCGTGCCCTTTCTCGACAACACCTTCGGACGCCTGGAAGCGCCCGCGGAGCCGGGTGTGCAGCCCCGCGCGGAAGATGGCAGGGAAGAGGCGCTGGAGGGCGCGGGCGACCTCTTCGGTGAAGGCGGCGAGGTCGTCCAACTGCGCGAGGTGTTCGACAAGCTGCTCGAATTCGTCGGGCGCACCAACGTCGCCAACCTGGGCGCCATCGGCTTGGTCGTTTTGATGTTCACCGTGCTCAAGTTGCTGGGGCACGTGGAGAACTCGATGAACGCCATCTGGGGCGTGACTCGCTCGCGCACGCTCGTGCGCAAGTTCGCGGACTACCTTTCGCTGGTGGTGATCACACCGCTCCTCGTGATCGCGGCCACGGCCCTGGCGGCCGCGTTCCAGAGCTCGGGCTTCAAGGAGTTCGTGCGCGAAAAGCTCTACTTGGGGCCCTTCGTGGAGCTTGGCTTGGCCGCGGTGCCCTTTCTCGGCATCTGGCTGGCCTTCGCGCTGCTCTACCTGATTATGCCGAACACCCGCGTGCGCGTGCGCTCGGCGGCCCTGGGCGGCTTTCTCGGGGCGCTCGCTTGGACCGTGTTCCAGGTGCTGCACGTGCAGATGCAGCTCGGAGTCGCCCAGTACAACACCCTGTACGCCAGTTTCGCGGCCTTCCCGCTGTTCTTGCTGTGGGTCTGGTCCTCGTGGGTTTCCGTGCTCTTGGGGGCGGAGTTGGCCTACGCCGACCAGCACGCCAAAACCTACCTGCGCCACGCGCGCGCGGGTTCGGCGGACCAGGCCTGGCTGCATGCGGTCGCCCTGCGCATCATGCTGCGCGCGACCCAGGCGTTTGTGGAGCGGCGCCCGCCCCTGGCCTTCGAGCCGCTTTTCGAAGAACTTGGCATTTCCGAGCGGCACCTGCGCGAGGCCCTCGATCGGCTGGAACGCGCCGGCCTGTTGGTGGTCACCGAGGACCGCGGCCGGGCCGCCCAGCGCGGATCGCGAGCCCAGGATGCCTGGGCCCTGGGCGCGGATCCCGACCGCGTGCGCGCCTCGGACGTGTTGATCGCCCTGGACGGGCAGGCGAATTCGGGCGCGCTGCCCAGCGACGACCCCCTCGACGAACGGGCCGATCGCACCCTTTCGGCCCTCGCCAAGGACCTGGAAGGCACCGAGGCCAATCGCACCTTGAAGGAGCTGGTCTCGTGAGCTTCCGGCGCATTCGCATCCGCTGCCAACTCCCCGTCGGGCTCTGAATTCGATGGTTCGGGTCGGATTCGATTATCTGCCCGCCGCCAGCCACGCGCCGGGCGTGGGGCGTTATGGGCGCGAGTTGGTGCGGGCCTTGGCCGCCCTGCCCGGCGGCCCGTCGCTGGCGCTCTTGGATGTGGGGGGACAGGAGCGTGTGCTGCCGAAAGAAGCCCTGGGCCTCGAAGGCGCGGCCGTGCAGCTTCGGCGCCGTTCGTGGCGTTTGCCGCGCCGTTTGGCCGATCCGCTGCTGGGCCTGGTGGGGGTGGAGCGCTTGATCGGCCCCGTCGATCTGTTCCAGCGCATGGCGCCCGGCGTGCCCCCTGGGGTGAAGGCGCCGACGCTGCTCGCGGTCAGCGCCCTGCCGAAGGCGGGCAGCGCGGCGGAAGTGCCGACCCGCGAGCGCTTCGCCCGCGAGAGCCACCTCTTGGCCTTCAGTGATCACACCCGCGGCGAGTTGATCGAACGCTTCGCGCTTCCGCCCGAGCGTGTGCACCGCGTGCCGGTGGGCGCGGACCATTGGCAGCGCGACCTGGCCTTGGCCGGGCAAGTGCCCGCACCCGACGATCCGCCCCTGGTGCTGGTGCTCGGCGCCCTGCGCGCGGCGCGCCATCCGGTGCGTGTGCTCGAGGCCTTCGAGGTGCTGCTGGAGCGCGGCCTGGCCGGTCGGCTGGTTTTCGCCGGCGGCCCGGGGGACGGCCGCGAGGCCCTGCAGTCGCGCCTGCACTTCTCCTCGGCCAAAGCGGCCTTCACCTGGGTGCCCCAGCCCACGGAGCCGGAACTCGCCCGCTGGGTGGCGCGCGCCGCGCTGCTCGTGCACCTCTCGGAGGACGAAGCCACCCCGGTCACACCCCTGGAGGCTCTGGCGGCGGGCACCGCCTGCGCGGTCAGCGACCTGCCCACCTTCCGCGAGGTCCTGGGGGATCACGTCACCTACGTGCCGACCCCGCTCAA
>JBJHAV010000124.1:0-11145 GCA_050480685.1 Planctomycetaceae bacterium | reverse complement strand
CTGTGGACCTCGGTGCTTCCCCATACACCCGAGGTTTTGATCGGAACCGTGCACTGGGGGATCGCACTCTCGGTCTCATCCGATGGCACCCAGATCGCCGTCGGGCATGCCACGGGCCATCAGTACGGTTGGCTTTCGAGCCGCGTGGTCATGCTGGCAAGCTCGGATGGTGCCATCCTTTGGAGCGACATGTTGCCCATGGGGAGCGCGTTGGAGGTTTTGCGCGACCTCAAGCACCTTCCGGATGGATCGGTGGTCATCGCGGGGACCGGGCGTCACCTGGATCCGGACTTCCGCTTGGCCCTGCGCAGCTTGGGCCCCCAGGGGGACTTGCTCTGGGAAGCCGTTCATCCGGTCTCGTTTCCCCTCACCCACGCGCTGCTGAAGCACGTGCCCCAGCGCGCTTCGTTGGCGGCGGTGGCGTCGACCTTCGGGAATGTGAACACCCAAACGGCGGCGCACTCGTCTTGGGGCTATCTCGCGCTCGCTGCAGATGCCGTGGATGGGGGGACGCTCTGGAGCGCAAGCGTCGAGGTCCCGTTCTCAGGCGTGCCCGATCGGGTGCGTATCGACGGGGCTGCGGTGCTGGAGGATGGGTTGCTACTGAGTGGTTTCCGCCAGGGCGCGGTGGACGGTGTGCACGGCACACGCGGTTATCAGACGCGCTTCAGTCTGCCCAGCCTGACCAGTCCGGTTCCCTTCCTCTCTTTGGGGCAAGGGGGCCACCTACCGCTGCTCCTGCGCGCCGGGCCGGCGGAGGCCGGAAGCATTCACCTGGCGGTCGCGTCGATGACCGGCACGGCGCCGGGTTTGCCTTTGGCCCCGGGGGTGGTGCTGCCCTTGGTCTGGGACCCCTGGACGAACGTCACCCTCAACCTGGCGGGGCATCCGGGCATCTTCCCGAACACCCTCGGCGTGCTCGACGGGTTCGGTCGCGGGCAGGCCGCGTACTTGAAGCAGCCCTTCGACGCTCCTCAATTGATCGGGCACGTGATGCACTTCGCCTTCGCGACCCTCAACGTCGGGACGGGCACCATCACCCACGCCAGCAATCCGTTGCCCGCGATCTTCATCCCGTGAACGCGCGGGACGGGAGGGGAAGTTGGAGCCTGGCACCGTCTTCCCCTCCGGCGCGGTCAGTCTTGGGCTTTGGAGGTGAAGCGGTCGATCCAGGCGCGCACTTCGCCGTACCAGTGGATGGAGTTGTGGCGCTTGAGGATCCAGTGGTTTTCGTCGGGGTAGTAGACGAGGCGTGCTTCGAGGCCGCGGTGGCGCAGGGTGCGGAAGAGTTCGAAGGCTTGACCGACGGGCACGCGGTAGTCGAGTTCGCCGTGGATGATCATGGCCGGAGTGGAGAAACCCGCGGCGAAGTAGTGGGGCGAGATCGAGCGGTAGATCGTGGGGTCGTCCCAGTAGTCGCCGAAGCGTTGGCTGTGCACGGCGAAGTCCGCCGCCATCTGGGAGTACATGTTGTAGACCGGCGCGTGGATCACGAAGGTCCGGAAGGGGTGCTCGTGGCCGAGGATGGCGCTGGTTAGGTAGCCGCCGTAGCTGGCGCCGGCGGCGACCATGCGCTCCGGGTCGACGTAGGGGCGCTGGGCGAGCCAATCGGCGGCGGCGAGCACGTCGGCGTAGGGTTTGGTGAACCAGTCCGGGTTGATCGAGTCGGTGAAGTCCCTGCCGAAGCCCGAAGAGCCGTGGAAGTTGGGCCAAGCGACGACGTAGCCCCAGGCGGCGAAAATCTGGCTGTTCCAGCGCAGGTGGAAGCCATCGGTGATGGCGTTGTGGGGACCGCCGTGCACCAGGAGCAGGAGCGGATAACTGCGCTCCGGGTCGAAGTCCGGCGGGTATTGGATCCACATTTGGACTTCGGCCCCGTCGGCGCCGGCGTAGGTCACCGAGCGGTGCTCCCCGAACTGCACGGACGCCAGGGCGGCTTCGTTGCGGCTCTCCAGGGCGCGGGGCTCGGCGCCCGGGCCCGCGAGGAACACGAGCCGCGGAGGCAAATCGAAGCTTTGCTGCAACGCGACGACGCCGCCCGTGGGCACGGGTGCGGGGCTCGAAAAACTGGTCGCCGCGGTCCAGGCGACCGGTTCACCTTCACCGCCCAAAAGGTAGAGCCGGCGTGTGCCGGCGTCATCGATGGAGCCGATCAGGCCTGCACCGTCGGGCAGCCAAACAAGACCGTCGGCGGAGCGATCCCAGCCCCGGTGGGGGAAGCGCTTCTCGCTGGTCGAGAGGTCCAGGAGCACCAGCTCGTTGTTGTCGCCGTAGAAACCCCGCGTGCGTTGCCGCGTGTAGGCCAGGGTGCGGCCGTCGGGGGAAAAACGCGGGTTGCCGTCCCAGGCGTTGTTGTCGACGGTCAGGTTGTGCGCGACGGTGCGACCGGGCGCGAGCAGGAAGAGGTCCGGGTCGGGCTGGATCGGGTCGCGGCGGCTGTCGGCCTGGAAGACGATCAAAGAGCCGTCCGGCGAGACGTCGTAGCTGCCGGCCCCAGCGCCGCCGCGGGAGAGCGCCCAACCGGTGATCGGCGTGATCGGCTCGATTTCGCCGCCCGCCGCCGGCACGCGCAGGATGTGCATGTCCCGGGCCTCGTCGAGGAAGTGGTCCCAGTGGCGCGTGGGCAGGTCGTTCCAGACCCGCGCGGAGACCTTGGACTTCTTGTCGGCCTCCACCGCCGCGGCCTGTTCCTCCAGATCCTTGTCGCGCCACAGGCGCGAGAGGAAGTAGAGGTGTTCACCGCCCCACTTGGGGGCGCTGACTCCGGTGGCGAGTTCCGTCAGGCGCCGCGCTTCCCCGGGTTCGTCCATGGGCAGCAGGTAGAGCTGCGGCGCGTCGTCGCCTTCGCGCTTCGACACGAAAGCCAGGGCGGAGCCATCGGGGCGAAAGACCGCCTGTCCGTCGGCGGCGCCGTGGCGGGTGAGCGGGCGGGGTTCGCCGCCTTCCAGATCGAACAGCCACAGGTCCGTGTGGGCTTTGCCGTCCTCCCGGTCGTGGCGCGTCAGGGGGGCGACGACCCAGCGGCCGGCGGGGGAGACCACGGGTTCGCCGATGCGCTCCAGGTCCCAGAGCCACTCGGCGCTGGCGAAGGCGATCGACTCCTCGGCCTGGTTCTCGGCCGTTTCCTGGTGGACCGTGGGCGCAGCGCCGGAGGAGACGGTGGCCAGGCCGGGGGGCGCAACGGGGCTCGCGAGCGCGAGGAACAGCGTGAGGGAGATCATGGGCGGAGGGGGTCGGGGTTTAGGGCGGAAGGGTAGCCGAGGGCCGCCCGGAGCGCTCCCGGGAAGCGGACGGGCCAGGTCCGCGGCCGGGTGCCAAGGGCCGGGGACGCTAGGATCCGGTCGATGCAACGGCGCACCTTTCTGGCCCGCGGGGCGGCCGCGGCGCTCTCGGCCCTGGGGCTCTCCACCGCCGGCGCCTGCGCGGGCGGCCGAACGTCTCCCGCGGGAGCGGTCGATCGCGGGGAGGACGAGCATCCCCTGCGCATTTCCCTGGCCCAGTGGTCCTTGCACCGCGCCCTGCGCGGGGGCGGGCTCGATCCCCTCGATTTTCCGGCCGAGGCGCGTCGGCTCGGCTTCGACGCGATCGAGTACGTGAACAGCTTCCACTGGGACGATCGGCGCCGGCCGGCCCACACCGAGGAGCTCGCGCGCCGCTGCGGGGCCGAAGGCGTGCGCAGTCTTTTGATCATGTGCGACGGCCTGGGCGCGCTGGGGGATCCCGACGAGGGCGGCCGGGCGCGCGCCGTCGAAAACCACCTGCCGTGGCTTGAATCCGCTTTGGCGCTCGGATGCCACTCGATTCGCGTCAATGCGCAAAGTGCGGGCACGTGGGCTCAGCAGCGCGATCTCTCCGTCGACGGCCTCACGCGCCTGGCGGACGAGGGCGGGCGCCTGGGGCTGTATGTACTCGTGGAGAATCACGGGGGGCTCAGCTCCAACGGCCGTTGGTTGGCCGAGGTGATGCGCACGGCCGATCACCCTTGGCTGGGCACCCTGCCCGACTTCGGCAACTTCCGCGTGGGCGACCATCCCGAGGGCGGCGGCGAGTGGTACGACCGCTACAAGGGCGTCGAGGAGTTGATGCCCTTTGCGCGCGCGGTCAGCGCCAAGTCCCATGCCTTCGACGAACACGGCGACGAGATCCACACCGACTACCGGCGCATGTTGGCCATCGTTCACGCCTCCGGGTACCGCGGGTACGTGGGTGTCGAATATGAGGGCGCCGAGATGCCCGAATCCCGCGGTGTGCTCGCCACCAAGGCCCTGATCGAGCGTGTGCACGCCGAGAGGTCGCGCTGAGTCCGAGTGGTCCGTCCACCGCGCATCGGCCGCCTTCTCGATTCCCCCGCAAGTCCCCAATCCCCACATCCGATGGCCGATTCCGACGCCTCCGCCTCCTCTTCTTCGTCCCTCTCCCGCCGCGGATTTTTGGGCCGCGGAGCCGCCCTGGGGGGAGGTCTGGCCCTGGCCGCGGGGTACGGCGGGCTGATCGGCGCCTGCGCTTCCACGCGCGGCTCGGACGGACGGGTGGTGACCCGCGGGCCCCTGCGCCACGCGGCCATCGGCTGCGGCGGCATGGGAGCCGGGGATCTGCGCCAGATCGCGAGTCACGACCAGGTCGAGATCGCGGCCCTGTGCGACGTGGACACGAAGCACCTGGAAGCAGCCGCCCAGCGGCACCCGGGCGCGAGGCTCTACCGGGATTGGCGCCAGATGCTCGCGGCCGAAGCCGGGAGCATCGACAGCGTGCACGTCAGCACACCCGACCACATGCACGCGGCGCCCATGGTGGCGGCCCTGCGTCAGGGTCTGCACGTCTACGGCCAAAAGCCCCTGACGCGCACCGTCTACGAAGCGCGGCTCGTGGCCCACGAAGCCGCGCGCGCGGGCACGGCGACCCAGATGGGCATCCAGAACCGGGCCGCGCGCCACTATCGCCAGGCCTTCGAGCTCTTCCGCGCGGGACACATCGGGCGTGTGCACACGGTGCACGTGTGGACCGACCGCCCGGCCGGATGGTGGGCCCAGGGGCACGATCGCCCCGAAGGCGAAAACCCGGTGCCCGAGCATCTGGATTGGGATCTGTGGCTCGGGGTCGCGCCCTGGCGGCCCTACGTGGAGCGTGTGTACCACCCCTTCCATTGGCGCGGCTTCCGGGACTTCGGCACCGGCGCCCAAGGGGACATGGCTTGCCACCTGATGGATCCGGCCCTGTGGTTCTTGGAGCTCGGCCAGCCGATCGATGTGCGCTCGGACGGGCCGCCGCCGGGTGAGGAGAGTTTCCCGCTCTGGTCGCGGATCAGCTACCACTTCCGGCCGACTCCCCACACGACGGGCGGCTCCCTGCGGCTGACCTGGCACGACGGCGGGCGTTTGCCCCTGACGGAACTGGCCGAGTGCGAGGCGGGCGACAACGTCTACAAAAACGCCTGCCTGTTCCTCGGGGAGCACGGGGCGCTGCTCGCCAGTCCCTACGATCCGCCGCGGCTGCTTCCCGAGAGTCGTTTCGGCGGGGTCGAACTGCCCGAGGTGTCGGCGGTCGACCATTGGCACGGCTGGGTGGATGCCTGTCTCGGCGGATCCGCGGCGGTCACCGGATTCGACTATTCGAGCCTTTTGACCCAGGTGGCGTTGCTCGGCAACGTGGCCCTGTGTTTCCCGCACACCAGCCTGGCCTGGGACGGCGCGCGGGGTCGCTTCCCGGGGCAGCCGGCCGCAAACGCGCTCCTGCACGCGCCCTACCGGGCCGGGTGGGGGATGCGGGGACTCACCTGAGATCCCGCGGCTCGGGCTTGGGCCCTGGTTCCGAAGGGGTGTTCGCGTAGGCTGCTGGTGTCCCCAGCAGCCCCGCATCTCCCTCCGGTCCCGTACCAGCCATGAAGTTTTCCGCCCTCGCCCTGCTCGTCCCCGGTGTCCTTCTGGCTGCGGCGGAGCCCGTGCGCGGCCCCCAGCCCGGTGAACTTCGGCCCAAGCCCGAAGCCGGGCAGGTGATCGAGAAGCACTTCGAGCAGGAGTTCGAGCTGACCGAAAACTACGACCGCTACTTCGTGAACGGCGAGTTGGCGGGCGACGACCAAACCCCCTTCGAAATGCGCGGGCGGGTTTCCCTGCGCGTGGTCGATCGATACCAAACGGTGGAGGACGGGCGCCTGGAGGTGTTCCTGCGGCGCTACGCCGAGGCCGAGCGTGTGCGCGAGGTCGAATACGGCTCCGAGTCCGACTTGGATACCGAGACCAGTCCCCTGGTGGGGCGTTCCGTTCGTTTCACCCGGGACGGTTCGGATTGGCGGCGCCGCTACGACGGTGAAGAAGGCCCGCGCCACCTGCTCGACGATCTGGAAGTCGATCTGGATCTCGGCCGCTGGCTGCCGACCGGCGAGATGGAGCTCGGGGATAGCTGGGAGGTGCCCGCCGCAGCCACGCGCTGGCTGCTCGACCCCGCGGGTGACCTGGGCTTCGAGGACGACGATGAAGAGGATATGTTCGAAGTCCTTTGGAAAAGCATGGTCGGCGAGGTGCAGGTGACCTGGAAGGCAAACCGCGATGAGGGCGGGCGACAGATCGCGGTGCTTGCCGTTTCCGTGGAGCAAGAGGGCGAACACCAGGAGTCCGACGTGGACTCCGACGGGGATCCGGTCGAGCGCAGCCTGCGCGCGGCGCTCGAACTCGACGGCGAGATCCTTTGGGACTTGGCCGCCGGTCGGCCCCACGGGTATGCACTGGAGGGGCACCTGACCTTGGGCTTCGAGATCGAAGTGCGTTGGGTCGATCCGGACGACGGGCAGCCCATGGAGTTCCAGCAGGAACGCGAATTGGCCGGTCCGGTGCGCCTGCGCGGCACCTGGAGCGAGTCGGGCCGCTGATTCCCGTTGCGATCGGACTGCCTCGGCCCCATCCGGTACTTCCGTGAAGAAGGTCCAGATCCTGCCGAACCTGGTGACCCTGGCGAATGCCTTTTGCGGGTTGCTGGCCTTGGCCAAGGCGATCGACGCCTTGGCTTACTCCGGGGAGGACCCGAGCGTTTTCTACGCCAAGATGCAGTCGGCCTGCATGTTGGTGTTCCTCGGGATGATCTTCGACAGCCTGGACGGTTGGGTGGCGCGTTTGACCGGATCCCAGAGCGCCTTCGGTGCGCAACTGGATTCGTTCAGCGACGCGCTGACCTTCGGTGTTGTGCCGGCCATGTTGGCCAAGGTCCTGATCGAACACCAGGGTGAGCTGACGGGCTTTCGCGGGGATCCGCGGGTGCACTTCCTGGCGGCGGCGGCCTTTGCGCTGATGGCCATTCTGCGCCTGGTGCGCTACAACCTGGAAACCGCCCAGGACGTGGAGCACCGGGCGTTTTTCCGCGGCCTGCCTTCGCCGGCGGCGGCCGGTGCGGTGGCTTCCACCATCTGGATCTACCTGTTGCTGCGCCGCCCGGAACTCGAGGAGACCGGCGGCACACCCACGCCCTTTGGGCGCTTGATGGGCTGGATGAACACGGTCGACTGGTCGCCGATCCTCGATTGGGTGCCCGCCGTGTTGCTCATGATGTTGCCCGCCCTGGGGCTTTTGATGGTGAGCCGGGTGCGCTACGTGCATGCGGTGGAGTTTTTGACCCGCGAGCGCCGTTCCTTCTTCACCCTGGTGGCGATCGTCTTCGGCCTCTTTCTCTTTTATCTGGCGCCGGTGCCCGCGTTGTTCGTGATCTTCAACGGATTCGCGGTGCACGGGGTCGTGCGCATGTTCTTGCCCCGCTGGCGCATGGGCTCGTCCGCGCCCGCCGAACCTCAAGGTGGAAACCCGTCGCGATGAAGCCGGGTGAAGTTTGGATCGGTCTGGGGGCGAACCTGGGCGAGCCGGTGCGCCAACTGAACGCAGCGCTGGGCGCCCTGCGCGAGCTGCCGGGCATGAGCGTCGAAGCCGTCTCCCGTTGGCATCGAACCGCGCCGGTGGGAGGGCCGAAGGGGCAACCGGATTATTGGAACGGGGCTCTGGTGGGCACCTGGCGGGGGGAGGCCCTGGAGCTGCTCGACGCGACCCAAACGATAGAGCGGGCCTTCGGGCGCGATCGTACCCGGGAGCCGCGCCACGGTCCGCGCACGCTCGACTTGGACCTGCTCGCGTTTTCGGGCCTGGGGTACGCACACGAGCGGCTGGTGCTGCCCCATCCCGGGTTGGAGGAACGGCTCTTCGTGCTCGTGCCCCTGGCGGAGATCGCGCCCTGGGGCAGGCTGCCGCGCTGTGGGCGCACGGTGGCGGAGCGGCTCGAAGAGCTGCGGGCCCGGGAAGCGGCCGGATCGCTGCGCTGACCGCCCCGCACTCCGCCGCGCTTCCGGCAGCGGAGTCCCGGCCCGCTGGCTGCCCAGGCCCTCGGGAGGCTGTCTAGCCGCGTCCGCGGCAGCGGGCCGACGGGGATGGGGAGCCATCCGCGAGTGCCGCGCACTCGGCCCTGGTTCCCCGGGCTCCGACGGTTACCCTCTGGGCGCTGTGCTCCGGGGGCAGCGCCGGCTCGACCCCCAAAGCCCGTCCAGACTCGCAACCGGCCCCCCCAGGGCCAAGACCCCACGCCGATCATGCTTTCCCGCTTTGCGCTCCAAACGCGCCACCTCCTGCCCCTGTTTCTCGCGCTGGTGGCCTTCGCTCTGGCTCCCCCGGTCTTGGCCCAGGGGGGGGAGGAGGACGCCGCCGAGGTGCCCGCCGCGGTGGAGGAGGTCTCCGAGGAGCTGCGCGCGGCCCTGCGCGCCGCCGAGCGGCAGGAGCGCACGGTGCGCGCCATCCACGCGGAGTACATCGACGTTCGGGACCGCTTCGCCGCTGGCAACGCGGACTTGGAAAGCCAGGTGGGGGACTTGCGCCGCGAGTTGGACAACGAGATCGCGCGCCTGCGCCAACTCTCCCGGGAGGTGGACTTGGCGGGCGGCGAAGGTGCGCCCTTCCGGGCGGCCATCGCCGATGTGACCGGGCGCGTGGTCACGGAAGACCTGAGCGTGGGCACCCTGCTCGCCCTCGGGCAGAACTGGATGAGCCGCGGCCAGAACTACCTGATCGAGGAAGGACCCGGGCTGGCGCTGCAACTGCTCCTGATCCTGCTGATTTGGTTCGCATTCAAACTGCTCGCCGGCATCGTCGGGCGGATCACGCGCAAGGCCCTGGCCACGCCCAAGATCAAGGCCTCGACGCTGCTCAAGGAGTTCCTCATCGGCCTGACGGCGAAGGTCGTGCTCCTGATCGGTGTGCTTGTGATCCTGAGTCAACTGGGAGTCGAGATCGGGCCGCTGCTAGCCGGTATCGGCATCGCCGGGTTCATCGCCGGCTTCGCGCTGCAGGACACCCTCTCGAACTTCGCCGCCGGTGTCATGATCCTCTTCTACCGGCCCTACGATGTGGGCGACTTCGTCAGCGCCGGAGGCGTGATGGGCACGGTGCGCGAAATGAGCCTGGTTTCGACCGTGCTGACGACCCCGGACAACCAGCGCATGATCGTGCCGAACAAGAAAATCTGGGGCGACACGATCCAAAACATCACGGCCAACCCGACCCGGCGCGTGGACCTGACCTTCGGCATCAGCTACGGGGATGACATGGGCAAGGCCCAGGGCATCCTAGAGCGCGTCGTCAAGGCGCACCCGGCGGTGCTCGCCGATCCGGCGCCGAACATCCGTGTGCACAAGCTCGGGGATTCTTCGGTGGACTTCATCTGCCGGCCGTGGGTCAACACCTCCGATTACTGGGCGGTGTACTGGGACCTGACGCGTCAGGTGAAGGAGGCCTTCGACAACGAGGGCATCTCGATCCCCTTCCCGCAGCGGGACGTGCACTTCTACAACCACTCGAGCGAGCCCGCGCGCATTTGATGGCATTGAGCGCAGCTCTTCCCCGTGGGGGCCGCACGGTTCCGGTCGAAGCGGCCCCGGTCCAAGCGGTCCATTGGCCCACGGTCCGCCCTGCGCTGACCGCGGGATCTACCGTTCGTTCCCCGCTACGGGCGGCCTGAGGAACGCAGCGTGTCGGCCGCCAAAAGTGTTTCCCGCGACCGTTTGGACGAGCCCGTCCGCGATCATCTGCGGGCGGAGTTGGTGGCGCTCGAAGCGCGGTGGACCGTGGCCGAGGCGCTCGCGGCGGCGCGCCGCGAGCACCTGGCCGAGCGCATCGTCTACTTCTACGTGGTGGACGGCGAGGGCCGCCTGGCCGGTGTGCTGCCCATCCGCCGCCTGCTGATGGCCGCGCCGGAGGCCCGGGTCGAGGACCTCATGGTGCGGCGCCTGGTGACCCTGCCGGAGCACGCGACCCTGCTCGATGCCTGCGAGCTGTTCGTGCTGCACAAGTTCTTGGCCATTCCGGTGGTCGATGCCGAGCGCCGGCCCTTGGGGCAGATCGACGTCACGCTCTTCGCCGAGGAAGTGCTGGATCTGGGCGAACGGCGCACCGCCGACGACCTGTTCCAACTGATCGGTATCCACATCGCCGCCGGGCGCGGGGCCGGCACCTGGCGCGGCTTCGCGGACCGTTTTCCGTGGCTGCTTGCGAACGTGGCCGGGGGCACCCTGTGCGCGCTTTTGGCCGGACGCTACGAGGCGTTCCTCGACCAGGTTTTGGTGCTGGCGCTGTTCATCCCCGTGGTGTTGGCCCTGGCGGAGAGTGTCAGCATCCAGTCCATGACGATCACCCTGCAGGCCCTGCACGCCGGCCGCACCCGGGGCCGCGAGTTTGCCGCCGCCGTCGGCCGGGAAGCGCTGGTGGCTTCCCTCCTGGGGTTGGCCTCCGGCTGCCTGGTGGGCGCCATCGCGTACCTCTGGAAGGGCGAACCCCTGGTCAGCACGGCGATCGGAGCCAGCATCGCCCTGAGCATGCTGACGGCCAGCCTGCTGGGGCTTTTGCTGCCCACCGCCCTGCGCGCCCTGCGCTTCAATCCGCGCATCGCCTCGGGCCCGATCGTGTTGGCCCTGGCCGACCTGGCAACGCTGCTCTTCTACTTCAACCTGGCCGGTTGGCTGCTCTCCCCGGCCTGACCCTGGCGCGGTGCCCCGTGCGCTTGGCACCCTAGAACCATGTTGGAGCGCCTCGAGGATCCGAGCGCGGCGGCCGAGTGGTGCCGACACATACGCCAGGCGGGGCGCCGGATCGGTTTTGTGCCGACCATGGGGGCGCTGCACGAGGG
>JBJHAV010000123.1:0-11145 GCA_050480685.1 Planctomycetaceae bacterium | reverse complement strand
GCTGCTCGCGGCTCGGCGCCGCATCGGTGCCCAGGCGGCAGTCCTCGCGGGATTCCGTGCGCGCATCCGAGGTCTGCACCAGGAACCCGCCGCTGATCGGGCGCACCTGCCATTCCTCGCGCACGGGGGCGAGGGTGCCGATTTCGAGCAGGCGCACGTTTTTGCCCCACTTGGGGCGGGTGGTCAGGGCGGTCAACGCGTCGGGCGCGTAGGCCGGCGCGACGATCGCTTCGACGAATCGCTGCTCGCTGACCAAAAACTCCGCGGCTTGGGCATCCAGCGGGCGCGTGAAGGCGAGCACCGATCCAAAAGCGGACACCGGATCGCCGGCCCAGGCCCGCTCCAGGGCTTCCGCCAGATCGCGGCCCGTGGCGGCGCCGCAGGGGTTGTTGTGTTTGATGACGCAGGCGAAGGGCGCTTCGAACTCGCGCGCCAGGCGCAGGGCCGCTTCCAGGTCCACCAGGTTGTTGTAGGAGAGCTCCTTGCCGCCCAGCACACGCGCGCCGGCCAGGGTCGCGGGCCCGAAGTCCGGCCCGCGGTAGAGCGCCGCCCGTTGATGCGGGTTTTCCCCGTAGCGCAGGGTGTTGAGCCGCGTCCCGGTCAGGGCGAAGGAAGCCGGGAACTCCTCCTCCATGCTGCCTTCCGCGCGTTCCGCCGTGAACAGCCAACGGGCGATGGCGGCGTCGTAGCGCGCGGTCAACTCAAAAGCCGCCAAGGCCAATTCCCGCCGCAGGGCGTCCGGCAACTCGCCGCCGTGTTCGCGGAGCTCGGACAGCACGCGTCCGTACTGACCGGGATCGGTGACCACACCCACGTAGCGGTGGTTCTTGGCGGCGGAGCGCACCATGGAAGGGCCGCCGATGTCGATCTGCTCGATGGCTTCCGCGCGACCGACGCCCTCGCGCGTCACGGTGCGTTCGAAGGGGTAGAGGTTGACGACCACCAGGTCGATCGGCCGGATGCCGTGGGCCTCCATGGCCTCCCGGTGGGCGGGGTCGTCGCGCAGGGCCAAAAGCCCCCCGTGCACACGCGGGTGCAGGGTCTTGACCCGGCCATCCATCATCTCGGGAAACTCGGTGACCTCCTGGATCTCGCGCACTTCGAGACCCGCGGCGCAAAGAGCCCCGTGGGTTCCCCCGGTCGAGATCAGCTCGAAGCCCAGCTCGGCGAGGCCCTGGGCGAACTCCACCAGGCCGGTTTTGTCCGAAACGGAGAGCAGGGCGCGGCGCTTCATCGATCGCTCTTGATTCAGGATTCTTCGTGGCGACCGCGCAGATAAGCGGCCATGAAATCGTCGAGATCGCCGTCCAAGACGGCTTGGATGTTGCCCTTCTCGAAACCCGTGCGGTGGTCCTTCACGAGCTGATAGGGGTGCATCACGTAGGAGCGGATCTGGTTGCCCCAAGCGACCTCGCCCTTCTCCCCGTAGAGTTTGCTCATCTCAGCATCGCGCTGGGCTTCCTTCAGGGCCACCAGCTTGGCCTTGAGCAGCTTGAGCGCCGTGGCGCGGTTTTTGTGCTGACTGCGCTCGTTCTGGCTGCGCACGACCACACCGGTGGGGATGTGCGTCATGCGCACGGCCGACTCGGTTTTGTTCACGTGCTGGCCGCCGGCCCCGCCGGCGCGCATGGTGTCAACACGGATTTCGGACTCGGGGATCTCGAAATCCACATCGTCGTCTTCCACCTCCGGCGTCACGTCGATCGAAGCAAAGGATGTCTGCCGGCGCGCGTTGGCGTCGAAGGGGCTGATGCGCACCAGGCGGTGCACCCCGACCTCGGCCTTGAGGTAACCGAAGGCGTATTCGCCCTTGATCAGCAGGGTGGCGCCGCGGATGCCGCCCTCGTCCTCGACGGAAACTTCGATCGGCTCCACCTGATAACCGCGCCGTTCGGCCCAGCGGGTGACCATGCGCATCACCATCCCGGCCCAGTCGCAGGCGTCCACGCCGCCCGCGCCCGCGCTGATCGCCACGTAGGCGTTGGCCGGGTCATGGGACCCGCCCAGGGTCACCATGAAGTCGAGCTTTTCGAGCTCCGCTTCGAGCTTGGCGGCGCATTCCGCCAGCTCCTCGGCCACCTGGGCTTCGCCTTCCTCGGCGCCCATCTCGGCCAAGAGGTCGATCTCTTCCAAGGCCGTCTCGACCCGCTTGACCGGATCGACGGCCGCGCGCAAGGCCTTGGCCTCCGCCACGCACTTCTGGGCCTTCTCGGCCGATTCCCAAAAACCCGGCTGGTTCTGGAGCTCTTCCAGCTCCGTCAGTCGGCGTGCCTTCTGAGGGTAGTCAAAGACCCTCCTTCAGCTGCTGCAGCCGGGTTCGGGACGCTTTGGCCAGGTCCTGGTAGTCACTGAGGCGGCTCATGGGGCGAACAGTCTAACCGTCAGGTGGCCCGGAGGCACGAGCCTGCCGATCCCGGTTGGGACTTCGCAGGGCCGGATGGGGACTTTCGCCGGGGCGGGTCCGGACGGCCCTTGGGCGATGCCAAGCTCGCCCGCCAAGCCGGGGGGCGTGGGGCTCCGATTTTGAGGCGGTGGGAGCCTGCCCTCGGGTCTCCTGGAGCCGACGGCGCGTCCGTCGAAGTCGCCCCGCGTTCGATTAGGGGCTGGATGCGGCCAGAGGACTGCGCACCGTGCGCGGCTTTCGAGGCGTGATCGGTCGAAAGGATCCGTGTCCCGAGCGGCTACCGGGCCGAACGCAATCCTTCGGCTCGCAGAGCTTCGATTTCCGCCCGGGTTTTGGGCACGGAGGCCGAGAGCACCTCGTGGCCGTCTTCGGTGACCGCGACCACGTCCTCGATGCGGATGCCGATGCCGGCTCGCCGGTCGTAGAGGCCGGGCTCCACTGTCAACACGACCCCGGGGGTCAGGGCCGAAAGCCGCACGTTGGTGTCGTGCACTTCCATGCCGACCGTGTGGGTCGCGGCGTGCAGGCGCAGATCCATGACCCCGTGGCGCGCGAAGACGGCGTTGCAGGCGCGCTCCACATCGGCAAAGGTCGCGCCCGGGCGGACCGCGGCGATGCCGGCGAGCTGGGATTCGAGCACGATGTCGTAGAGCTGGGCGGCCCGCTCGCTGAAGCGCTCGTCCACGGGCCACGTGCGCGTCACGTCGCTGACGTAGCCGTCGACCTCGGGGGCGTAGTCCACCAGGACCACCTCGCCCGTGCGCAGTCGCCGCGAGATGTCGTTGTAGTGCAGGACGCAGGAATTCGGCCCCGAGCCGACGATCGGGTAGTAGGCCGGCCCGCTGCCTCCCTCCAGGGTGTGCACGTAGGTCATGCGCGCGGCCAGTTCCCACTCGCCCATCCCGGGGCGCGTGATGCGGATGGCGTCGACCATGGCGCGCGCGGCGCTTTCGCTGGCGCGCCGCAGGGCGTCGAGTTCCTCGGGCGTCTTGGTCCAACGCAGGCGTTCAAGCATGCGGCGGCAATCGCGCACTTCGAAGGCGAAGCGCTCCTGGAGGGCCGCCGCCAGGGCGTCCTCGCGGCTCGGCCGGCCGTCCAGGGGATCCGCCCGGCGCTTGGCCTTGTAGGGGCCGCTGCGGTCCGCCGCACCGCCGGTGATGACGGTCGGATAGCGGGAGATCCAGAGCACCGCACCGGGACGCGAGCGCTCCTCCAAAAAGGCCAGCAGGCTGCGGCCGGGGCGCACCTCGGCGATCCCGGTCAACTCGCGCACCCAAACGTCCCCGCTGTCCCAAATCTCCCCTTCCCAGCTTTCGAGCATGGGATTCGGTTCGGGCAGGAAGAGCCACTCTTCGCCGCTGGCCGCGTCCATGACCAGCGCCGCATCGGGGCTGGCGACACCGGTCAGGTACCAAAACGTCTTGTCCTGGCGAAAGCGCTCGTACTCCCGAGCCGCCTGCAGCCCGCGCACGAGCACCAACCCTTCGCCGAGCGCTTCGCGCAGGGCCGCGCGCCGGCCGACGTGGAACCCAGCGCCCAGGCCGGCCACCGGACGGCCGTCCCCCGGCCGCGTGAGCGCTTCCACCCGTCCGCCCTCCCAAAGGGCCGGCTCACCCGGCGCACCTTCCGCGGGCGCGCCCTGCGATCCGCTCGGTCCGGGCGCGGCCAGGGCCAAAAACAGGGCGGGAACGACCAGCAGCCGGGTTCGCCCGAGACGCGGGCGCGAAGAGCAGGTGGACTTCATGACGCGATCCTACCGGGCAAGGCTTGCAGCCGCCGCCGGATGCCGTCTAGAAGGGGCCGGTGCGATTCCAAGAGCCGCCCGTCGAGGGACTATTTCTGCGCCGCTACAAGCGCTTCTTCGTGGATGTGGAGGTGCCCGGTGGCGAGGTCATCACCGCCCATTGCCCCAACACGGGCAGCTTGAAGGGCTGTCTGATCGAAGGCGCGCCGGTTTGGCTGCGCGACAGCGGCGATCCCAAACGCAAGCTGCGCCACACCTTCCAGGCCATCCGCGTCGGGCGCCACTGGGTCAATGTGGACACCTCCCTGCCCAACCGCATCGTGCGCGAAGCGATCGAGGCCGGCGCCGTGCCCCAGCTCACCGGCTACGCATCCCTGCGGCCGGAGGTGCGCTACGGCACCGGCAGCCGCATCGACCTCTTGCTCGAGGACGAATCCCGGCCGCCCTGCTACATCGAGGTCAAGAACACGACCCTGGCCGAGGGCACCACGGCGCTCTTCCCCGACGCGGTCACGAGCCGCGGCCTCAAACACCTCTCGGAACTGATTGAAGTGGTGCGCTCCGGCGGCCGGGCGGTGCAGTTTTTCTTCGTCAGCCGCGCGGACACCCGCGACTTTCGCCCCGCGGACACCATCGACCCGGCCTACGCCGCGGGTTTGCGGGAAGCGGCCGCCGCCGGCGTCGAAGTGTTCGCCCACGCCGCCAAGGTCAGCGCGCGCGCCCTCGAACTCGGCCCGCCCTTGGCCGTGGATCTCTCTCCCCCTCGCTGAGCGCTTGTCCCATGCGCCTCGTTGCCTTCGACCTGGATGGAACCCTGCTGGAAGGGGCCACCGAAGGGCACTGGTCCTCCCTTCTTGCCGACGAGGGCCTGCTGGAGCGTGCGCCCTTCGAGCGCTTCCGCGCGGACTACCTGGCCGGCCGTCTCGATGTGGCCGCCTACAACGCCTGGCAAAACCGGCCCTACGCGGAACTCGATCCGGCCCACCTGCTGGAACTGCGCGCCCGACTGCTGACGGAGCGCATCCTGCCCAACGTCCCGGCAGGCGCCCGGCGCATGGTCGAACGCGCACGCGGTGAAGCGGATCTCTTGGTGCTCGCCACGGCCGCCAGCGACTTTCTCTGCCAGCCGATCGCCGAAGCCCTCGGTTTCGACGCCCTAGTGGCCACCCGCCTGGAGTGGCGTGAAGGACGCCCGACCGGACACCTGATCGGCGAACCCGCCTACCAAGCGGGCAAACTCGCGCATTTGGAAGCCTTCCTCGCGGCACGCGGCACCCGCCTCGACGCCCTCACCGACTCCAGCTTCTACAGCGACTCCTTCAACGACCTGCCGCTGCTCGAACGGGTCCGCCGCCCCGTCGCCGTCGAACCCGACGAAGCCTTGCTCGCCATCGCCCGCGAGCGCGACTGGCCGATCCTGCGCTGGAACGACGCACTTCACTGATGCTCGCGCGGCAGGCACCTGCGGTGGTTTCAGGGACTTGTCATACGCAGGCCGCCGTTGCCCGTGGTGAAGAGGCGGCTGTCGGTGACTTTGACCGGATCGTGGGACCAGATCACCTGAAAGTAGGGAAGTGCATCCGTGTAGGAGCCGCTGGTCGCTGCCGAAAAGGTCTGCCCCTGATCGAGCCAGCGACGCAGGAAGTGGTGATACTGGATCGGCATGCAATTCAGCTTCGCGCCGCTGGTGCCGTTGACGACCTCGGCGCCCACCCCGCGCCACAGGGGCACGACGGTTCCGCTCGAACAGTTCATTTGATAGACCGCGCGCAGATGCATGGGTAGCTCGCCCTTGGCTCGCGATGCGAGCAGACTGGCGAAGAAATTGGTTGCGGTGAAGACCTCGTGGTTGTGGCCGACGAACACACCGTGGCCTCCATGGCAGAGCACGTGCACGTCGAGCACGTAGTTGGGTGCGAGCTCCCGCAGGGTGGCGAGCACCTTGGCGACGGTGAAATCCCCATCCTCGAGCAGCACCACCTTGTCGTAGCGGTGAGCCGAAGTGTTCTTCACCGCCATGGCCACGGACTTATGGATCTCTTCCAAGAGGTAGTCGCTGATGTCGGCCCACCAATCCTCGAAGGAGAGCGACTCGATGGACCAATTGGCCGGATTCATGCAGTGCATGGTCAATCCGAAGATCTGCTGGATCTTGGCCACCAAGGTCTCGCCCGGCCTCAGTTCGATGCGCCGGCCGGAGCAACGCGCCACGGTGATCTGAGGCAAAGCCGCGGTCAGCTCGGCGACTTGCCCCAGGGCCGCGCCGCCGTTTTCGAGCAAGACAACCAGGGCCTTTTGGTTGGGCCGCGGGGTAGCTCCGGCGGCTTGGGGCATCGCTTCGTAGTAGCCGTGCACCCGCATCGAAAGGTCTCGGTCAGGATGTGCTTGAAACTGCCCTCCCGAGGCCGGAACCGCGAAGGGATGACTGAACGGATAACGATCGGGATTGCGGGAGAGCTGAGCCCTTAGGGAAGCGCCTTTGCGGCGAACATAAATCCGGTGCCAAGTCCCCACCTCCGTCGCCACGGCGGGCGAGAAGGTGATCCGCGTGGGACCCGTGGCGGCGATCGGCGCTTGCGAACTGGCGAGCACCACCATTCCCTGGTTGCGCACGAGCAACACTTCCACCGGGCCGCTTCCGGACACGTGCAGGTCGATGCCCTCCACGTGGGTCGAAAGGGCCACAAAAGCCTGCTGGATCTCTTGGATCTCCAGTTCTTCGCGCTGAGCCTGGACCGATTCGTGCACGTCGTAGGAGACCACCGGCGTGCGCGGCGGAGGCGCTGTCGGGGCCGCCACCCCAGGCGCCCACTCAACTCGACGAAGGTCGCCAGGGGGGATCGGGGGACGATCGGTGGAGAGAAGAGGCGGGGCGCCGGACAAAGCGCCTGAATCGCCCGCGTTTGCGCTTTCGACCGTGAATTGGCCCACGTACACCGCGGCGCCGCCCACCTCCAGCAACTCGACCCGTCTTTCGCCGGGGAGTGCTTCGGGGTCGGCGCGCAGCACGACCCGGCGCAGGCCCGATCGGGGCAAGGTCCACTCCGCGCGCACCGATTCGTCCAAGCGCCATCCCCGTCTCCCGTCCCGCACAAGAACCCGCGCGCCGGCGACCGCCGCCAGGTCCTTGCCCTCGACAGTGAGCACCGCAGGCCGGCCACCGGCACGCGCACTCGAAACATCCCCCGCGAAACGGGTACCGGCGATCTCAGGACGCCGCCTGGGGAGCTCGGCGTAAACCTCCTCGGCCAAGCGCTCGTGAGCGGGCGCGCGGGCTCCCCTCGGAGCCGGGCGCGGGGCTCCCGCGTCCGCCTCCCCACGGGGCAGGGCCACCACATCACCCTCTGGGATGCTGAGCGTTCGCCTGGTCGCACTCGTGAAGGTGACACGCCTCCCGCGCGGGTCATGCACAACCGAGGTGACCGCGACCCGCGCCACCCAGCGATGCCCGTCCAGGTCGCTGCGCTCAAAACCCCGCACTTCCGCCGCGGCGAGTTCCAGGCCGCTGCCCGACGTCAAGGACAGCACCCAAGACCCCGGCGACCGTCCGGCTTCAAAGCCCCGCAAGCCGATGCGGAGTTCGGAGTGGGAGGCACCCCGAGCGGGTGCATCGGCCTGGGGGATCGACCGGGGATCCCGGTCGCGGCTTTGGGCCCAGGACCCGGCGGTGGAGAGAAACACGGCCCCAAGGGCTAGGGTCCAAGGGGCCAGGCGACGGAGAACACGGTGTGCGAAGTCGCGACAATGGTGTCGGTGGATCATGGGCGGGGTCTCACTTCGAGGTCCACCCACGAGAGCGACATCCGATTCGCCGTTCCCTCAGCCTCGGCCGGATTCTCTGCCCGGCAAGGCCGCGGTCGGGGGGCGACCTTGGAACGCTCGGAAGCCGTCGACCTGCGTCGGTCCCCACTTGGATGGCGGCGCAAGCGCTGCTTCCATCCGAGCGCCCTACATCCCGAGCCGGAGCGGCGAACTGGAGCACGTCAGCCGATGGGCCGGTGGGCGCAGGGCCGTGCGCCGGGCGCTCCAACGGAGTCAGAGTCCGCGTGCGCCCCTGTCGAGGCCGACGAAAACTCCCCCGCTGGAGCGGCGCGGCCTACATGGAGACCGAGAACTCGTCCTGGTCGCCGATCGGGTACTGGGGGCCGCCGGGGCCGCCCACGCGGTGTTGCCAGGGATCGGGGCGCGGGATCGGTTGCACTAGGGCGCGCAGGCTTTCGACCGAGGCGGCGTAGCGGGCGCCCATGAGCACGGCGCTGATGGTCAGGGCGATGAGGGAACAGGCGGCCAAGGCGATGACACGCCAAGCGGCGCCATCCTCGGCGAGCCCCCCATCGAGGGCGCGGGCAGCGGCGCCCAGGCCGGCGGTGACCAGCAGCGCTTCGATCAGGAAGATCGAAAGCAGCGGCGCCAACGTCCGGTAGGGATGGCGGATCAGGGTCCAAAGGGTCGCCAATCCCGTCAACAGGGCCGAGCGACGGCCTTGCAGCGCCATGCGCGTGCGCGTCAGCAGGGCCCAGGCCAGGACAAGTCCGAACAGCACGAAGTGCAGCGCCGCTTGGCCCCACTCGATCCACAGGGCCGTGCCCTCGGAACCCACTTGCGCGGTATCCGCGGTGGGCAGTGCGAACCAACCTTCGAGCACCAGCCGCTCGAATGGAAACTCGAAGAGCGCCCAGCGCAGGAGCCCGACCAGCACCAGCACGATCAGTCCGAGCCGCAAGAACCTCCAGAAGTAGCGCACACCCCCGGCGAGGAAGCGGCGCCCTTGGGATCGATCCGGTCCGTCGAGCAGCGCGCCGAGCCAGCCGCCCGCCGCGAACACGCCGAAGAGGAAAGCGATCAGGGCCAACAGACCCTGGGTCGAAGCCACGTGGGCCCAGTGCTGTGAGAGCGCGTCCGCATGGTCCGCGCGCAGGGCCGTGCCCAGATCGTGCACCGCGCTGCCCGGCGCGTAGCGACCTTCGAGCAATTCATCCACGAAACGGTGGGTCGGCAGGCTCACCACCATGGAGAGCACCAAAAGACCCAGGGCGTAGGCTCCCCAGGCCGCCGGCAAACGCCATGCGCGCGCGATGGCCGTCAGGGGGCCGCCGAGCGCTGCGCCTTGAACCGGTGCGACTTCGTCCGAGCGTTCCATCGATGGGGGTCGTTGCTGGGTGCGGATCGGGAACGGGGGGCGGATCAACCGCCCAGCCGCGCGTGAAAGTGCAGTCGGCGCAGGGCCTGGGCGCCGGCGCGTTCGGCCCAGCGGATCGGCGCCAGGCCGTCGGAGTCGGCGAACCACTGGTTGTTGGAGAGGTCCAAGTCCAAGTAGTAACCGCGCTCGGGGTCGACCTGAGCCGAAACCAACTCGGAGGTGCGTTCACCGGCGAGCCGCAGCCAGGGCCGTTCGAGTTGTTCCTCGCGCGTCCAAAGGCGCTCCTCCACGCTGCCGTCGGAGAAGGTCAAGCGCACGGGCACCGGCAAGGCCAAGGTGCCTCGGCGATGGACGGTGACTTCGAATGCGTGGGGCCGTTCGGGCTGTTCGGCGTTTTCCTGGCGCGGCGTCCAAGCGAAGTCTCGCGGATCGACGGGGCCGCCTTCGGCCGGCACCAGCCCGCGCGGCGCTTGCACACGCCGGCGTTCGACGGCGATGCTCCAATCCACGGTGTCCACCCCGCGGAAAGCCTTTTCGAAGTACCAATCGAGGTCGAGTTCCACGTCCATGTGGCGCTGGAAGGAGCGGAAGAAGTCGTCGGGGTAAGGATGCCGGAAGCGCCATTCGAGCGCGTAGCCGCGCATGGCGCGCGCGAAGACCGCCCAGCCGTCTTCGCCGGGCAAGGAGTGTTCGATCAACGCCGGTATCGAGCGCAGGGCGACCGCGGTGCGCGGATAGACGTTGCGGTAGTGACTGGTGCGGCTCTTGGCTTCCCAGGGCAACGTGTCGATCGGATCGGAGTCGGGGCTCTCCAAATAGCGGGTGCGGTCGGCCCAGCGCGGATCGTCCCGGCGCGGCGCCGAGGTCAACCAGGGTTGGTCCCGCCACAGGTCGAGGAAACCGCTCGGCCCCAGGGGGCGCAGGGCGCGCATGCGGTCCGTGGCGAAGCGGCCGAGGGGCCACTCCTGGGCGGTCAGGATGCGTCCGGTGGTACCCGCGCCGATGCGCGCCAGTTGTTGACCGTCGATGGGAATGCCGGCGTAGGAGGTGGTTGTGACCCGCGGTCCGTAGACCCTCGCTAGCACCTCGGAGTCCGCGTAGGAGTTGAGGCCCTCATCCAAGAAGGCCGCTTCGAACTCGTTGTTCGCGATCAGGCCGTAGAACCACTGGTGACCGGCTTCGTGGATCGTCACGCTCTCGGGCACGTGCATCGACGGGCGCGTGAGCAGGCGCGTGCCGGCGGTGAAGAGCATGGGATACTCCATGCCGCCTGCCCGGCTGCCGAAGGCCGGATCGACCACGGTGATGCGGCCGTAGGGGTAGGGGCCGTACCACAGGCCGTAGAAGAAAAGCGCTGCGGCGGTGGCCTCGAAGTGGCGCTCGGCCTGGGCGGCCCGTTCGCGCTGCATCAAAACGACCACCTCCACCGGCGAGAGGTCGGCCGCCGCATCGACACCAAAGGCTTGGTTGGCGCGGGCCACTTCTTCGGGGAAGCGCTCCGCCCAAGCCGCCGGCTCGAAGGTGAAGCTCGACACCTGGAAGCGCGGATCGGCCGTCCAGGTGAAGTCGTGCACCAGCCTGGGCCGCGCGCCTGGGGCCGCGCGGACGCGGGCCTCGGCGCTCGGCGGCGGTTCTTCGAAGGGCTGTTCGAAGACCAGTTCGACCCGCTCCCCCGCCTCGCGCGTGGACACCGGCTTGCCGGTGGCTCCGACCCTGCCGGCATACCGCGCGGGCAGGTCCAGGCTCACGCGATAGGAGCCGAAGTCCGCATACCACTCGGTCCAGGCGTGGAACTGGTGGCAGTTCCAACCCCGACCCTCCTCGTAGACACCGAGTTTGGGGAACCACTGGGCCACC
>JBJHAV010000122.1:0-11155 GCA_050480685.1 Planctomycetaceae bacterium | reverse complement strand
GGGCGGGCGCGGCAGGCGGCCTGGGGGAGGGGGGGACGGCCCGCGGAGCGGGTCCGCCGTCGTGATCCAAGGGTTCGTGCACGGGCCGGGCCTCCGAGGGGCCACTCGGTCCCTCGCCGAACCCATCGGATTCCCGCTCCACCGCCCTTGAGTCCGGCGCCGGAGAGCCGGCGAAAGGTCACGCGCCTGGTGCCCGGGCGCCGGTCCGCCGCCGTGCGGCGCGAAGGCCCGCGAATCGGGCGCAGCGACGGCTTCCCACACTCTATGGCCGCCGGATGGCGGCCCAAACGGCACCTGACGGCGCCTTCGCGTCGGCCGAGCCGAAATTTCCCACGCGCTCAGGAGCCGCGCACCAGGAGTCGGGCGCGTTCGAGCAAACCCGCGACCCCTTGGCCCGTGTGGGAGGAGATCGGGAGGACCTCGGCCCCGAGTTCTTCCCCCAGGGCCCGCGCGCGCTCCGCGCCTTCCTCATCCTCGACCTTCGTGGCCACCACCAGGCGCGGGCGATCGGCCAACTCGGGGGAGTAGCGCGCGAGCTCGCCCGCCACCACGCGCACCGCTTCGGCCGGATCCTCCCCCGCCAGGGGCGACACATCGACCAGATGCAAGAGCACCCGGCAGCGCTCCACGTGTTTGAGGAATCGGTGTCCGAGCCCGAGCCCTTCCGCGGCGCCTTCGATCAGTCCCGGCAGGTCGGCGACCACCAGTGTGTCGTAGTCCCCCACCGCGGCGATGCCGACCTGGGGCTCGAGGGTCGTGAAGGGGTAGTCCGCCACCTTCGGCGTGGCCCGGCTGACCGCGGCCAAAAAGGTCGACTTGCCCGCGTTGGGCAGGCCCACCAGGCCGACCTCGGCGAAGAGCTTGAGTTCTAGGCGCAGCCGGCGGCTCTCCCCCGGTCGGCCGAGTTCCGCGTGGCGCGGCACCTGGCGCACGGCCGTGGCGAAGCGCGCATTTCCGCGGCCGCCCCGCCCGCCCTGGGCAATCACCAAGCGCTGCCCCGGGGTGGCCAGATCCTTGAGCAGGTTGCCGCGCTCCGCATCGAGCACCTGGGTGCCCACCGGCACTTCCAAAACCAGGTCGGCTCCCGCCCGGCCGGCGCGATCCGCGGGACCGCCGGGACGCCCGCCTTCGGCCCGGTAGCGCGGGCTGCGTCCGATCGCGAGCAGCGAGTTGACCTGCTCGCTCGCCAAGAGCACGACACTACCCCCGTCTCCGCCGTCACCCCCGTCGGGGCCGCCCTTGGGCACGTACTTCTCGCGGCGGAACGAAACCAAGCCGTCCCCGCCTTTGCCGGCGTCGACCCGGATCTCGCACTCGTCGCGGAACAACACGGGAGGCTCGACGCGGGACGGGTGAACAGGGGCGGGGGATCCCCCGCCCGCGGAAATCAGCCGGCCAGCGGATCCACGTGCACCCGGCCGCCGCTCTGGAAGCGCACGGTTCCGGGCACCAAAGCGAACAGGGTGTAGTCCTTGCCCAGCCCCACGTTGTGGCCCGGCTTGAAGCGCGTGCCGCACTGGCGGACGAGGATCGTTCCGGCGGTGACGGCCTGGCCGCCGAAGCGCTTGACGCCGCGGAACTGGGGGTTCGAGTCGCGCCCGTTGCGCGAGGAACCTTGGCCTTTTTTGTGTGCCATGGGAGCGGAGGGGAGAAGAGGGTCGGCCGCGGGCGGCGGGGGCGCGCCCGGGGGCTTGGATCAGCCTTCGATGGCGGTGATGCGGATGCGGGTGGAACGCTGGCGGTGGCCGCGCTTCACGCGCACGTTCTTGCGGCGGCGGAAGCGCATGACCACGATCTTCTTGCCGAGCATTTCGCCCAGGACCTCGGCCTTGACCACGGCGCCCGGCACGGTCGGGGTTCCGACGCGCACCTGGCCCTCGTCGCCGATCAGCAGGACCGAGTCGAAACGGACTTCGGCGCCGGGTTGGGCGCTGGCCGCGGGCATGCGGTCGACTTGGATCACGTCACCCACCCGCACGCGGGTTTGGCGGCCACGGTCCTCGAGAATGGCGTACACGAAGGGGTCCTCCGGCGGATCGATCTGGGGGTCGCTGGCTCCGTCGGAAGGGCCCGTCGGTGGCCAGGGGGGGAAGGAGAATAGCGGCGGGGCCCGGAGCCTACAAGCCCCGGCCCGACCGGCGCCGCCCCGGGGAGCGGGGGCCCGTGGGCCGGGGGCAACTCGCCCCCCCCACTGCCGTGTCCGCCGGCGGCCGGCGGCCGGGGTCAGCGCTTGCGGCGCCCTCCGGGCCGGACCTCGCGGCCGTCCGCCCGCAGGTAGTGGAAAATGCTGTCCTCGGCCTGCTCGTCGCTGCCCACCACCAGGGCGATTTCGCGCTTGGAGAGTTCCTCCAGGTGGCGCAGTTCCTCGCGGTCGTGCTTTTTCAGCCAATCGACCGTGTCCTTGTGGGCCACGACATCGATCTTGGTGAAGCCCTTTTGGGTCAGCGCGGAGGCCAGGCGGCGCAGCACCGCCTGTGCCCGGGACTGGGCCGTGCGGCGGCGGCCGGAGCCCTTGCAGGTCGGACAGGTGTCATAGACCAGCTTGGAAAGGCCCGGGCCGAGGCGCTGGCGGGTCAGTTCGAGCAGGCCGAACTGGGAGATGCGCCCGACCTTCGAGCGCGCCCGGTCGGAATCCAGGGCCTTTTCGAGGGCCCGCTCCACCTGCTTGCGGTTGCCCTGGCGCAGCATATCGATGAAGTCGAGCACCACGATTCCGCCCATGTCGCGCAGGCGGATCTGGCGCGCGATCTCCGGCGCCGCTTCGAGGTTCGTCTTGAGCGCGATGTCCTCGAAGTCGGCTCCCTCGTCGCGGGTGCGCCCGGAGTTCACGTCGATCGCCACCAGCGCTTCGGTCTGCTCGATCACGATCGAACCTCCCGAGGGCAGGTCGATGCGGCGCTGGAAAATGCGCTCGAAGTCCTGCTCGACGTTGTGGTGGTGGAAGAGCGGTTTGTCCCCCTGGTGCAGCGTCACACGAGCCATGTGCTCGGGCATGAGCTTCTCGGTGAACTCGCGCATCTTCTCGAAGACGCCCTCGTCGTCGACCACGACCTCCTCGGTGCGGGAGGAGAACAGGTCGCGCATGGTGCGGATGGCGACGTCCGACTCGCGGTAGAGCGGAGCCGGCGCCCGGCCCAGGACCAACCGCTTCGAGAAGTCCTGCCAGACGGCGATCAGGTATTCGAGGTCGCGCTGGATCTCGCTCTTGGTCTTGCCGATTCCGGCCGTGCGCACGATCACGCCCATGTCCTGGGGAATTTCCAGGGCCTGGAGGATGCGCTTGAGGCGCTTGCGTTCCTTGTCGTCCTCGATCTTGCGGCTGACTCCGGTGCGCTGCAGCGACGGCATCAGCACCAGATAACGGCCGGGAATCGAGATGTAGGTGGTCAGGGTCGGGCCCTTGTCACCGATCGCGTCCTTGGTGATCTGGACCACCACGGTCTGCCCCTTCTTGAGCAGGTCGTCGATCGCGCGGCGTTTGCGTTGGCGCGGGCGCTTGCCGCCCTTCGAGCGACCCTCGGAACCGTCCCCATCCAGTTCGGCCGCCTTACTCCCGTCGCCGCCCCACTCCTCGGGATCGGTGCGCGCGGTCAGGAGCTTGTCCAGGGACCAGTTGGGATCGCCGTAGACATCCATCACGTCGGACGCGTGCAGGAAGCCGTTGCGTCCCTCGCCGAAATCGACGAACGCCGCTCCGATGGCCGACTCGATGTTGACGACGCGCCCGCGGTAGATGTCGTTGACGTAGGTTTCCTGGTCGCGCACGTTCATCTGCAGGTCGACGATGCGTCCCTGCTCGACCACCACGACGCGGGTTTCCTCCGGATCGCGGGCGTTGACCAAAATGCGCTGGTCGCGGGGGACCTCGGGCGCGCGGGACGCGGGCGCGGAAGTGCGCTCCACATCGCCCTTGGCGGCGCGGCCGGCCTTGGAGCGCCGCGATCGTTTGGCCGCCGGAGCGGGTTCCACTTCGGCGAGATCGTCTTCCTCGCCCGGAATCGACTCGATCCCGACCGCCTCCGGCAGCTCGTCCTCCTCCGCGGTGGGTTCGTCCTCGCGCCGCCGGCGCCCGCCGCGGCTGCCCCTGCGGCGGCGTTTGCCGGAGCGCTCCAATGCGACGGAATCCCGGGAGGAGACCTTCCCGTCTCGGCTGTCGCCGTCCTCGGCCTCGTCCGCCGATCCGGCCCCACCCTCCTCGGAAGGCTCCGAACCGACGGAGTCCGGGCCGCGTTCTCCCCGGCCGCGCCGGCGGCCCCGCCGCGAGCGCTTCTTGCGGGGCGCTTCCACGCCGACCTCGGTCGAATCCTCGTCCTCAGGGGTTTCGCGCCTCTCCGCCGGCTCCTCCTCGTCCCCATCCCCGGCAGAGTCGGACCGGGCGGCCTCGGACGCGGCTGATTCGGAGCTGGCGGAGTCGCCGTCCCGGGTTCCCGAGGCGCCCTCGCCACGCCCTCCCCGGCGGCCGCGGCGACGGCGTTTCTTGCGGCGCGGTCCGGAGTCGGAGTCTTCCTCGCCGTCGTCGGCGAGCGGCGACTCGCCCTCCTCGGCGGGGGCCGCGGTCAGGGTCGCCGAGCCCGCGAGTTCGGCCGAATCCGGATCGGCCGCCGCCGGTCGGCGCTTGCGGCGGCGCGGGCGGCGTCGGCGCGCGCCGGTTCCCTCCTCGCCTTCGGGGCCGCCGCCGGAACTGCCCGCGCGCTCCTCCGGGTCGCTCGCCGGGCCGGAAGGCTCTTCGGCGCTCTCCCGAAGGCCGGTCTCGCCGAACTCCGGGGAGTGGGATGCGGGGGCGGATGTGTCGCCGAAGCCGAGGGAGTCACCCTCGGAGGCACCCAGGGCCGGGTCCGCGTCGCGGCCCGGCAGGGAGGATTGGGTCATGGGAATGGGCCTGGGGTCTCGTCCCGGCGAGACGGGCCGCCCGCGGAGCGCGGACGGGTTCGGCGGCGGGACGCGCGAGCTCTCCCCAACTGCGGGGCCTGGGGGCCGCCGCAGCGTGGATGGGCGCCGGCGGGTGGCCGGGCGCCGTCCTGGCCGCGGGGCCGGGGCGGTCCCACCCATCGCCGGGCCGGCGCGAAAGGCGTCCCAGCAACGGCGGCGGCGGGCGCGCCCGAATCCCTCGGGGAGCGCGGAGAACTCGCGTGAGCGGTGATCGGTCAGGTCGCGGCGCCGGGGGCGGAGGCAAGGCAGGCCTTGCGACGGCGGACCGGCGGAGGACGGCCCCATGGTCCCCGATTCGGGGGGGCCCTGTCGAGGGTCGCGGGCGCTGGGACCCAAAAGCTGTGCCAGCCCGTGGCTGGAAGCCCGGGCGGAGGGGGGGGGGGCGCGCCCTGGGAGAGGCCCGGGAGCGGCCCGAACGGGCTGCGGCGCACCCCGGAGGTCCGGGATGCGCCGCTCGGGCCGGAGCCCTGGGCCCGCCCGATTTCCGGGCGGGCCGGCGGAATCAGTTGCCCGAGCCGGGCTCCACGAAGGGAGCGAGCTCCGGTGCCGGGCGGCTGGCGGCGGGCGCCTCGACGCGCTCCTGGCGCGGCGGCGGCGGGCCTTCTGGGCCGAACACCAGACGGCCGAGCTCACCCTCGTAGGTCGCGCGGCGACGCTCCAGCTCGCGCTGCAGCAGGGTGTCGGTGTCGCGCGCCGAGCGCACGATCGTCGGGGTGATGAAGACCATCAGGCTGCGCTTTTCGCGGTTGCGTTCGCGGTGCTTGAAAAGCTCCCCGATGACCGGGATGCGGCTGATGAACGGCACACGCGAGATGCGCTCGGTGTCGATGTCGGTGGTCAGCCCGCCGATCACGGCCGTTTGGCCGCTCTCGAGCATCATGCTGGTCACGATCGTCGAGGAACGCACGCGCGGCAGCGAGATCGAACCCAGGGCACCGGCGGCGCCGACGCTGAAGAAGTCGAAACCCGGGGGCGCCAGGCCCGGGGGGCCGGTGCCGGTCAGGCTGGTCTCCTTCGGAATGACGTCCATGGTCAACGAGTTCGTGCCGGGGATGATGTTCGGCACGATCAGGAGCTGGAAGCCCACCTCGACGGGAGAGCCGGTGGCTTCCTGCACCGAGAGGTTGAGCCCCCCGGCTTGACCCTGTTCCGTGCGCGCTTCGGCGTAGCGGATGGTCTCGCCCACGAAAATCGTCGCTTCGCGGCCGTCCAAGGCGATGATCTTGGGCGCCTGGACCACTTGGCTCTTGGTGTCCCGCTGCAGCATGCGCAGCGTCGCGGTCACACCCGTGAAGTCGAGGGTGCCGTAGCTGGGCACGTTACCCGCTCCAGCGGCCCCATCGAACCCAGGCGGCAACAGGGAACTCTCCCAGCCGCCACTGCCGAGATCGAAGGGCAACTTGATCGGCACCGCGCCGAGCCCGATGGTCGCGCGCGGTCCTTCGGCACCGTAGTCGATGCCCATGTCGAACAGGTCCGTATTCGCGGTTGAGACGAACTTGACGTCCACGTAGACCTGGGCCGGCTCCACATCCAATCGATCGAGAAGGTCGGCGATCTCGGCGTGCACTTGGGCGGTGTCGCGCACGATCATGATGTTCTTCTCGGCCACGTAGTTGAGCTGGCCGCCGGCGCTGAGCGCACGCCGCAGGGCGCCGATCACCGGGAAGTCGCGTTCCGCGTCCCCCGTGGGCGGCCGGATCGCACCAGCGATGAACTCCGAGTTGATCACCGGCACGTAGCTGCCGCGCGGGCGCAAGAACCGCAACTGGTAGCTGCGGGTCTCGAGTTGCGCCTGCAGGCTGACCGGATCGACGACCCGCAGGATGCCGCGCGTGTCCTCCACGATCGCGTACCCCAGGGTTTTGACCGCCACGTCCAGGGCGTCCCGCCAGGGCACGTCGTTGAGGCGCAGCGAAAGCGTCCCGGCCACCTCGGGGGCAACGACGATGTTGGCGTCGCTCATGGTGGCGATCGTGTCGATCACCTCCGTAATCGATGCGTTGTTGAAGACGAAGCGCACCCTCTGGGGCTTCGTTAGCGCCAACACACCGGCCGTGCGCTGCTCGACCACGCAGCCGGCCAATTCGGCCGCCAGCGAGAGCGCGTCGCGCCACGGAACGTCATTCAGGTCCACCGAGATCGGCGTATCACCGCCCTCGACGACCACGATGTTCGCGCCTGACTGCTGCCGCAGGAAGTCCACCACCTCGGAGAGTTGGCGACTTTCTACGCGCAGGGAAACGCGCGCCCCTTGATTGGGTGCCTGCGCCTCGACGTTCGTCGCCACCACGAAGGTGACGAGCACGAACGCCAGACTGCTGATGATTCTCTTCAAGCCGTTGCCTCCCCTGGTTGTGGCCAGGGACCTCCCTACCTGCTGTGTATGGGCTGATGGACCTTCACGCCCTTGAAGAGGAACGTGATGTACTCGCGCTCGATCTCGAGCACCAAGAGATCCGGACCAACCATTTCTCCAACAGCGACCGCACGCCCGTTGATGAGCGCCACGGGACGCTGTTGGGTCACGGCCACGCCGTTGATCTTCAGTTCGACTCGATTGAATTCGAGCACGGTGCGGGCCAGATGGGCGAACTCCTTCAGGCGCGCGACCAACGGCGCCCTCAGGTCGTCACGCTCATGGATCAGGCCCAGGCGGGGCTCCACGGTTGCATAGGCATCCATGGCCAGCCGGTATTCGCCGAGATCGATGTGCATCGCCATCGTTTCGACCGCTTCGCGCAGGGCGGCGATCGGAACGGAGGCACCATCCTTGGCTTCGATGCGCACGCGCAGCTTGCTGAGCTCATCCACCACTTCCAGGCGGAATCGGCGCTCCGCGGGCAGGAAAAGCAACTGCCCGTCGCTCTCCACGCGTCGCACGTCGGCTTCCAGTGCGGCCAGGTGGGTCTCCAGCTCGCCGCGTGCCTTCATTTCAGCGATCAGGTTGTCCGCCAGCAGCAGGTCCTGTTCGTAGGCCATGGCGCGTGTCACGCGCTGGACCAGGTCCTCGACGATCTGGTTCTGCTCCTCGATCGAGAGCATCGGACCGTCGCCAGGCTGAGCAGGAACACGCGGGTCCACCCAGGGGTCGCGGCGATTGCGGGGTCCGCGGTAGGCGTAGGGCTGCAGCAGCAGCTCCGAGCGCCGCTTGTTGATGTCCGCCAGCAACAGGTCGCGCTTGCGATCGTAGCCGTCGATCCGTACCCGGTCCGGAGCCCCCTTCTTGTCGTAAACGTACGTTTCGACTTCCAGGGTCAGATTGTGCAGCGGTTTGTCGTTGCGGTCCGAGAAGTTGCGCCTGCGAGCCGCCTTCAACTGGAAGGTCGGCACACTCATGAAGCGCTCGTACGTCTCGATCAGGTTGAAGAACGCCAGAATCTGGAAGGCGTCGCCCTCGAGCTGGACCGTGTAGGCCACCTTGTCGAAGTCCGGGCGACGGCCGCGAGCCGGCGTCGAGGTGGTCTTTTCGCGCAGTGAACTGATGCGCACACCCGCCTGCTCCTGGAACGCCCGCAGGGTCCGGGTGAAGTCGGGCATGTCCTCGGTAACCGGCAGGATGGTCGCGACGACCTCGTCCGTCTCGCGCTGCAGGATTACATCGCGCTCGAGATCGGGTGTCTTGGAGATCAGCGCCCGGCTCGTCGTAATCTCACGCTCGGTGGACTCGATCGAGGCTCGTGTTTTGTTCAGGTCGCTGCGTTGGCTGTAGAGCAGACCAACGAGACCCAGGGTGACTACTCCGGCCGCGGCTGCCGCGACCAGTAGGCTCTTACGCTCTTCCATACCTCACCGCCCCCTGTTGGTGTTGCGGTTCGTGTTGCGGCTCGAGCTGGGCCGTTGCTCGGGGGCACGCATATGCAGTTCGATCGGGAACGACCAGGTCTCGGAGGGGATCAACTGTGCATCCCGGTTGCTGAGCGAACCCTGGGGGGAACGCGCGATCAGGAAGCCGCGGGCGAAATCCGAACGCTCCAGGTCCTCCAGGAAGTTCGCCACGTGGGCGAAGTTTCCGGACCCGGAGTGACCTTCGGCCCGCAGGGTGCCCACGGTTCCGCGGCGCTGATCCACCCGCGGAATGAAGTTCAGGTCATCCATCCAGATCAGGTACTTGTCGCCGTCACCACCGCGGTTGACCACATCGATCAACTGATCGAGCTTTTCGGTCCACAGGGTGCGGCCGGCCGTGATCTGGGCTAGGGTGGCTTCGCGGGACTGGAACTCGCGGCTCTCGCGCTCCAGCGCCCGGTAGTACTCGACTTGGGGCTTGAGCGCGTCCATGTCGGACTTGAGCACCGAAAGGCGACTTTCGAGCTCGGCCTTGACCCCAAAGGCGGTCCAGGACCACCAGGCGATGAGGGACCCGTTGATCGCTACCGCAGCCGCGATCACGGCCAGCATGCGCAGCGGCGTGCGTCGAGACTTGCGGTACTCGTCGGGGAGCAGGTTGATGGTGATCATGCGGCACGCACCCGGGAAGCCAGGCCGATGGCGACCGCCAGACCGGAAGCATTGGCCTCCAGTTCTTCGACGTTCACGCGTTCGGCGTCCACTTTCAGTCCGTCCAAGGGGTTCCAGATGCGCGCGGGGCGCCCCAGAACCTGCTCGATGAAGTTGACCACCCCCGGGGCGAGCACTCCCCCACCGGACAGCAGCACTTCCTCGACGCGCACGCCCTCGCGGTTCTCCACGTAGTCGAGGGACAGGGAAATCTCGCTGACCAGATCCTCCAGCACCGGGGTCAAGGCGCGGCTGACCTCCACTTCCCGCTCGCCGGGCACTCGCTTGATCGCTTCGGCCTCGAAGGGCTCCAGGCCCAAACGACGCGCGATTGCCTGGGTCATGTCGGACCCGGCTATGCCGACTTCGCGGCTGAAGCAGGTTTCCCCGCCCAGCAGCACATTGATCTGGGTCTTGGAGTGCCCGATGTCGACCAGGGCGATGCCCGTCTCGGATGCCTCGTCGGTCTCGCTCAGGGCGGCCAAGCCGCACAATTCCCAGGCGTTCGCCAACGCGAAGACATCGACGTCGACGGCGCTGGGCTGCAAGCCGTGATGCACGACGTCGTTGAGCTGTGCGTGCACGATCGACTTTTGGCACGCGACCAGAACGACATTCATCTGCTCGTCGCCTTCCGCGGAACTTTCCTGGCTCGGTCGCCGCTTGAGGCGCTGGCAATCCAGCACGACTTCGTCGGCTTCGAAGGGCAGGTACTTGTCGGACTCGAAGCGAATGGCTTGGCGCAGCTCGGAGTCCGACATCGGCACCATCGAGATGTAGCGCACGACGACCGCCTGGCCGGCGACGCTCACCACCACCTGCTTGCTGCGGAAGTTGCCTTGCTCGTACAACTCGCCCACGGCGATCGAGCGATCGGACTCACTCGGCAACTCGACGCGCGCGAAACCGGTCACGACCGGCTCCGGCCCATCCATGGAGATCTCGACTGCCTTCAGGGCTTGGCTGCCCAAGTCGAGACCGATCAAACTCTTGCTCTTGCGGAACAACGGGTGACTCCCTGCCCGGGGGCGTATGGCAAACCGTCGCCCCCACCAAGGAGGTGCGGCTGCCTTCGCGGGCTCCTTCGACCCGGGGCGCCCGGCAGGTTTAGGAGCAACCGGCAGAAGCCCGGCTTTGAACCCAGACGGGAGCCCCTGCCCGGAAGGGGCCGCTCGGCGAGGGAAGCTCCCCCCAGGACCGCTGGAGGGGGTCCGGTCGACCCTTCCCAGCGCATCCAGGCCCCGCCTGCTGGCCATCGCGCGGTAAAGCGCCCTCCGGCGGGCTTTTCCGGGCCCCATGCCTCCGTGGGGCGGAAAAAGCGGCATCGGAGTCGACGGAAGCGGACTCAGGGCCGGAGCCAATGGCATTGGGCCCCCCGGCCGCCCGGCAGGCCCCCAGCGCGCTGAGACCTGCTGCGGCTGCGTCACGTGGTTGCAGGCTGTGGAACGTCCGCCTCAAGCGAGATGGGGCTCGGCCGCCTCCCACGGTCAACGTGGCGCCACGGAAGGCCGGCATTCGGCGGGACGTGCCAAGCGGTCGCTTTCAATCGCCGCAGACTCTTCCCTGGCTTTTGTAGCCGCTTTTACCTTCTTCTCCCTTCTGATCTCCCCTTCTCCGTGGCTCCTGTGTTCTTTCTGAGAAGAAGAAGATCCACAAGAGGCACGGAGAAGGGGAGATCAGAAGGGAGGAAAGAAGGGGGCCTTCAGGCTTGAGGGTGGGTTGAAGG
>JBJHAV010000121.1:10636-11185 GCA_050480685.1 Planctomycetaceae bacterium | reverse complement strand
GGCCAGGGCCCGCTCGCCGGTTTCCACGTCGAGGCCGAGACCCGCGGACCCCGAACGGGCAAAAGCGCGATCACGATCGAAGGGCGCCGGGCCGGCCCGCTCGTCCCAGGTCTCGCGGCCGCGCGGGGCTTCGAACGAATGGTCTTCCCCGAGCAGATCCCCGGGCTCCGCGACCACGGCGGCGGCCGCGCGCGCGGATCCCGCTTCCTCCGCGGGGCGCAGGAACACCCACCAGGCGGCTCCGCCGGCGGCGATCAGCAACAACCCGAATGCGGCGAGCACCAGGGGTTTGCCCCGGCGCGCGCCGGAGGCTTCCAGGCGTTCGAGGGCCAGCCTGGCACGCTGCTCGGCGTCGCCGTCGTCGGTGTCGCCTGCCGCCGCGGGTCCGCTGGCGGACAGGGCCGACGATGCCGGGCGGGCGGCCGGGCGGGCGGCGGGCCGCGGCGCGGAGGCAGCCGCGCGCGGGGCGATCGGCGCATCCAGTTCGAGTTCGAGCTCCTCGCCGAGATCCACGGCCGGCGCGGGTGCGGCGACCGGGGTCTTGGCCGC
>JBJHAV010000121.1:0-10626 GCA_050480685.1 Planctomycetaceae bacterium | reverse complement strand
GCCCTCGCGAGTGAGCGCCCGGAGCGATTCGCGCAACGCATCGATATCACGGTCGGAAAAACCGCCTTCGTGCAGGCGCCGCGCCCAGCGCTCGAAGTCCAGCGCAAAGCAAGTCGGGACCACCTCGAACTCGACCTTGCCAAAGGCCAGCCGATCCCCCTGGGCCAGCTCGGTTTTGACCACGCCGCGCCCGCCCACGCGGGTTCCGTTCGTGCTCTCCAGGTCCTCCAGCCAGAGTCCGCCCCGCTGCCAGCGCAGGACGGCGTGTTTTCCGGAAACGGAGGAATCGTCGAGGACCAGGTCGTTCTCCGCGCGGCGCCCGACGGTGAGACCGGACTCGGGGATCGGGACCGATTCCCCGCGGCGCTCCCCGCTCTCGAAGCGCAGGGCGAGGGATTCGTGCATGGGGCGTTGAGGAGCCGGCGCGCGGGGACGCACGGGCGGAAGGCAACACGCGGAGGGCGCTCCGCGCGCGGTGGGGACAGGCCGGGCGACCGCGCGGACCCTAAGGCCGCGCGAGAACGCTGACAGGCTAGCAGCCTGCGGGAGAGGAGACTACCGCCCCGACCCTTGCCGGCAACCTCACGGGGAAGCAGGATCCGGCCATGACGCCCGAGGCCAGCACCGAGCCGGAGCCGCCGCGCTTCTTTCTGCGGGAGGCTGCCCACGTGGAGCCGGCTCGGCTCGAACCCGAGGAGTGCTCCCACGCCCTGGACGTGCTGCGCCTGGCCCCGGGGGATCGGCTGGTGGGCCTGGACGGGCGGGGCGGGTCGCGCCTCTTGCGGATCGCGGGCGCCGCGGGGGAGACCCGCCCGCCGCGGCGCCGGTCCGGCGGCAGGGAGCCGGTGCTCGAAGCCCTCGGTCCGCCGCGTTTCGACCCCGCGCCGGGGGAGCCCGGTGCCCCCCTGCCCCACCTGACGGTGGCGGTCGCCTGGCCCAAGGGCAACCGGGCCGAAGCCATGCTCGACCGCCTGGTGCAACTGGGGGTGGCGCGGATCGTGCCCCTGGAATGCCGCCGGACCGGGCCGGGCGAGCGCTTGCGGCCCGAACGCCTGGGGCGGGTGCTGCGGGCCGGCGCGAAACAAAGTCGGCGCACCTGGCTGCCCGAACTCTGGGCGCCCACCCGGCCGGCCGAACTGGCAGAGCGCCTGGAAGAGGGGGCGGCACCCGTGCGCCTGGAGCCGGGCGCGGCTTTGGGACTCACCCAGTGGGCCCTGGCCCTGGCGGCGCAAGTGCCCGGGCGAAGCACCCCGGCCCGGCCCTGGCTGATCGTGGGACCCGAAGGCGGCTTCGACGGGGACGAGCGGCGGATCCTGGAGGGCCTGGGGGCGCCTGGGGTGCACCTGGGGCCCCACGTGCTGCGCATCGAAACCGCCGCGGAGGCCGGCTCGGCCCTGCTGGCGGCGATCCTTTTCGCCGGCGGCGAGCGGGGCGGCCCCCAACGAGACGGGGCCGACGCCCCCCCGGGCGTCGGCCCCTAATCACGTCCCAAACCCACAACAAGGAGGTGAAGGGTCGGACCTCGCGGCCTGGCTTTCTCCACCGCTCGTGTGAGCCGCCCGAACCTACGGACCGAACGGGGCTCCGTGAGATTCGGCAACTTTTTCCGCCGGGGGCCGGGATTGGGGGAGACCAACCCCGTTTGTCCAGACTTTCATCTCGTACTTCGACCTAAGGAGCGTCGGCGCCGAAGTCCATGCGATCCCGCAGGGAGACATAGGTGGTCCCGCCCACCACCAGGTGATCGAGCAGGGGCACCCCCAGGAGCCTCCCGGCGGCGAGCAGGCGCCGGGTGACCTCCAGATCCTCCCGGCTGGGCTCCGGATCGCCGCTGGGATGGTTGTGGACGGCGATCACGGCCGCCGCGGACTCGCGAATGGCCGCGCCGAAGACCTCGCGCGGGTGCACCAGGGAGGAGGTCAAGGTGCCCTGGGAAACGGTCTCCGTGCGCTGCCAGCGGTGTTTCCCATCCACCAGCAGGGCCAGGAACACCTCGCGCCTCAGGCCCCGGACCAGGGGCAACACGAAACGGTGCACCCGCTCCGCGCTGCGCAGGGCCGGGCGGTCCACGGCCCGGGCCCGCTCCACCCGCCGACCGAGCTCGAAGGCCGCCGCCAGGCGCTCCGCCGCCGGTTTCGGCAGGCCGAAGCGGGCCTGCAGTTCCCCCGCCGGGGCCCGTGCCAGGGCGGCCAGGGGGCGCTGGCCTGGCTCCAGCCCCCCCTCCAGGACCCCGCCGAGCACCCCCTCCAGCCCCCGCCCGGCCTGGGCCCCGGCCACACGGCGCAGCAATTCCCCCAGGGTTTCACCCTCGGGCTCCCTGGCCCTGCCCGGGGGCAGCAGCCAACGCGGTCTCGTGACTCCCTCCACGGGCCAAGGACAACCGCCGGCCGCCCCGGTTTCCCCGGGTCCCAAGCTCCACTTCCGGGACGGCGTTCCCGCCGGGGGACCGGCGCCGGAGAAAGGCAAAAGCCCTGCAACCGGACGCGGATGGGCCAGTCGATGGAGCTAGAGAAAGGGAGCAACCCGACGAGGCCCCATGCGAAAGAACCCAATCCAGCCATGACCCACCTTTTGTGGACGGCGGCCCTGGGGCTGGGCCTCGCCTGGGCGGCACAGACCGCCCTGCTCCTTCTGAGCTACCGCGCGACGGCCCGGGCCGAGGGCCGCCGCAAGGACGGTGCTTCCCCCCCGAGGGAAGGATCCGCCGCCCGGCGGTAGCGTCCCCGCGGGGCGCCCCCGGCGCCCCCACGGCGAGGCGGCCGCGATCCTGACGCGGCCGCCCGCCCTTCGTTTTGGAGTGGCCGCCCTCCTGGGCGGCTGTCGTTTCGGGGCGGCTGTGGACCGCGGCGGGCCCATCGGCGGTTTCGGGGACTCTTGCCCTGAAACTGGTCGGCCCTCCAGGGACGCTTCCTGGTCGGACCTCCTCACCGCGACCCCGACCGGCCATGCTCCGCACGACGATCCTCAGCGCAGTTCTGACTCTCCCCACCTTCGCCGCGGCCGACGGGCCCGGGCCCGATCCGCCTCCGGCCGCGCAACTGGCGGGATATTCCTTCGACCCGGCACTCGAACTGGAGGGCCCCTTCGGTCCCTCGACGGCCGGGCGCTTTTTCTCCAAGGACCGCACCGATGCGGTCGTGGTGCGGGGCACGACTCCGGTCTACCTGCGCCAGCCGGGTGTCTACACGGGCCAGATGGCCGTGGGCCGTCCGGCGAACGACGTGGCCACCTGGGTCGACCCCGACGGCGGCGTCGACGGGCTGGTGGTGGTCGGCGAGGAAGGCGCGTTTTTTCTGCGCCTCGTTCCCCAGGGCGACGGGTACGTACCCCAGGAGGAAACCATCGGCACCGGGGCCTGGCTCGACGCGCGGCGGGTCGCCGTGGGTGACTTCGCGGGCACGGGGAACCCGCAGGTGGCCGCGATCCGCTCCGACCAGAGCGCCGTTCTGATCGCCACGCGCACGGAACCGGGCACCTGGGTTTCGACCAGCTTCGCGCTGCCCCAGGACGGCCAGCAGATCCTGGCCCTGCGTTGGCACGACGAAGCCGGACCGAACAGTCACAAGGAACAACTGGCGATCGGCACGTCCTTCGGCCTGCGCATCTTCGACGGCACCGGTCAACTGCTGCACTCCCGCGCCCACAGCATGAACGACGACCACCTGGTGCGGCTGCGCGGCCACAACCGGGTGGGCTCCGGCCCGCACCTGGATGCGGTCGCCTGGTTCACGCCCCATCCGGTGCAGTCCGGCCAACACGTCCTGGTGGTGGTCGGTGAAGACCTGCTGGAGCCGACGCTGCTGCTGCCGCAACTGCACCTGGAAGCGGCCATCGGCGCGCCCCTTCGGGGCGGCGACGACTTCGATGACCTGGCCCTGGTCTTCCGCCAAGCCTTCAGCGTGAGGGTGTTCGCAAGCAGCGGGCCGCAAACCGCGCCGCTGGGACAGCAAAACGCTTCCTTCGATCTCAGCAGCTCCCTGGTGCTGCCCTTCCACGAACAGGTTCCGGGCGAAGAAACACCGCCGCGGGCGGTGCCCGTGGCCGGCGACTTCAACGGCAACGGCGCGATCGATTTGGTGCTGCCCGTGGCCCAGGCGGACTGGATCAGCTTCGCCGCCGGTCACCCGGCCTTCCCCGAGTTGCCCGGGGGCCCGTGCGGCAACAGCGGACTCGTTCCGCGCGGGGAAAACACCTTCTACTACTACTGTGAACCCGCCGCGCCCGCCGAGCCTTGGGCCAGGCTCGACCTGGTACTCGACCTGCCGGATCTCTTGCCGGACGAAGAGCCGATCACGCACTTGGAAGTGCGCGTCTACCAGGCGCCTTGCACCACCGACGCGGGCGGCATTTGCCTGGCGGAGCCAACTCCGGTGGTGCTGGCATTCTTGCCCTACACCTCCCTACCGGCGGTGACTCCGCCCTCCGGGCCGCCCTGCGCGCCCGCTCTGCCCGCGCCGGACCACACACGGCGCGCGGTGATGCTCGAAAACTTCCCACCCTTGCCGCAGCTCTTCGACGAGTCCGGCGATCCCCTGCCGGTGTTCTACATCTCCCTGCGTCCGGTCCAGATGGACGGCTCTGAGATCGAACTCGCTGGCGCGCCGTTCCTGGTGGTCTGGGCACCCGAGGAGGACGTGACGTCCTTCTACCCATGGGTGGACGAAGACTGGATGGAGCTTTCCCTCGACGGGTCCCAGGTGAATGCGAAGGAAACCTGCGTCCCTTCGCCGTCCATCAACATCGGGGTGATCATCGACTGGCCGATCCTAGAGGGCAAGCGCCTGCCGGTGCGCCAGGGTCAGGGTCAAGGCAACTGACCGGGATCCTGTCCCTTTGCGCCGACGGTCGATACCGCGCGCGGGCGTCGGCGCAGCCAGGGCAGGCAGGCGAGGAGCAGGAGCAGCGCCCCAGCACCAAGCCACGGGCCAAGCCGAGGGCGCTGCACGTCGAACTTCACCCCGCCCGCGACCAAGGGCGCCGTTAGGGCGTCGCCGTGCAGTTCGTAGACCGCCCAGTGGAACGGATCGGCGGTGTCGGGATGGGCGGCGAGCCGGCGGCGCGCCTCGCTTAGGGCGGAGCCCGCGTCGTCGCCCTCCGCCAGGCGTTCGAGGAATCCGCGCGCCAGAGCGGCCGCCGCGCGGTATTCGAGATCCGCGCGCGAGAGCACCACCGCCCGGGCGCCGGCGAAGAGCGCCGCTCCCGCCAGGTGCGAAGCGGCCGAGTCCCCGTAGCGCGCCGGGCCGCGGGCCGCTCCGCAACTGGCGAGCAGCACAACCGGCGGCAACCGCAGGGATTCGAGTCCCGCGCCATCGAGTTCACCCGAGGGATTCGCGGCGCAGGGCGCCAGCAACAACGTCGCCGGCCGCTCGCGGCCCTCCACGAGCACACCGTGGGCCAAGAGCACCCACGCCGCCGCCGGAGCGGCCTCCGCGAGCGCCGAACGGCCCGCGACCTCGCCGGCGAGCCACTCGACACCTCTGCCGCGAAAGTGCGGAGCCACACTCGCCGCGCCGGGCGGCGGCAAAGGCGAAAGCCTCGGCCAAGCGCGCGCCTGCTCCACAGCGAGGCGCGGTTCGGCCAGCACCACCACCCGCGCGGACACAAGCTCCTGCGCCGCGTCCTTCGACGCGCGCCGCGCGAGCACCCCGGCCGGGCTCGGCCAATGCACGAGCCCGCGTTCCAAGCCGAGCACGCCGAGGCCGGGCACATCGAGCGCGGCGAAGGCCGGATCGCCGACCAGTTCGGCGCCGCCGATGGCCACGGTGCGCCAAGTGCTCGCCCGCGCGGCGATCGGTTCGGGCAAAAGCGCAGCGCCCAAACGCCGCGCCCCCGCGCCCAGGCGCTCCGCCCGTCGCCGCCCCGCCGCGCCCGCGGAGGGCGGATCGAACAGATCGTCCATGAAGGCGCGCGCCGCGTCCTCCAAAACCTGGCCCGGCTCCAACTCGACCGCGAGCACCCCTTCGCGATCGACCGCGAAAGCGAAGGCGCGCTCCACCGAAGCCGCGTAGACGATCCACCCTTCGCCGTCCGCCAGACCCGCGCGCAGTGTGTCGTAGTCGACCGCCCCGAGACCCGAGCGGCGCACGTCGCTGGAGCGCGCGCCGGCGGCGAGCAGCAAAACGAGGGCCCGCCGCGCACCCTGCTCGGGCCCCTCCAGTTCGAGCAAGGCCCCGATCGCCTCCACCAGGAGCGCACGGCGGGTGCGAAAGTGCAAAAAACCCACGCCCCCGGGCCGCACGGGCTGCGCGTCCCAGGCTGCGAGCAGTCCTTCCAAAGCTTCGAGCGCGAAGTCGAGGGCCGCCGCGCGCTCCGCGGGCGCTCCGCTCTCGGCGGCCAAACGCAACTCCAAGGTCGCCGCCACCCCCGCCAGGGCCGGCGGCAGCGCCGCACCGGCGCGCAGCTCCGCAAGCCGCGCACGCGCCTCTTCCCCACGTCCTTCGAGCAGATCGAGTTCCGCCAAACCCAAGCGCACCTGCACCTCCATGGGCGATCCCGCCGGCACTCCTTCGAGGGCCGAGGTCAAAGCGGCGCGCGCGGCCCGTGCCGACCAGGGCGCCGCCGGATCGCGGGCCCACTCGCGCCGCCTGCGCTCGATGCGCGCCAAACCATCGCAGGCGTGGGCCATGGCCACATGGCCCGGCGGCAAACCGGCAAGGGCCAGCACTTCGGCCGCGCGTTCCTCGGCTTCGGCGTAGTTCCCTTGGGGGATCAGGAAGGTCACCCAGCGCAGCAGCGCCGCCGCCAGCGCGGCATCGTCCACGAGCCCGGCCCGGTGGGCCGCACGCGCCCGGGCAACGGCCGTGGCGAGATCGGAGGCGGCGGCGTCGAGCACCCCGGCGACGAGCCGCGCTTGGCCGCGGATGCCGAGGAGCCGCAGGGCGATCGGATCCGGCAGCGGCTCCGCCAGCAGCGCTTCGATCGCCCGGTCGGCCTCGCCCGCGCGGCCCAAGAACCTGAGGTAGTCCGCTTCATCCGCCCGGAGCCGCCAGCGCAGGTCCGCCGCCCGGGCATCCTCCGGCGCCAGCGCCGCGAGCGCCCCGCGAACCGCGTCGAGCGCTTCCGCGAAACGACCGGCCCGGGCCCAAGCATCGGCCACGGCGGTCTCCACGAGCGCCCGATCGAGGCCCGGCGGTCCGGCCCGCAGTCGCTCCGCGGCCCGCCGGGCGAGGGGAAAACGCGGCCCATCGGCGTCGAGCCCCGCGGCGAGTTCCACCACCGCGGCCCCGTAGCGCGCGAACTCCTCGGCCGCGCGCGGGGGCTCCAGGTCCAGGCTCGCCTCCAGGGGCTCCCAGGCGGCGGCCACCCCGCGCGCGTCCTCGGCGGTCTGCTCCGCCAGGGTGGTGAGCTTCGCCAGCACGTCGCCGTCCGCCCGCGTTGCAAAGGCGTCCGCTGCCGGAATCAGCCCCAGGCACAAAAGCCACGCCCCGAGGGCCCGCGCGCGCCCGCCGGCGGTCACGGCCCGGGCACGGCGAGTTCGATCCGGCCGGACCCGAGCCGCACGGCGCCGCTCGAGCGCACACGCACTTCGAGTTCGACCGCCGCGGGCAGCGCGCGGCGCTCTTCGGCGAGCAGTACCCAGCGGCCCTCCGAGAGCCGCCGTGGACCGAGCAAAACCGCTCCACCCTCGGGATCGATCAAGCTGGCTTCGTACCAGCCGTCGGCCGCCAGCGGAAAACTCCAGGAGAGGTGCCACGACCCGTCCCCCTCGAGCCGCGGCGCAAAAAACTCGGGCTCCGAGCCCAGGTACACCGGCGCTTCCGTGCGCTTCGCGCCGCCCAGGGCGTACCAGCCCAGGCCCACGGCCACGAGCAGGGCGGCGGCGGCGGCGATCCAACCCAAACCGGTCGAGGTGGGATCGCCGCGCTGGGCAATCCGCTGCGGCGGGGCGCCGCCCGCCGCCGGCAGGGGCTCGGCGGCCAACCACGCGCGCACCCGGCTGCGCTCCTCCTCCGAAGCCGTCCACGCATCCGCGGCGGCGGCGGGCAGATCGGCGAGCACCGCCCCGCGCAGATCGTCCCCAAGGGCGTCGAGCCGCCCTTCGAGGGCTTCGAGCGCCGCCAGTTCGCGGGCAAAGGCCACGGACGTGGAGCGCCTGCGCCGGACGTCGTCCGGGTCCGCGCTGCCATCGATCCATGCCTCCAGGAGCCGTTCGTCAGCGGGATCCAGCATCTCCCCCGTCATTCTCCGCCGAAGCATCTCTCCAGTTCGCCCGGGATCCACCGGGATCCAAGGGCCGAGGACCCAGTCCAGTGTGGTTCCCATGGTTCTCCTCTCCCGCGCGCTCCGGCGACCCGCCCGATGGCGAGGAATCGGCCGCCGTCGGCTCCACGTCGAGCAAAGCCTTGAGACGCCTCAGGCCCCGGTAGTAGCGCGTGCGCGCGGTGTTCTCCGGGATACCGAGCCGCTCCCCCACCTGTCGGAAGGTCAGCGCCTGGAAGTGCTTGAGTTCGATCACCTGGCGCTTTTCGTCCTCCAGGTGCTGCAGGGCCGCGAGCAGGCCTTCTTTTTCGTCTTCAGCCAAGGATTCATCCGCGGGGGCCGCGATCTGTTCGAGCGCTTCGGGGCCTTCCCCCGCCACCCGCGGCCGCGCGCGGCGGCGGCGCCTGACGGCGTTCAGGAATTCGAAGCGCACGACCTGGAACGCCCAAGCCGCAAGGGGAGAGCGTCCCTCGAAGCCCGGCAGTTTCCTCCAGATCACGAGGACCGCGTCCTGGGACAAATCGAGCAGCTCGGCCTCCCCCAAGGGCCGCCCCATGCGCCCGTTGAGCCAGCCGGCCAGGCGCGGCACCCGGGCCAGCTCCCCCTCGACCCAGGCCCGCGCTCCGGGATCGCCGGCAAGCAGCGCGCGCACCCGCTCGCGATCCTCGGCGGCGCGTTTTTCGCTCTCCTCCTCGGCCGGGGCTGTGGGGAGCTCCCGCGGGCCTGAAACCGCACCGCCCGCGGCCTCCGGTGGGGCGGCGGGCTCCCTGGGGCCGAGGGTCGGCCGGGGCATTCGAGGAGAGGGCTCGGACGAGGGCATCGGGAACCGCGGACCGAAGGCGCCGGGTTTCGACCATACCAGCCGGGCCGCCGTCCCGCTCCGATCGGCCCGCCCCGGAGGTGTCTCAGCGCCAGAAGCCGCGCGGGGCAGCCCCCCGCTCCATCCAAGGGGTCAGATCCACGCGGCCTTCGGTCGGGGAGAGATCCGCCGGGAAGTGGATGCGCAGCGGGGACCCGGCGCCGGGGGGAGGCGGGAAAATCAGCTCGATGCCGCCGGAGAGCTCCATCGGGAGCCGCAGGTCGGCCGACGCCCGCACCGGCCCGAGGGGCCCCAGGGCGGCCACGCCGGAAAAGCTCGCCGGGACCGTGGCTTCCAGCCTGCCCGGGCCCCGGGTGCGGACCCCGCGCCACCACCACTCGGGCATGGGCGAGGGTTCGCCGAAGGCGACGAGCTCCACGAAGACGTACTCGGGACGCCCCAGTTCGAGCCGCAGGGGCTCGCGGTCCTCGGTGGGCTTCGGGAGGCGCAGGGAGTGCCAGTGGCCGTCCGCGTGTTTGACCTGGAGCGCCAGGGAGGAACACCACTGGGAGTCGAGGGTCACCGCGGCGGTGGTGCCGGAAAACGGGAAAGGCTCGGCCCAATCCCAAGGGCCGGCGATCGATCCTTCCAGCATGGGCCGCGCGCGCCATTCGATCGGGGGCAGGGGCGCTTCCAGGCGGATCGGGGGCCAGCGCAAGGGCCGGCCGTCAAGGCGCGGTGACCTGGGAGCTGCCTGCCCCAGCGGGGCGGCCATGGAGAAGCTCCCGAGCAGGTCCAGGCGCAGGACCCTGGCCCGGGGGACCACCTCTTCGTCCTGGGAGGTGGACTCGACCGCGGTTTGGCGCGCGCCGGAGGCCTCGAACCACTCCAGCCGGAAGGGTGACTCCTCCGATGCGCCGCGAGCCGACCGCCGGCCGCGCTCACGGGCGCCCAAGGCAGCGTGGAGAAACTGCGCCTGGCGCTCCCAGTCGCGCTGCGCCACCACCTGGCCGCCGGTGTAGCGCGTGTGCCCGCCGATCGGCAGGTTGAGGAGCATGCCGCGCAGGGTCCGGCCGTCCCCCACCAATTGGACGTGGTACTCCGCCGGAACGAGCCCGCGGGTCCGGCCCGCCGCGCGCACCGCGGCGCCGGCACCACCGCCCCGCTGGGTCTCCAGGGCGATGAGGTGGTCCGGGGGCCCACCGTCCCAGGAAGGCTCGGCGCGCAGCTCGACCCACAGGTCGCGGAAGTTCTCCTCGCGATCCGAAAAGAGCGGTACCTGGACGTCGATTCCGGCCTCGGGCTCCAGCCGGGCGACACGCACCAACCCCAGGTCGGGGGCTTCCCCGAGCCGTCCGGGCACGTACCCGGGCACCACCACGAAGGCCGCCCTGCCGAACAGCAGCTCTTCCGGGAAGGGCGACGTCAGGGGCTCGGACAGGGGGCCGACACGCCTCTCCGCCACCAGAGCGGGCAGGGCCAGGTGGCGCTGGAGCGGCGGGTCGGCGGGCGGATCCCAACCGCCGTAGGGGTAGAGCAGGACGCCGCTCAGGTGTTCGCCCGTGCGCGCGTCGAGCACCGCGTACCCCTGGGAACGGGGGGCCTCGTCGTCGGCGGCCGGCTCGTCC
>JBJHAV010000120.1:0-11216 GCA_050480685.1 Planctomycetaceae bacterium | reverse complement strand
CGAGCCGGGACGGCCGCGGCCGGCCTCCGTTTGGCGGCACTGCTCGCCGCCCCTAACATCGAGGGTGTCCCGGGCGGAGGTTCGCCGGGGGCGGCAAGGGGGAGGCGAGTTTGAGCGAACGCATGATCGTCGTGTTGGTGCACGGCTGGAGTGTCCGGCACACGGACACCTACGGGGAACTGCCGGCACGTCTGGAGCGCGAGGCCCGTGCCGGGCGATTGCCCGAACTGGATGTCCGAAACATCTGGCTGGGCAAGTACGTCAGCTTTCGCGACGAAGTGCGCCTGGAGGACCTTTCCCGGGCCTTCGAAGCGGCCCTGCGTGAGGAACTCGGAGCCGTGCTTGCGAAAGGTCGGCGCTTCGCTTGCATCACCCACTCCACGGGCGGCCCCGTGGTGCGCGACTGGTGGCAACGGCACTACGCCGCGCAGGGCCGACCGTGCCCCATGAGCCACCTGGTCATGTTGGCGCCCGCGAACTTCGGTTCGGCCTTGGCGCAACTGGGCAAGGGGCGGCTCTCGCGCATCAAAACCTGGTTCCAGGGCGTGGAACCGGGGCAAGGGGTGCTCGATTGGCTCGAACTCGGCAGCCCGGAGAGCTGGGATCTCAATGTGTCCTGGGTGCGCGGCGGTTCGGACCCAAGTCGGATCGACCCTCCGGTGTTCCCCTGCGTACTGACCGGCCAAGTCATCGATCGCAAGCTCTACGACAACCTCAACTCCTACACGGGGGAAAACGGCTCCGACGGAGTCGTGCGGGTGGCCGCGGCGAACCTCAACGCCACCTACCTGCGCCTGGAGCAGACCGCCCCCCGCGCGGGTGAGGAGAGCGAACCGGAAACCCTGCGCTTGAACCTGGTGGAGCACGCCATCGCCTCGCCCACGGCTTTTGCTTTGGTCCCCGGGCGATCCCACTCGGGCGAGGACCTGGGCATCCTGCGCAGCATCCGCGACAAGGACGATCGCCATCCGACCGTGCAGCGCATCAGCGCTTGCCTGCGTGTGCGCACCGCCGCGGACTACGCTGCCGTGCGCGATACCTTCGAGCAGCAAAACGCCGAGGTCCGCGAAAAAGAACAGGTCGAGCGCATCGACCGCTTTTTGCTTTCTTCGCGGGATGTGATCCGCGACCGCCACGCCATGGTCGTTCTGCGCTTGCGCGACGACCACGGCCATGTGGTCTCGGACTTCGACTTCCTGCTCACGGGCAAACGCGGCGATCCGAACAAGCTCCCCCGCGGTTTTTTCGTGGATCGCCAGCGCAACGCCCGGGACCGCGGGGCCGTGACCTACTACGTGAACTACGACGTCATGGCCGGCTCCAAGATCGTTTGGTCCGAGCAGGCGGGCAAACGACGCAGGGTGCGCGACGCACTCGAGGGTGTGGGCCAACTGGGTCTGCGAATCGCGGCTCGGCCGGAAAAGGGTTTGGTGCACTATCTGGGCGCCGCGCTTTCGGCCAGCGGGGAGAACCTGGAGCGCCTGCTGCGCCCCGACGAGACCACCCTGGTCGACATCGTGCTGCGCCGCATCGTTCGCCAGGGCGCCTTCCGCTTGACCCTCGACCGCACCCCGCGGGACTTCAGCGGGCAGGGGCCGGGCGCCATCCTCGATTGATCCCCGCCGCGCCCTTTCGCGCCCGCGCGGTGCGGCGGGCCGCCCCGCGCCGGGGTTCGGTGCCAGGGTTCGGGGCGGCGCCGCGAGAGAGGGGCGGGACGCGTCGACCTCGCCGGTCCCCACATGGATCACCGCGGCGGGCGCAGCGGCTACACTCCCGCGCCATGCGGATCCTGCTGCTGACGCAGAAGCTGCCTCTGCCGGCCCACGACGGCTACAACCTGCGGGTCGTCCACTACCTGCGGCACCTGGGCCCTCGGCACACGATTCGGCTGGTCTCCCTCGATCCGGGCTCGATCGACGGAACCCTGCGGGAGGGTTTGGAGGGCCTGGCCGTGCTGCCCCTGCGCTCCCCCCCCGCCATGGGAACGCTTGCCCGGATCGTGAACGTGTTTTCGCCGGAGCACCTGCACGACCTGGACCCACAGGTTCGCGCCGCCGTCGAGCGCGAAGCCGAGGCCTTCCGCCCCGACGTGGTTTGGAGCGTGGGCTGGCGCATGTTGCCCCACGCCCTTGGCATTGCCGGAGGGAAGCGACCGGTGCCTCTCCTGGCGGACGTGGTCGACGAGGGCGCGCGGGAAGCCTGGCTGGACCTGCGGGCCCGGCCGACCCCGCGCAATTTTTCGCGTCTGGTGCGTGTGGTGCGCTTCGAGCGGCGATTTTTTCCACGCGCCGAGCGCTGCCTCTTTGTCTCCGAGCAAGACGCCCGCATCACCGGGCGCCTGGTGCCGGGCTGCCGCACCCAGGTGATTCCCAACGGCGTCGACGTCGAACACTACAGCCCCGATCCGAGCGCGACCATCGATCCGGACCTCCTGGTCTTCGAAGGTGCGATGATGCACGTGCCCAACGCCGAGGGCATGGTCTACTTCTGCCGAGAGGTGCTGCCGCTGGTGCGCCGGGAGCGGCCGCGGACCCGGCTGGCGATCGTCGGCCGCGATCCATTGCCCGAGGTGCTCGCCCTGGGCGGCTCCCAGGGTCCGGGTGGTGTGACCGTGACGGGATTTGTGGACGACGTGCGTCCGCACGTGCGCGCCGCCGCCGCCTTCGTCTGTCCCCTGATCGGCGGCGCCGGGCTCAAGAACAAGCTGCTGCAAGCCTGGGCCCTGGGTGTGCCCGTGGTGGCCACGCCGATCAGCCTGGGGGGCCTGCGGGCGACGGATGGGGAAAACCTGCTGATCGCCTCCGACGCCGCCGGTCTGGCCCGGGCCTGCCTGCGGTTGATGGAGGATCGGGAGCTCGCCGGGCGACTGGCCGCGGCCGGTCGGCGCACGGCGGTCGAGCACTACTCCTGGGAGCAGGCCGCACGCTCCGTGGAGGAGCTGCTGCACTCGCTCGTTAGACTGCCCTCCCGATGAGCTCTCCCCGCCCGCTGCTGGCCTTCTTCGGCCACCACAAGTGCGCCTCGACCTGGGTCCACACGGTGGCCGAGTCCCTGGCGGCCGACGCCGGCTGGCGCACCGCCTACCTCTACGACACCAAGCAGTTCGGCGGGGACCTGGCGGGACACCTGGCCCGGGAGCGCATCGACTGGGTTTCTTACGTCAACGCCGATGCCGCTCAGCTTGCGGGCCTGCCGCCCCTGCGCGGTTTCCACCTGGTGCGCGACCCGCGCGACCTGGTGGTTTCGGCCTACTTCTCCCACCTGCACAGCCATCCGACCCACGCCTGGCCGGAGCTGATCCCGCACCGCCAGGCGCTCCAGGGGCTCGACAAAACCCAGGGTCTGCACTTGGAGCTGGAGTTCAGCGCCCAGTTCCTGACCCAGATGGACGGTTGGGACTACGGCCGCGCGGACGTGCTGGAGTTGCAGCAGGAGACCTTCACCAAGGACCCCTACAAGGGCTTTTTGGAGGTCTTCCGCTTCCTCGGTGTCTTGGACGAAAGTCATTACAACAAGGTGCGCTGGCTGCCCTACCTAGTGCGCGCGGTGCTGAACATCACCAACCGGCGCTCGGGCGGTCTGCAGCCCCTGCGCTGCCCGATGGCCCAGCTTCCGGGCGAACGTGTCCTGGGTGCCGTCTGGGACCACCGCTTCGAAAAGTTCACCAAGGGGCGCACCAAAGGCAAGGAAGACGTCAAGAGCCACTACCGCAAGGGCGAAGGGGGCGATTGGCGCAACCACTTCGACGCCAGGCACGTGGAGGCCTTCAAGGCGCGCTGGAACGGGCTTCTTTTGCGCCTGGGCTATGAGACCGACCCGGACTGGACCCTGGAGCGCTGCCGCCAGGCCGGACCGAAGGATTTACCGGGCTCGCCTTGAGCGGGGCGGAGAGGGACGCCGATTCCACTGCCCTGGGGACGGATGGTCCGGTCGCGCCGTGGGGGTGCGGCTGTCGGCCCTCCGACACACGAGGCAGGCGGGAAGGTTCCCGATCGGACTGCCCGGGGGATGCGGCGCGCCGTTTCGGCGGCGGGTCGCATGTCACTCGGGCACCGGCGCGGGTGCTGCTCGCCCAACGCTCCGGGCCTTTGGACCGGGGCAGGGGATGAACGGATGTCTGCGCGCATCAGCGAGCGGGGAAAGACGGGGCAACCGAACGGCGCGGAACTGCGGGAGCCCCTGGGGAGCGAACCGAGGGCCTTGGCCCTGGGTGCGTTCCTCGGAGCCGTGCTCTTCACGCTCTTGACCGCCTGCGCGCCCTTCGGCGGCGAGAGCACGAGCCTCGATCTGAGCGGCGACGGGGTGGTTTTGCCCCCCACCGGCGCGGGCAGCCAGTTGGCGCGCCTGGAGGTGGCCATCCCGGAGGGCGAACACTTCGTGCTGCGCGGGACGTTGCCGCTGCCGAAGGGTGTGCATGGCGGTTCCGCGGGCCCGCTCGCCCTGGGCATCGAACTGGAGCCCGGCACGGCGGTCCCAGCCCAGGTGGAGATCGTCAGCCGCTACCCGCGCGCCCAGGACGGCGCCGACGTGATCGAGGTGCTCGCGAGATTGCCGCGCCCCGCCGGAGTGGAAACCGGCAGTTCCGTGGAGTTCCCGGTGGTCGTGCTCGAGGGGCAGGTGCCCGCCGCCGCGCAGCCGGCGGATCCCCGCGACGGACTTCTGCAGGGCCCGCTCGACCTGCCGGGTGCGGTGGCGACTCTGCTTTCGTCTCCCTCGAACATCCAGGTGGTCGCGCGGGACGTGTTTCAGCACGAATACCGCCTGGACCTGCTCGGTTCCGCGAGTCACCACCAACTGCTCAAACACGGCTTCCACCACGCCCAACTGCGCAGCCATGGTTCCTTGATGCCCGTCTCCCCCACCGGGGGCAACCAGGGCACCCTGGCGCACTTTTTTGGTGTGCACTCCTACCTGGGCACCTGGTCCGGCGAACCCGTGGTGACCCTCGACCTACGCATCCACAACGGACACGACGGGGCCGACAAGACGACCACCAGCGACGACCCCCTCGGGCGCGTCTACTTTCGTCACCTGGAGCTGCGTGTGCCCCAAGGGTTCACGGTGCTGCAGGCCTTCGACAATCCGCTGACCGGATCGACCCAGACCGGCGGCGGCATGCTGCGCTGGCGCATCGTGGATCCCAATCCCGACGGCAGCCTGCACGTGATGGCTCCCCACGGGCAGTTCCACCGCCGTTTGGCCATCGCGCCCACGGCCGTGGCCGATAGGGCCCGGGCGCTCCTGGACCAAGCGGGACTCGGTTTTGCCCGCCGCGGCAACAATCCCGAAGGGTTCCCGCTGTACTCCTGGTGGAACCTGGGCACGGCCCGTTGGTTCCCCCAGCGTTTCCAACTGCCGAGCCTCGCGCACATTCCGCGGGCGACCCTGGAGGCGCAGCTCCAGGGACATCTGAATACCCTGCAGGGCCCCTTCTCGGCGGGCACCTCGACCGGCGGATTGCCCTTCTCCGCCGCGCGTTTGGGTTGGGCCCACCCCCACGGTGTTTCCTACGGCGGCATGACCGGCGGCGACGAGATCGTGCTCGTCGACGGCATCAGCATGCTCGAGGTCGCTTCCCTGGCGGGCTATCGCGCCTACCAGCTACGCCACCGCGCCAACACCGACCGTCAACCGCGTGCCTTCTTCCGCTACGACGGGCGGCCGACGCGGCTGGAGGATTGGATTCAGACCTTCACCGGCAATCCGTTCCTGTTCAGCTTCTACATGGGGCTGCAAGGGGGCGGGCAGGATCCCATGGGCTGGTCCCAGGCGCCCACGTTCCAGGTGGCGGCGGTTCAAGCCCAGGGCCTCGAGCCGGCCTACCAGGCCCAGTTGCTCTCCTTCCAGCCCCACGACCTGCAGCACCTGATCCGCTACACACGCAACGCCAAGGTGCTCGCTTGGGCCGGCAACGACAGCCTGGCGAAGGACGATCTGTGGATGCAGGCCGAGCTCTTCCGGCTCTCCTACCACCCCTACTTGAACGGTCAGTGGGGCTACAAGGACCCCACGGGTATGCGCTTCGCGCTGGACTTCGTCAGCGCCAACCCGGCCAAGGGTTTTCCCTTCGGTCGAGGTGAGTCCTGGGGACTGGACGCCGCCATTGCGCACTTTGCCTTCGCGGACGACGACTGGCGAGCCCTGGCTCGGCCCTGGCTGCGGGACGTGGTCCAAATGCTGCGCGATGCCCAGATCCCGTGCAATGGGCACATCCACGTGGCCTACCAGCCCAAGTGGCTGGACGGCAAGTACCGGGCCGCGCAGACCGCCGAGGATGCGATCGTGCACAACACTCTGCTCTCGATCTACCACACGGTGTTGCAGGGGGACAGCCCCGCCCATGCGGCCATGGCTCGGGATGCACTGGCCGACAGCCTCCAGGCCATGATCGGCGGCATCCAGTGGCATCCGACCCTCAAGGGGCCCATGAGCCTCTACGCGGTGGGTCCGGTGGAGATCAGCGCCCCTGTTTTCTGCACCTGGGCCCAGCAGCCCGCGGACGGCAAGGGCACGATGATCAACAACTTCCAGACCTGGAGCGCCTTCGGCTACGGGTACCAGGTCACCGGCGATCCCTTCTTCCTGCAGCGCGCGGCGGAGATGGCCGGATCCGACCTGCTCAGCTTCCTGCATGGGGCCGGAACGGCGAATCTTGAGAACCGCGCGGGTGTGCTCGCGGTGGTGCAACGCCTGAATGGGCTGCTGTAGCGGCCGGGGCGCTTCGCCCAATCGAAGCGAGAACTAGTCCGAAGCTTCGCCCGGGTCTCAGCAAATCCGGGTGAAGCTTTCGTGGGGGCGATGCGCGCTTCTCCCCGCCTCCGGCAGGTGCACTCCCGTGCAATCGACCTGGGTGTCGAAAGGCGGCGTCGTGTCATGGCTCGCGAATGGGCCGTGCGTTGATTCGGTCGTCTCCTCGGCCGATGCCGTAGGGGGGGCTGCACCTCGCGCGGAGTCCCACTCGCGCATCGTCAGCCGAAAATCCAGACGGTTTCAGGGAACCGAGCCGGGCCGAGGATGGGTCCATGCGCCCGATCGGGGTTCGGCTCCGCGCGGCTCGGCATCCGCCTTCGCTCTCACGTCCGCCGGCAACACACGGCCTGTACGGAGCACGTGACGGGACGAATGCGGCGTTCGAATCGAGTACGACCGTGCTTGCCGAAGCCTGATTTGCTATCTCCTTTCCCCCCGAAGTGGCCGCTTGGCGGCTCGGCTTCGCCCTTCGTTGCGCTTTTTTCCCGCGCCGCGAACCGTCCTTCGCCCCGCGCGCGCCACGCCCCCGGCGCCGCTCCACGCCCATGTCCCCCCGTCCATGCTCTGCCTCCGCCGCGTCCCTGGCACCCTTGTGTCCAGTGCGCTGTTCGCCCTGGGATGGCTGCTCCTCGGCCCCCAAACGCCCTTAAGCGCCTCGGTTTCCAACGCTTCAGCGAAGCCGGCCGCAGCTCAGGCAGGGGCCATCCACCCGGACCACGATCCGGCCGCCTTGCGCCGCCGGCTGGCTGGGCATCCCCAGCTCTGGCCGAGCCTTTGGGGCGATGGACAGACCCTGACCCCAGTAACCTCGGGTGCGACCCTCGCGCGTCTGCGTGCGGAGCTGCCGAGCGGTCCGCACTTCGTGCTGCGCGGCACCGTGCCGCTGCCCAAGGGCTCGTTCCTGAAACAATCTTCCAGCCTGCGGCTCGGTGTGGAAGTTGTGCCCGGCCGCGCGGTTCCCGCACAGGTGGAAGTGGTCAGCCGATACCCCCGTTTCCAGGACGGGGCCGATGTGGTCGAGGTGATCGCTCGCGTGCCTCGTCCGGCGGGGAGCACCCCCGGCGAGCTGCGCGAGTTTTCCATCGTTCACCTGGCCGAAGGCCCTCCCGCCCCGCCGGTGCCCAGCGATGCGCGCACGGCCCTGGTCCAGGGTCCCCTCGACCTTCCGCCGGCCGTGACCGAACTCTTGACCCAACCGGGGCGCCTGGTGCTCGCCGCGCGGGACGTGTTCGACCACCGCTACGAGCTTGATCTGCTCGATCCGGCAAGCCACTACGCCGTACTCAAGCACGGCCATCACCACGCGCAAGTGCGTGGACACGCCAGTTTGCGGCCGGTGGTCCAGCAGGACGGACCGGGCGGCACGCTGCCGCACCTCTTTGGCGCGCACGCCTACCTGGGCACGTGGAGCGGTGAGCCGGTCGTGACCCTGGACCTGCGCATCCACAACGGCCACGACGGCGCGGACAAGAGCACGAACCAGGACGACCCCTTGGGGCGGGTGTACTTCAAACAACTGGAGCTGCGCGTGCCCGCCGGGTACGCGGTTCTGCAGGCCTTTGAGCACCCCGGGGTCGGCACTTCGGGCCTGGAGGGCAATCAGTTGGTCTGGGCGCTGGTGGAGCGCAACCCCGACGGCAGCATGCACGTGATGCCGCCCCACGGTCAGTTCCACCGCCGACTGGCGATCGCCCCTTTGCCCGCCCTGCCCCGCGCGCGGGCTCTTCTGGAACAACAGGGTCTGGGTTTCGCCACCCGCGGAGTCAACGCGGGCGGCCAACCGCTGTACTCCTGGTGGAATCCGAGCACTGCCCGCTGGTTCCCCCAAAGTTTCCAACTGCCCCACCTGGAGCACGTGGATGGTGCCCAACTGGCGGCGCAGCTAGAGGCCGAGTTCGACACCCTCCACGGGCCCTTCAGCCAAGGCATCAGCAGCGGCGGCCTGCCCCTGACGGTCCCCAGGCTCGGTTGGGCTCACCCCCACGGGGTTTCCTACGGGGGCATGACGGGCGGCGACGAAATCGTGCTGGTGGATGGGGTGGCGGTCGTCGAAGCCGCATCGCGCACGGGCTACCGCACCTACCAGCTTCGCCATCGGGCCAACACGGACCGCCAGCCGCGCGCGTTTTTCCGCTACGACGGGCGTCCGACCCGGCTGGAGGATTGGGTGCAGACGGTCGGGGACAAAACCTTCCTCTTCAGCTTCTACATGGGGCTGCAAGGGGGCGGGCAAGACCCCATGGGGTGGTCCCAGGCGCCGACCTTCCAGGTGGAAGCGGTGGTCCAGAAGGGGCTCGAACCCGCCTATCAGGACGAGTTGCTCTCCTTCCAACCCCACGGTTTGCAGCACCTGATCCGCTACACACGCAACGCCAAGGTGCTGGTTTGGGCCGGCAATGACAGTCTCGCCAAGGACGACCTGTGGATGCAGACGGAGCTCTTCCGGCTCTCCTACCACTCGTTCCTGAACGGCCAGTGGGGCTACAAGGATCCCACCGGTTTGCTGTACGCCCAGGAGTTCGTCGCCCAAAACCCCGGCAAGGGTTTTCCCTTCGGCCGCGGTGAAGCGTGGGGCCTCGACACGGCCGCCGCCCACTTCGCCCTGGCGGACGAGGACTGGCGCGCCATGACGTTGGGTTGGTTCGCGGACGTGATGACCATGGTCCGCTCCGCCCAAATCCCCTGCAACGGCCACATCCATGCGGCTTTGCAGGGCAAGTGGTTGGAGGGGGCCTACCGGGTCGCCCAGACCGCCGAGGACGCCATCGTTCAAAACATGCTTTTGGGGCTCTACGAGACGGTGTTTGCCGGCCTGAGCCCGAGCCACGCGGCCATGGCACGCGACGCACTCGTCGAAAGTCTGCGGGCCATGATCGGCGGTATCCAATGGAGCCCGACCCTCAAGGGCCCCATGAACCTGTACGCGGTCGGCCCCACGGACATCGCGCTCCCGGTTTTTTGCACCGCGTCGCAGCAGCCCGCGGACGGCAAGATCGACTCGATCAACACGTACCAGACCTGGTCGGCCTTGGGCTACGGCTATCGCCTGACGGGCGACACGCTGTTCTTGGAGCGAGCCCAGGAAATGGCCGGCAAGGAGCTCTACGGGGCAGTGACGGGTCCCGGCACAGCCAACTTGGGCAACCGCGCGGCGCTTTTGGCCGTGGTGCAGCAGCTCTTCGGGCTTTTGTGATTCGCGCCGCGGCGGTGCGGCGGGCCGCTCAAGCCCGCCGCACCGGCGCGAAGCGCGCGGAGAGCCAAAGCAGCGCGTAGAGCACCAGGAAGGGCTCCACCGGGGCGCGAAAGCGCTCGGAGGTGTAGAAGATCAGCGTCGTCGCCAGGTAGGCGAAAAGTACCGCATCGACCGGTGTCAAGCGGTCGCGGTGGGTCCAGCGCCTGCGGGCCGCGATCATGCCGAGGAGCGCCAGGGGCAACAGCACTGTTTGGGAGACGAACACCAGCCGCCGGAAGCCCGTGTTCTCGCTCTGGGGCGGCCGGAAGATGCGCACCAGTTTGCCCGCGAGCAGCGGCGCCCAAGCACCGGGGTGCTCCCGCAGGAAGGCGACCCCCAGCTCGAACTCGCGCCGATCCCGCTCGACTTCCCCGGGCAGGATCGAAACCTCCAAGGCTTTCGTGTCGCCCAAGCTGCCGGTGGGCACCCAAGAACCCCAGTCGGGACTCTTTGGGTCCGCGACTACGGCGTTGTTGGAGCCCCAAAAGGTGCTGCCGCCATTGCTGGCGATCAGGGTCGGTTGATCGAGCACACGGGCGTTGCGCACCGCCCAGGGCGCGAGGCAAAGGGCGGCCGCGGCCAAAAAGACCAGCGCCACCCGGGCCCGGTGCCCATACGTGCGCCCACTGCCCACCACCACCAGGGCGGCGAAGATCGGCAGCACAAAGATTCCCGGCGAGCGCACCAAGGTGCCCGCGCCCATGGCGAGTCCGGCCAGCGCGGCCCAGAACACCTGGGAGCCCGCGTTCCGGGCGCCGAGCGCATGGACTCCGGCCAAGGCAAAACACAGCAGCATCAGCGTCGCCAGCGGTTCCGACAGGAACGAGCCGCAGTAGATGACGTTGAGCGGCAGCAACGCGAAAGCGAGGGCGGCTAGGAAGGCTCCTTGGGGGGCAAAACCCAAGGCGCGCGCCAGGCGCAGGAGCACCAGCGCCGAGAGTGCGCCGGCGAAAATCTGCATCCACCGCGCTGCCGCAGGCTCCTCGCCGAAGAGCCGATAGAGGCCCGCCAGCGCCAGGGGCAGGCCCGGCGCGCGGAAGGCGCTGGGGACGCCGGGTTCGAGCTCAAAACGCCCTTCCCGGGCCAGACTCAGGGCTAGGGTCTGGTAGTCGAGCACGTCCTGGCCCCCGAAACTCGGCCTGGGCCCCGTGTCGAAGCCGACCAGCACGTTGTAGGGCAGCCTGGCCACTAGGGCGAGCAGGAGCACGATCAGCGCCGTGCGACCTTCCCGGAC
>JBJHAV010000119.1:0-11233 GCA_050480685.1 Planctomycetaceae bacterium | reverse complement strand
CCTCTCCGGTAACGACCCGGCGGACGCCGGGTCGTTACCGGAGAGGGGGGGGAGGAGTTGGAGCCTGGCACCGTCCCCACCCACCCTTTGGAGGGCGAGGGGAGCGTATCTTGGGGCGCGTGGGGCGAGTCCGGGTCGGGGTCCTCTTGGCGTTTGTCGCCGTATCGGTGGCGGCTTGTCGGCCCAAGGAGTCGACCATCGATCTGGCGCCGCGCTTCGATCTCGCGGACCTGGTCCAGGTCGCCGAAGCGCCAGCGGAGGCAACGGTCGACTCCGACACCCAGGCCGACGGCCCCCCTTCCGCCCTGCGCATCCAGTTCGAGGACACCACCCCTTGGGTGCGGCTCGTGCTCGAACCTGAGGACTTTCAACCGGGCCCCTTGCCGGGAGTCTTCGTCGCGACGCACCCCGCCTTCGCCCTGCGCCAGGCGATCGACGCGGATGAGCCGGCGCCGGTGCTCACCCCCCTCGATCCGGACGATCCGCGCCGCTGGCGACACGTGGAGGCCCTGGCCCTGACGGCGGGCGGCGGCATCCTGCTCGACTCCCTCTTGGCGCTGCGCTCCTTCGCCCTGCTGGAGGACACCCTGACCCTGGTCGAGCCGGGGGCGGAGCGGCCGCCCGGTCCCCTGGAGCTGCGCATCGAACTATCGCGCGGGCGTTTCGACGGCAACCAGTGGTGGAGTTCCCTCGGACCGCTGCACCTGGTGGGGCTTCCGATTTGGCCGGGCGAGCAATGGGAACACGATTTGCCCGCGGGTTCGGAGCGCATCCTGCACGCGGTGCTCGCCGCCGAAGCGCTGCCCTCCGAGGCCGATCCCGCCAGGGTCCGTTTTTTCGCGTTGTTCGACGGCGAACCCCTGGGAAGCTGGGAGCTGACCCTCGTGGACACTTCGCCGGCCTGGTTGCCGGTCAGCATCGAGCTGCCCTCCCGCGCCGGTCGCCTGGCGCTCGCGGTGGAAGGGGATCCGGCGCGCAGTGTCTTCGGCGCGGCGCGCATCGAGCCCCGGCGGTCACCTTCGTCGCCGCCAGCGGACCTGGCGATCTTCTTGGCCGACACCTTCCGCGACGACCTGGTCGGCCAAACCGTGGGCGACTTGTCCTTGACCCCTCACCTGGACACCTTCGCCAGCCGCGCCACGCGTTTCGAACGGGCCTGGTCGCCTTCCTCCTGGACCCTGCCGGCCCACGCCAGCCTATTCACCGGCTTGCAGCCCACCGAACACGGCGCCTTGCACCGCAGCGCGCGCCTGGCGCCCGAGGCCCCGACCCTGGCGGCGCGTTTGGCTGCCCTCGGGTACCGAACCGTCGCGCTGACGGACGCCGGCTACGTCAGCCGCGCCTTCGGCATCGAGCAGGGTTTTGAGTTTTTCCTGGAGGAGCGCGAGTGGGGGCGTTTGGACCTGGGGCTCGAGCGCCTCGCCGCGCTGCTCGCCCACGGGGATCCACGGCCCCTGTTCCTGTTCTTTCACACCTACCGCCCCCACGGGCCCTTCCGCGTGGATCCGCCGACCCGCGCGCGCTTCGGCGAAACCCTCGGCCTGGGGCGGGAGTGGGAAGAGTTGCTCGACGAGTTGGAGGGTGCCGGGTGGAACTGGGCCCGGCACACGCCGGTGCCCGAGGGGCTCGACGGCATCGTCGACGAACTTTTGGCCCTCTACCGCGGCGGCGCCGCCGATACGGATCGCGGTTTCGGCGCATTTTTGGAGAGTCTCGAAGCCCACGGCCGCGGGTCGGGTTTTGTGCTCTTCACCAGCGACCACGGGGAGGCCTTCGCCGAACACGATCGATTTTTCGGCCACGCCGGACGGCTCTACGAAGAGCAGGCCCGGGTGCCTTTCCTGGTCGCCGGGCCGGGTATCGCGCACGGGGTGAGGCGCGATGCGGCCACGCTCATGGATGTGCCGCGCACACTCTTCGCCCTGGCGGATTTGCCCGCCCATCCCGAATGGGGGGGCAGGGCGCTACTTCCATCGGCGCCACCCACGGCGGCCACACCCCTGTTCGCCCAGGCCGACGAGATCGTTTGGGTCGAAGGCGATCTCAAGCTGCACGCCCTCGGGGCCGAACTCGAACGGCGCGAACTCTACGACCTGGCCGCCGACCCCGGCGAGCAGCGCGACCTTTCCCAGGAGCGTGCGGCCTGGGCCGAAGAACGCATCGCGGCGCTGCTCGACCCGCCCCAGACCTGGCGAGCGGCACGTTTCGCCGTGGGGCGCAGCGCCGCATCCGCGGAGCTGCGCAACCAACTCGAAGCGTTGGGCTACCTGGGCGATTGACCTGGCGGGAGCCGCTCCCGGGTCAATCGTGGCCCCAGGGGGCGGGCGGCGGCTCGACCGCGCGGGTCAGATCGAACTCGACCCGGAAGAGCCGGCCCGGACGGCGCAGTTCGTAGGCGAAGAACCGCCCGGGCTCGATCTCCATGGTCCACACGTTGGTCACCGAAGCGTGGTAACCCAAGCGCTCGAAGAGATCGATCGAATATGCGCCGACGGGAAAGTCCTGGCGCCGGTCGCTGCCCGGGGCGTCGGTCTCGCCGCCGTACATGGTCAGCTCGTCCTCGCGTCCGTCCGCCTTGCGGTGATCGTGTTTGAGGCGCAGGCCGTTTTCGGTGGGCGTCAGGACCCAGGTGCGCGAGCGGTCCTCGCCCACGTGGAAAGGCACTTCGACGCGCTCGGAGGTCACCCGCCGCACATGCATCACGAGCGGCCGCGCGCCGAAGGGCGAATTTTCCTGCGGGGGTTCGTCGGCAACCACGCGGCCCTCGAAGGCCTGGCCCTCCAGGGCCGCCAAGTGGGCCAAGAACGCATCCTGGGGAGCGCGTTCGTCGATCGGCACCGAAGCGCATGCAAAAAGGCCGAGGAGGCCAAACACGAGCAGGTGGTGCGGGCGAGCCAAGCGTGGCGAAGGCATGTGCATGGAGAAGAAGGGTCAGAGTTCGAAACAGTTTCCGGTGCGATAGTAGATCGCGCAGCTCGAGGCTTGGCCGCCGCGCAGCTTCAAGCCCGTCAGTGTGAGGTCCCGAAAGCCCGCCGCGCGGGCGAGATCGCGAGCCCCCGAGTAGCGCTCACGTTCAGCATCGTCCAGTAGGCAAACACCGCGTTCGCTGACGGCATCCAGAGCCTCGCGCAAACACGCTAGCCGATTGCGGCCGTCGACGACAATCACATCGGGCGGCGCGGAGCATTCGCGCACACTATGGGCGTAGGCATCGCCGGCGTCGAGGGGTACGAGGCGCAACTCGGCATTGGGCGGCAGGTCGCGGGCCACGAGCGCGTGCCAAGCGGCATCGTGTTCGATCGCCGTGACCAACGCGACTCGGCGCGCGAAGAATGCCGTCGAGTGGCCTGAGCCGTACTCGAAGACCCTCATGTCACTCTTCAAGCGCTCGTCAAGCAGGGCGATCGTCGTCAGATTCATCCACGGCCTCGGAGAACCGTCCGCCCCACAGGGGCGGCCTTGCCTGCGGCTTTCGATCCAGCCGTGGGTGTGAAGGTACGAGGAGCGATCCGCGATCAGGGAGCGGTAGGCACCGATCCGAGCCGCGAGGCCCGGGGCGAGCGGGCGCAGGATTTTCTCGAAAAGGTTGGCCATGGGATCTGGGGGCAGGACCGAGCTGGATGGGAGCAGGCTGGCGATAGAGTAGCGCCCCATGGACGAGCACCCGTTTTTGCGCATTGCCGCCGTTCTCGCGGTTGCCGTCCTGGTCGGTCTGGGGGCCCTGGCCCTGCGCCAGCCCCTGATCGTGGGCTTCATCGCGGCGGGCATCCTGGTGGGCCCGGCGGCTTTGGGCTGGGTCAGCGGGGGGGGCGAGATGGAGCTGCTGGCGGAGCTCGGCATCGCCGTGCTGCTCTTCCTGGTGGGCCTCAAGCTCGACCCCAAGCTGGTGCGCAGTACCGGCCCCGTGGCCCTGGCCACGGGCCTGGGCCAAGTGATCTTCACCTCGGGCGTCGGTTTCCTGATCGCGCGCGGCCTGGGCCTGGAGACGGTCCCCGCGCTCTACGTGGCGATCGCGCTGACTTTTTCCTCGACGATCATCATCGTCAAGTTGCTCTCGGACAAACGGGAGCTGGACGAGCTGCACGGGCGCATCGCGGTCGGTTTCCTGATCGTGCAGGACATCGTCGTGGTCCTCGCCCTGATCCTGATCACGGCCCTGGGTGTGGCCGGCGAGGAGAGTGTGTCCACGCGCCTTTTCTCGGTATTGCTGAAGGGCGCGGCGTTCCTGGCCGGGCTCGTGGTTTTGATGCGCTACGCGCTGCCGCCGCTCTTGGGCTGGCTTTCGAGGCACCGCGAACTGCTGCTGCTCTTCGCCGTGGCCTGGGCCGTCTCCGTGGCGGCCCTCGGCCAGGCCCTCGGCTTCTCGGGCGAAGTGGGGGCCTTCCTGGCCGGATTTGCCCTGGCGGGCACACCCTACCGCGAAGCGATCGCCTCGCGTTTGGTCTCCCTGCGCGACTTCCTGTTGCTGTTCTTCTTCATCCAACTGGGCGCCGAATTGCAACTGCGCGAAACCGGCGCGCTCTTCGGCGAAGCCGTGGTGCTCTCGCTCTTCGTGCTGATCGGCAATCCGCTGATCGTGCTGATCATCATGGGCGCCATGGGCTACCGGGCGCGCACCTCGTTCCTGGCTGGTCTCACGGTCGCGCAGATCAGCGAATTCTCCCTGATTCTGGTGGCCCTGGGCATTTCCGTGGGGCACGTGGACAGCTCGGTGCTCGGTCTGGTGACCACTGTCGGGTTGGTGACGATCGGGCTCTCCACCTACTTGATCCTCTATTCGAAGCCGATCTATGAACGCTTTGCCCCCTTGCTCTCGATCTTCGAGCGCCGGCACCTCGCCGCGGCCGAGCGCGGCGGAGAGGATGGCGCGGACGCCATCGACGCGATCGTGTTCGGGCTCGGGCGACATGGGCGTGGGGTGATCGAACAGCTCGCCGAGCGGGGCATGCGTGTGCTCGGCATCGACATCGATCCGGACGCCCTGAATCGCTGGCGCGGGATCGGCATCGACGTGCTCTACGGCGACGCTTCGGACCCCGAATTTCCGGCTTCCTTGCCCGTGGACAAGGCTCGCTGGGTGATCAGCACGGTGCCGACCGCTGATGCGTCCTTGGCCCTGGCCCATGGGCTGAAGGCCGCGGGCTACCAGGGGAAGTTGGTGCTGATGGCCCACGGACCGGGGGATGAGGAGCGCCTGCGCGCGGTAGCGCCGGACATGGTGCTCGCGCCCTACGCGGTGGCGGCCGATCGCATGATCGATCGGATCTGCGCTGGGCAGGATTCGCCCCTCGCGGAGTCACGGCTCGAGGGTGCCCGTTGACGGATGGGATTCGAGGGCAGGGCGTTCACGCCGCGTGACCGGATTCGCGCGGGTGGGGAGGCCGGTTCGTCTATCCTCGTTGCCGATGGTCGCACGGGTATTTTGGTGGTTGGCGGCGAGCGCCGTTGTGTTCGTGCCGACGGTGTTGACCATGGCCGTGGCTTCACCGGCGGCGCGGGGCGTGGCCATCGAAGCCGCCGTGGTTTTGGGGTACGTGGGGCTGGCCCTGTTCGCCGTGCAGTTCGCCCTCACCGGGCGCTTCCCCGCCCTTGCGCGGCCATTCGGCATGGACGGGCTGATGCGTGTGCACCGCTGGCTTGGGGTCAGTGCTGCGATCTGCGTGCTTTTGCACCCGGCGATCCTCTTGGCCGTCGAGCCGGCTTTCTGGGCCTTCTTCGATCCGCGCATCAACTGGCAGCGCGCCCTGGCCTTGCCGGCGGGGATGGGGGCCCTGGGTCTTGTGGTCCTGTTGCCTTTCCTGCGCGCACGACTGGGCCTCGACCACGGCTGGTGGCGCTTGAGCCACGGGCTCTTGGCGCTGTTCGTGGTGGCCGTGGGCACGGCCCATGTGCTCATGGTCGGCCACCACACGAATGCGCTCTGGAAGCAGGCCTTGTGGCTGCTCTTCGCCGCCGCCGCGGCTTTGCTTTTGCTCGAGGTGCGCCTGCTGCGGCCCCGGCGCTTGGCCAAGCTCCCCTGGCGGCTGCGCTCCGTGCAGCCCGTCTCGGAACGCACCTGGAGCCTGGTTTTCGAGGCCGAGGGCCACCCGGGTCTGAGCTTCCGGCCCGGCCAGTTCGCTTGGCTGACCGTGGCCGATTCGCCCCACGACCTGGAGCAGCACCCCTTCTCCGTGGCTTCGAGCGCCGAGCGCCCGGGCGAAGTTGCCTTCGCCATCAAGGAACTCGGGGACTTCACCTCCACCGTGGGGCGCCTCGCCCCCGGCAGTCGGGCCTGGATCGACGGGCCCTACGGGTCCTTCGACCTGCCGGCGGACCCGCGCCAGCCGATTGTGCTCCTGGCCGGGGGGATCGGCATCGCGCCGTTCCTGTCCATGCTGCGCACCCTCGTCGACCGGGGCGAGCGCCGCCCAATCCGGCTGGTCTATGGCGCGGCGCGCCCGGGCACCTTGGCCTTCCACGGGGAACTGGGCGAGCTGTGCGAACGCCTTGGGGTGAGCTACGTGCCGGTTCTCGAACAGCCGGATCCGGACTGGGCGGGGGAGCGGGGCCGGGTGGACGGCGAGCTCCTCGAGCGCCTCCTGACGCCCGCGGAGCGGGCCGAGGCCTGGGTCTACGCCTGTGGCCCGGGTCCTATGCTGGCTTCGGTGGAGCGGGGTCTGGCCCATCTGGGCATCGGTCCGAGCCGGCGCCACGTGGAGCACTTCGACGTGCTCATGTAGATCTTGCGTTATGGACTCCCCAGGGGCCGTAGGAATCCCCATCCCGGGCTCGCGCGTTGGGCCTGGGCAGGATAAGAAATTGGGCCGGTCATCCCCCTCTGGCAGCGGACCGACCAGGCTTTTCACTGGACGCCGGGCTTCGAAGGCCCGATCCGGCGGGAACCTGGGCGAGGACCCACACGTCTTCCTGCTGCCCCCATCACCTCCCACCCTCGGATCCCATGCGTCCCATCGCCCTCGCATTCGGCGGCCTCCTGATCGCCGGAGCCTTCGGCTTCGCCCCCTCCGCTTCCGCCCAGACCACCCACGTGGTCCAACTCTTCACCGTTTCCTTCTTCCCCCAGGACATCACGATCGAGGTCGGTGACACCGTCCGCTGGGAGTGGGTCACGGGGGTTCACGACGTCAAGAGCGGCCCGGGCGGCGTGCCGGATGGCATCTTCAATTCCGGCAATCCCGTTTCGAACCCGCCGGCTCCCTTCGAAGTCACCTTCGACGCCGCTTTCCTGGCCGCCAACCCGGTGGCCAACGACATCTACCACTACTACTGCACCGTGCACCTGCCGATCATGGTCGGCACCGTGACGGTCGTTCCGCCCGCCGTGAACCCCTCGGTCGTCGCCTTCGGCACGGCCATCAACCCCCCGGGCAGTCTTTCCGTGGTTTCCGGTGAGCCCAAACTCGGCACCACCTTCGTGCCGGGTGTGCGCAACACGGCCATTCCGAATTCCTCGGCTGCGTTCGCGTACTTGGCCTTCTCCGCCGCGCCGACGCCGCTCTTCCCGAACGGCATCCCGCTCTTCGATTGGGGCATGGCCGGTCCCGGCACCTTCGGCGAGTTGCTGATTGACCCGGTTGCGCCGAACTACCTCTTCCAACTCGGGCCCAAGCCCTGGGCGGGCGGCCTTGCCCCCCCGGCGACGTTCCCGCTCGCGCTGCCCGCGGACCCGGCCTTCGCCGGCGCGGTGCTCTTCCTGCAAGGTTTGCTGGTCTACGTCACACCGACCGTGCGCCTGACCCTCAGCAACGGCTTGGTGGTGACGTTCGGCACCTGATCGAATCGCCTTCGCCGATTCCCCCCCTGTGAGGAATCCCTTCGCGGCCGGCGCTCCCTGGGGCGCCGGCCGCGCGCGTTGTTGGGCCGCTCAATCTCGCCACTTGATGTTGCAACCGACGCTGGGGCGCTGGGGCTCGGGGATCGGCCGGCCGGCCAAGAGCGCGTCGATCGCCGCGCGCAGACTGGAGCCGTCCAAGGGGCGCCCATTGCCCGGCCGGCTGTCGTCCAACTGGCCGCGGTAAACCAGGCGTCGGTCGCGCCCGTAGAGGAAGAAGTCCGGCGTGCAGGTCGCCCCGTAAGCGCGCGCGACCTCCTGGCTCTCGTCGTAGAGGTAGGGGAAGGGATAACCGAGTTCGCGCGCACGCTCGGCCATCGGGCCGGGGCCGTCCTGGGGGTGGCTGCCCACGTCGTTGGAGCTGATCGCGACGATCGCCAGCGGGCTGGATTCGTAGTCTCGGGCCAGTCGAACCAACTCGGGATTCACGTGGATCACGAACGGGCAGTGGTTCGAGAGGAACTGCACCAAAATCGCCCCGTGGGCGGCGAGGTCGCCCAGGGCGACCTCACCTCCCCCGTTGGTGTTGGGCAGGCGGAAGTCGGGAGCCAGGGACCCCAGGGGGGTCATGGCGGAGGGGGTCAGGGCCATCGGTGTCGCAGGTAGGGGTCGGGGAGCGGGTCGCCGAAGGCCACCCTACCAAGGCCCTGGGGGCGGCCCTGGTCCGGCCTTGGCCCGGCCGCAAGGTCCAGTGGGCCGTTTGAAGGCCCCTTCCTGGGCACGGGAACGGGGGTTCAGGACAGAAGCGACCTCCTTGATCGGAGTTTGATCGCTTCCTTGCGTCCTGCTGGTTGCGCCTTCGCGGAGCCAGAGGAAAATGCATTCCGTCGAAAGTGGACCCAGAGGGGCCCGAATCCGCAGCGGCCTCGGCCGCGGCGATCCGGCCCCCAGCGGGTCAGCCCTCGACGACCTCCGTTTCTCTCGCGGCAGCCCCCGCTGCCGCAGGCCCACCCCTCCGCGATATGCGGAAGCTCCCTGCCCCGGCCCAGTCCCGGGCACAACCCGTCCTCTTGAACCCATGCGACGTCACCTCCTCCTCGCCGGCGCCCTTGCTGTCTTCGCCGGCGGCGCCAACGCCCAAGTCCTGACCCAGTGGGTCCTGTTCGGTGAGCCCGGCGGCCAAGTGTCGACCCCGGCCAGCAACGACGCTACCGGCATCACCGGTCTCGACATGACCCGCGGTCCCGGAATCAACCCGACGAACGCGGCCAACTCCATCAGCGCCAACGGTTGGAACAACCTGACCGCTGACGACTACTTCAGCTTCGGCTTCACCGTCGATGCAGGCTTCAGCGCCGACCTCGACGAGCTGTGGCTCGCCACCCGTTCCTCGGGCACCGGCCCGGGTTTCTTGGCCCTGCGCTCGAGCCTGGACGGCTTCACCGGGGACCTGGCCAACATCGTCAATGTGGGCACGTCCTTCACCAACACGATCGTCGATCTGAGCGCCCTGACCGGGATCACCGGAACGATCGAGTTCCGCCTGTACGCCGAAAACAACGTTTCGGCCGCTGGCGGCACCATCTCCAGCGCGGGTACCTTGCGCATCTCCGAGTACTTCGACGGGGTCGACTTCTTCCCCGTCTTCTTCTCCGGTGACGTGAACCCGCTGATCGCCCCCGACGTGCTCGAGTACGGCAGCGGCATCAACCCGGCCGGCAGCCTCGCCGTGCTCTCCGGCGTTCCCCAACTCGGCGGCGCCGTGCAGCTCGGCATCTCCAACACGGCGGTGCTCGACTCGCCCGCGGCCTTCGGTTTCCTGTTCCTGGCCACGGCGCCCTCGCCCCTGTTCCCGGCCGGCTTCGTGCTGCCGGGCTTCGGCATGGCCAGCGCCTTCGACGACGGCGAACTGCTGATCGCCGTCGACGGCTTCAACCCCTGGCTGCAGCTTGGTCCCCAGGGCTACGCGGGCGGTGTCGCCAGCTCGCCGGCGACCTTCAACCTGCCGCTGCCCAGCGATCCGATCTTCGCCGGCATCGAGATCTTCACCCAGGGCATCCTGGCCTTCCCGACCGAGGGCCTGCGCATCGGTCTGACCAACGGCCTGCGTCTGACCATCGGGAACTGATCCCCCGGTCGATCGAAGACTCGCGGGGGCGATGGGACCAAGTTCCTGTCGCCCCCGCTCCGGATCCCCTCCTTCCGACTCCCAAGCCCCAAAATCCAACATGCGACAATTCCTCCTCGTGGGCACCTTCGCGGCGCTCAGCACCAGCGTCCAAGCCCAAGTGCTCACCCAGTGGGTGCTCTTCGGCGAACCCGGTGACCAAGCCGCCACCGCGGCCTCGGCCAACGCCGCCGGCGTCACCGGCCTCGACATGACCCGCGGTCCGGGCATCAACCCCTCCGCCGCCGGAAACTCCATCAGCGCCAATGGCTGGAACAACCTGACCCCCGACGACTACTTCAGCTTCGGCTTCACCGTCGACGCGGGTTCCAGCGTCGATTTGAACGAGCTGTGGATCGCCACCCGCGCGTCCAACACCGGCCCGGGTTTCCTGGCCCTGCGCTCCAGCTTGGACGGCTTCACCAGCGACGTGGCCAACTTCGTCCAGAGCGGCACCTTCTTCACCAACTCGATCGTCGACTTGAGCGCCTTCACCGGGCTCACCGGCACGGTCGAGTTCCGCCTGTACGCGGAAAACAGCACCAGCGCCAACGGCGGCACGATCGGTGGGGCCGGCACCCTGCGCATCTCCGAGTTTTTCGACGGGACGAACTTCTTCCCGGTCTTCTTCTCCGGTCAGGTCAACAGCGCCACCGGCGCCGAAGCCCTGCCCTACGGCAGTGGGGTCAACCCCGCCGGCAGCCTGGCGGTGCTCTCCGGCGCGCCCCAAATCGGCACCGTGCTGCAACTGGGCGTGTCCAACACGGCCGTCTCGAACCCGCCGCCGGCCTTCGCGGTGTTGGCCTTCGCCAGCCAGCCGGCGCCTTTCTTCCCCTCCGGGCTGATCCTGCCGGGCTTCGGCATGGGTGCCTTTGGGGATCCGGGCGAGCTTCTGATCTCCGTCAGCGGCGGCGATCCGTTCCTGCAACTCGGCCCGAAGGTCTACAACGGCGGCGTCGCCGGTCCGCCCGCGCCCTTCGCCCTGGCGATCCCCAACACCCCGAGCCTCGTCGGCGGTCAGCTCTTCCTGCAAGGGGTGCTGGCTTTCCCGACCGAGGACCTGCGCCTGGGCCTGACCAACGGCATGCGCTTGACCATCGGCAGTTGAGCCCGCGGATGTCCCGCAAGTAGCGCGGGGCAACTCAGGTCACTTCGGCGGCCGTCGCGCACTGGAGCGGCGGCCGCCCGCAATTCAGCCCGTGCTGCCCGGGGCAAGGGTTTCGACCCGCTGGGCCAGGTCCCGGGCCGTCGCCGGTCCGTGGCCCGCGAAGTGGTTGTTGGCGAAGGCGTAGACC
>JBJHAV010000118.1:0-11281 GCA_050480685.1 Planctomycetaceae bacterium | reverse complement strand
CGGGTGCGCGAGCGACTTTCCACCCATGCCTTTCCCCGGGTGATCGAGTTCGTCGTGCCAGCGGACACCCTTCTCCACCAGGCGAGTGGAGTGCGCGGCAGTGTGGTCCAAGCTGGCCCGGGCCCCGTTCAGGTGCTCGGCACCGACGTGCATTGGATGACCTGCGGTGCCGGAGAGCGTCCCACGGATGGGCGCTTCGAAATCGCGCCCCTGCGCCCCGGGCCGGTTTTCCTGCGGGTCCCCGGCCACCCCGGCCTGCACGGCCCCTTCGAACTCCCTCCGGGAGCGGTGCTCGACGTGGGCGCACTCGCCCCCGGCCCGGCCCACGGGATCTCGGGCAGGTTGCTCGACCCCTCGGGGCATCCGGCGAGGGCCATGCTCTTGCTCTACTCGCGCCGTTCGGACGGGGCCCTGTGGCCCGAGCCAATCCTCCTGGGCGCGAGCGACGGCGAAACGGGGGCCTTTGCTTTCCCCGAGGCTCCTCCGGGGCAATGGCGTCTGAGGGCCACGGAGATCGCTCCCCCAGGCGCCCACACCGATGGCCTGCCTTCGGCTGCATGGGAACTCGACAACCGAGCGGGGCCCACGGACCAGAACTTCACGCTGGAGCCCACCGGAATCCTAGTGGTTGCCCACCGCGGCGCGCGACTGCCCGGAGAGCGACTTCGCCTGGTGCCCCAGCGATCCGGCCCTAGGCCAGCGACCATCGAAATCAACTCACCCGTGCAGCGCGTCACGCTCGTCCGGGGACCCTGGATCGCTCGGCGCATCGATGCCGATGGGAGTCTCGTGGAGGAGCGCCACTTCGCGATCGGCGCGCATCCCGTGCGAGTCGAGTTCTAGCCCGGTCATGCATGAAGACGTACCGGGCTGGGGCAGGGAACGGCGCCAGCCCAAGTCACCGGTCGGCTTCGCTGAAGCAGAACTCGGTATCGCTGGAGCCAAGCTCGGTGTCGCTGGTCAGAGACCGATGGTTTCGCCCGGCATCAACAGGCTGGTGCGCACGCACTCGAGCAAGTGCTGAGGGTCCTGGGGCTTTTCGAGGAACTGGCACGCGCCGAGGGCACGGGCCTCTTCCAGCGCGGCCTGATCCCCGTAGCCGGTGAGCAGGATGACCGGCAGATCCGAGCCGCGCGCCCTCAGCTCGCGCAGCACCTCGATCCCGCTCCCATCGGGAAGGTTGAGATCCAGCAGCACGCACCCCTGGTCCAGGGCATCGATCGCCGCCAGGAACCCGGCTCCCGAGTCGAAAGCGCGCACTTCGAAACCGACGCGGGAAAAGAAGCGCCCCAGGGCGCGCCGCACCTGCTCGTCGTCGTCCACCAGGTAGAGCCGCCGGCGGTCCATCACGGCGCTTCCTCCTCCGCGAGGGCGGGAAGAGTCACCACCACGGTGGTCGGCTGCTCGGCGCTGCGGTTTTGGAACTCGATCGTGCCCCCGTGCATGGTCACGATCTGCCTGCTGATGCGCAGCCCCATGCCCATGCCACCCGGTTTCGCGGAGACAAAGGGTTCGAAGAGTTGGGTCTCGATCTCCGGGCTCGCGCCGGGTCCGGAATCCTCAAAAACAATCTCGACCTTGTCCGGGGAACCCCGGCGCAGGATCACTCGGCATCGGGCGTCCGTCGATCCCGCCGCCGCTTCCACGGCGTTGTTGAGCAGGTTCAGGCAGACCTGCTCCAGCTCGACGGCGACACCGGCGACCCGAGGAACCTGGGGATCGAGCTCGGCTTCCACGCACACGCCGTGTTGCCGCGCAAAAACCTCGTTCATGGCCAGGGCATTGCGCACCACACAGAACAGCCCGGTGGACACCGCATCGTGGGTGTGCGCGACGACCAGACCGCGGATGCGGCGGATCAAATCGCCAGCGCGCAGCACAGCCGCCCGGATCGCCTGCACGCCCGGGTGCCCACCCTCCCCGTCCAGATCCCCTAGTTCGTAGCCTAGGGCTTCGGCTTCGAGCGCGATCGCCTGCAAGGGCTGATTCAACTCGTGGGCCACCATGGCCGCCATCTCGCCCAGGCAGGCCCGTCTTAGCACCAACTCCACCTCGCGGGTGCGTTGCAGGCGAAAGCGCTCCTCCTCCACTCGCGCGGATCGGTCGACCCAGACGCTGAAGTAGTGCTCGCGTCCTTCAAGCATGATGGGCCAAGCCCGGACTTCACCGTGGAAGCGCGCGCCGAGCTTGCTCCGGATCGTCACGTTGCAGGCTACTCGCCCCTCGGAACGGAGCCGTTCGATCCGCGCCGGAATCGTGACACTCGATTCGGGTGCCTCGATTTCATAGGCCGTCAAGGCGCGAAACTCAGCTTCGTTGTAGCCCAAGGACTCATGGGCCACACGATTGAAGAGGACCGGGCGCAGGGTAGCGGGATCCCAGACACAAAGCAGGTCGGAGGACTGCTCGAACAGGCCGCGAAAGAGGGCTTCGGACTCTTCCAGTCTACGGGCAGCCGCTAGGCGTTCCGAGATGTCGACCCAGACGGCAAGGATCAGTTCGCGCCCCCCCGCGACCACGAGACTGGTACGCACTTCCACGTCTCGCAGCGTCCCGTCCTTGCGCCGGTGAATGGTTTCGAAGGTGGAGAACCCCACACGTTGAATTCGGTCCACGCGGAGAAGGGTCTCAGTTCGGCTCTCGATGGCATCAATGTCTCCGATACCGAGACGGGCGAACTCCTCGTGGGTGTACCCCAACACGTCGGCTGCTTTGCTGTTGAAAAGCACCACCTGATGGGAAACCGGATCGAAGAGGCAAATTGCGTCCGAGGCCTGCTCGAAAAGTGCGCGAAAGAGGGTCTCGGATTCCGCCAAGAGGGCAGCCTTCCGCCGCAAATCGGTGATGTCGGTCGCCGACGCCAAGACCGCGAGCCCGTTGCCCTGATCGTCTCGCAACAGCTCGAAGGCCACGTCCACGTCCAAGTATTCGCCCTGAGCCGTCAATGCTCGTGTTTCGAAACGCGAGGACTCGCCCCTGGCGGCGGCAGCGACGGCCTCGGTCATGCGCATTGCGATGGATGGATCGTGGGAGAACCAGGGGGCTTCTCCCAACCTCCGCCCCAACAACTGGTCCCGGCCAAAGCCGCCGACCCGGAGGGTCGCTTCGTTGGCCAGCCACAGGCGCCCATCGAGATCAAACAGGGCGGCGAAGGAGAGCAGCGCATCGAGCACACGCTGCACCTCCCGCAGGTCCAGCTTGAGATCGAAAATTGGCCCGGTCGAACCCTCCACGGGGAGGAATGTCATCGCCACAGGTTTCTCGAGACGCGCGAGGAAGGTGATGCGCTCACAGGCGGGCGAGGAAGGCGCTGTTGTGGTCCTCGAAGCGCCAAGGGGCGAGCTCGCCGTGGCCGGCGAAACGCGCGGTGCGCGGGACCCCCACGGGGGCGCCCGCCGGAGCGGCCAGGGGTTCGTACCAGCGTTCGTCGGGCATGGAGCAGCAAGCGCCGTCGGCGATCGCTTCGCCTGCGACAAGGGCCCAGCCGTCGCCGATGCGCGCTTCGAAGGTCAGGCCCTCGCGCACGAAGTCCACGGAAGCCCGGCGCACCTCGACCACCCGGCCCAGGGCATCGCCCGCGCGGCCCAGCCACCAGGCCTGGGCGGCCCGGGCCTGGGCTTCGCCCCGGGGCGCGTCCACGACCAGGACGGAGCGGCGCGAACCCTCGCCGAGTTCGGCCAGGGAACCGTCCGCTTCGACGGCGGAGGCGAGGCGCACTCCCGCCAGGTCTTGACCCTGGTGGCGACCCGCGTCGATCGAAACCACCACCAACGCCCGGCGGTTTTGGGTCGCCGCTTCGCTGCCCGTGTGACACGCCCCGGCGAAGACCGAAGCGTCACGCAGTTCCAGGTAGTCCCCGGCGGGCTGCGCCTCAGCGGCGGCACGGGCGGCCATGCGCAGTTCGGGGGCCAGGGCAAAGGCGCCGCCCGTGGCCACGGCGGCGACAGCCAGAACAGAGGTGATTCGAAGGGTGGTTCGCTGCATGGCATGTGGGACGCTCGCGGCGTCCTCGAAAGGTCAAGTCAAGTCGGGATAGCGGGAGCGAAAACAATCGCGCCCCGCAACACACTCCTCGGGGCCGACCTCGAACCGATCCGGGCCGAGCACCTGTTGGGTGCGCCGACACCAGCAGTGGTTCGAAAGATCGAGCACATCGCGCGGCGTCATCGGCGCCGCGCCGGCGAGCAACAACTTCTTGCTGGCCAAATCCGCGCAGTAGGGCGAGAGGCGGGGTCGGAAGGGCTGGGCTTCGCGTTCCATAGGGGCTCGCTTCGTTCTCGTGGGTTCAAGCCAGCCGCTCGAGGGCGCGGGTCAGCACCCCCTTGGTGAGCGGGATTTTGTAGGCGTTGTCGGCGAGGGGCTGTGCGCCGAAGAGCGCCGCTTCGCGCACCTGGGCGATGGTTTCGGCGTCGATCGTCTTGCCGTCCAGCACACGCTCGGCGCCGCTCGCGCGCCACGGCACGGGTGCCACGCCGCCGAGCACGATGCGCGGAGCGCTGACGCGCCCGCCCTGCTTGACGAAAGCCAGCGCCACGGCCGAAAGCGCCCAGTCGTAACTCTCGCGCTCCTTGAATTTGTAGTAGGTGCTGACCAGCCCGGAGGCCGGCGCAGGCACGTGCACACGCACCAAAACCTCGTCGGGCCTGCGCACCGTCTCGGTCGTGATGCCGCCGTCCCTGGGCAACAGGAAGTAGCGCTCGGCGGGCACCGTGCGTTCGCCGCCGGGCCCCACCAGGGTGAAACTTGCCCCCAGGGCGACCAACGCCGGCGCCAGGTCGGAGGGATGCACGATGTAACTCGGCCCACCACCCAGGATCGCGTTGTAGCGACTGCGCCCGGAGGCGGCGAAACAGGCGACACCGCCCTTCTTCAGGCAACGGGCCTCTTCGCTGCGGTAGTACCAACAACGCGGGCGCTGGTTCAGGTTGCCGCCCACGGTCCCCACGGCGCGAATTTGGGGAGAAGCAATCGACTCGGCCGCCTCGGACAGGGCAGCGAAACGCTCGCGCACGTCCGGATCGTCCGCCAGGCGCTCGATCGTCACCATGGCGCCGATCACCAGGCCGCCGTCCGCGTCCCAGGCCAACTCGTCCAGGCCGGGACAGCGGCCCAAGTCGACGAGCAACTCGGGCTCCACGAGGTGCTCCGCCAACTCGGTCAACAGGTCCTGGCCACCGGCCAGGGCCATCGCGGATCCCGCGGGGCGGGCGGCGGCGAGCAGTTCCAGCGCCTCCGCCAGGGAATCGGGACGCACCAGGTCGAAGCGGTTCATCGGGCACCTCCCGCCAGGGTGGCCAGCACGCGGTCCGGGGTAAAAGGCATGCGCCGCAGACGCGCGCCGCAGGCGTTGTAGATCGCGTTGGCCAGGGCCGATTGCCCGGGCACGATCGGCGCTTCGGCCATGCCCGTCACCAGGTTGCGGCCTTCGTCCTCGTCCAGGATGGCGCGCATGGACGGCATTTCCAAGGTGCCGGCGATCTTGTAGTTCTCCAGGTCGCGCGAGAGCAGCCAACCGTTGTCTGGATCCACCAGCCGCTCTTCGAGCAGACCGTAGGAAAGCGCCTGCACCATGCCGCCGAGGATCTGGCTCTCCAGGGCCAAGCGATTGAGCGGCAGGCCTTGGTCCTGGATCGCAACCATGTCGAGCACGGTCACGCGCCCGGTCAACGTGTCCACACGCACACGCACGGCCTGGGCCCCGTGCAGGGTCCCCGTGGCCGCCAGCTCGCCCCGGTAGCGCCCGCGCACCGCCAGGGGTTGATTGCCGAGCAACGCGCAGACTTCGCCGAAGCTCATGGCGCGGTCCTCTTCCCCGCGCACGACCACCAAACCGTCGCGCCACAGATAACCGCCCACGGGCGCGCCGAGCACCTCGACCAGGCGTTCTTCGAGGGCGACCCGCGCCTGGTGCGCGGCGTCGAGCAGGGCCGGGGCCAGGGCGCCCGTGGTGATCGATCCGCCCGAGCCCACCGCCGGCGGCAGGTCGCTGTCGCCGATGCGGGCCGTCACCGCTTCGATCGGCAGGCCGAGTTCCTCGGCCGGAATCGCCGCCACGTAGGTCTTCGCCCCCGTGCCCAGGTCCTGCACGGCAGTGGCTACCACCACACGCCCGTCCGGATGGATGCGCAGGTCCACCTCACAGCCGGGTCGCCCGCGCGCCGGCCAGGTGGCGATCGCAAAACCGATGCCCTCGGCCATGCCGTTTTCATCCGGCTTGCCGGGCGCCGTGCGGTGGGCATGTCCGTGCCAACCGATCGCCTCCGCCACCTGGTCCAGGTGTTCGTGCCAAACGGGCCCGGGGAGGTTTTTCTTGCGCACCTCGACCGGATCGAGACCGGCCGCATAAGCCAGTTCGTCCACCAGGCTTTCGGTGACGAAGGATGCCTGGGGATGGCCGGGCGCGCGCATGGCGCGGCTGGCGTCCATGGCCGTGTGCACGGCGCGGCTGCGCGCGGCGCTGACCTGGGCGCGGTAGAGGTACGGCGGAGTCGGGAACGAGCCCCCGCCCATGCCGCCCAGGCGGTCGACCTCGAAGCCCATGGCGGCAATCGTTCCGTCGGCATGGATGCCGCCCGCCACACGCGCCAGGGTGCCCGAACGGTTGCCCGCCATTTGGAACTCTTGCTCGCGGGTGAGCAGCAAGTGCACCGGACGGCGCAGGGTGCGCGCCAAGCGGCAGGCCAACTCACCTTCCACGCCGATGCCGAACTTGGAGCCGAAGCCGCCGCCCATGACTTCGCACAGCACACGCACGCGGTCCGAGGGGATGCCGAGGGCCCGCGCGTACTGATCGACGGTGCCCGTCACCATCTGGGTCGTGGCGTAGACCGTGGCGCGCTCTCCGTCGAAGTCCACCACGCAGCCGTGGGGCTCCAGGCACACGTGGTGCTGCACGGGGATTTCGTATTCGGCGCGCACCACGTGTTCGCAGTCGGCCAGAGCGGCTTCCACCGCCGCCGGATCGCCGCGCTCCTCCGCGCCGCTGGTGTTGCCCCGGCGGCGCAGGTTCGGCGCACCGGGCGCCAGCGCCTGTTCGGGCACGTTCATCGGCGGCCACTCGTCCTGGAGCCTGCGGCGCACGGCGCGTGCGCCCTCCTCGGCGGCCTCGGGGTTCGTGGCGGCGACGATCGCCAAAACGGAGTCATCGCCCAGGAAACTCAGCTCGTCCCCGGTGTTTTTGAGGGCCTCGGCATGCACCACACCCGGCACACGCAACGCGGGCGCCACGTCGATTTCCTCGACCTTGGCGCGCGGATAGCGGTGCAGCACCAAACGCGCCCAAACCTGGTTCGGCAGGCGCATGTCGGCGGCGTAGCGCGCGCGTCCGGTGACCTTGTCGGGCCCGTCCAGACGCGGCAAATGCCGGTTCAGGACACGCATGTCGTCGCGATCCTTCCAGGCGGGATTCACCGTCCACCTCCGGCGTCGCGGGCCGCCTCGGCCGCTTCGAACAGGTGCGGGTACACGCCGCAGCGGCACAGATTGCCGGCCAACTCGCGTTTGAGGGTCTCGCGGCTGGCCGTGGGGTGTTTGGCGAGGCAAGCCGTGGTGGAGACCACGAAACCCGGTGTGCAAAAGCCGCACATGGAAGCGTCATTCTCCCAGAAGGCGCGCTGCACGGGGGACAGCGCCTCGGGGCTGCCTAGGCCTTCCACGGTCGTCACCTCGCGATCCTCCAGGGTGCAGGCGAGCAACAGGCAGGCGTAGGCCGGGCGACCGTCCACGAGCACCGTGCACGAGCCGCAGTTGCCCCGCGCGCAGACCTCCTTGGCTCCGGTCAGGGGGGGCTCCGCCCGGTGGCGCAACGCCGAAAGCAGGGTCGTGCGCGGCTCGACCGTCAAGTCGAGCGGCGCGCCGTTGACCTGCAGGGTGATCTCGACTTCCCCGGACAGGCGCTTGGCTCGCTTCGCGCCGGCGCCGCCGGGCGCGGGCGCTTCGCCCTCCGCCAAGGGCGCCCCGAGCACTCCGCCCGCGGCCAAACCGCCGGCCGAAACCAGGAAAGAACGGCGGGACCAGGCCGGCCGCCCAGGGCGATCGCCGTTTCGCTCGGCCTCGGGTTCGCGGTCGGAGGGCGGCTCGGCGCTTGTCGGTCGGGTCATGCGGAACTCCTCGGGGACGGGTGGGGATGCCCGATGGGTCGATCGGCTCCCTAGCCGTACGCTACCAGGTGCCCGGCGACGCCGCAGCGCGCGCCGCCCGCATCCCGGGCGCTGCCCGCTCCGACCGGCTCGTTTCCCGCCCAGGTAAAGCGGCCCACTTCGGCGCTCTCGCCTAAGCTCCGGGCCCGGATCGGAACCCCGTGTCCGGGTTCCGGGACGACCTCCCCGGACCTCGGCGAACTCCCACACACACCTGTGACCAAAGAATCCGTCCGCCGCACGCTCATCACCGGTGCCAGTTCCGGCATCGGCGCGGCCACCGCCCGGCGCCTGGCTCGACGCGGCGACCGCCTCGCCCTGCTCGCCCGACGCGGGGAGCGGCTGCAAACGCTGCTGACCGAGCTGGCTCCCTCGACCGCGGGCGAACACCTGGCGCTGCCCTGCGACCTGACCGACGCGGCCGCCCTGACGCGGGCCTTCGAACGGGCGGGCGAAACCTTCGGCGCCCTCGATCTCGTGGTCGCCAACGCGGGCATCGGCTATCGCGCGCGGGTGGAGGACCTGGAGGCGGACGAACTGCGCCGCCTGTTCGCCACGAACGTGGAGGCGGTGCTCTTGGGAGCGAAAGCCGCCCTGCCCTTCTTGAGGCGCGGGCGAGCCGCCCACATGGTGCTGGTGTCCTCCGTGGTCGGCCGGCGCGGCATGCCGACGATGGCGGCTTATTCGGCCAGCAAAGCGGCCGTGTGTTCGATCGGCGAGGCCCTGCGCCTGGAATGGGCCCACTTTGGCATCCGCGTTTCGACCCTCGATCCGGGCGTGACGGCCACGGAGATTTTCGAGCAGCAGCGCAATCCCGCGCGGCTACACGACCCGGACCTGGCCCAGGCCGATCCGCCGGAGCGGGTGGCGGAAGAGATTCTGGAACTCGACCGCCGGCCGCGTCCCGAACGTTATCTGCGCTGGAAGTGGCGCTGGCTCGGGGCGCTCTCCGTGCTCTGGCCCGGGGCCGCCGATCGCCTGCTCGGCTCGCGGGAGTGGATGCCGCCCCCGCCCGAGGCCCCCTGATTCGGCTTATGCTCTCGCCATGAAGCGTTTCCTCGCGCGCACCGTCGCCCAGACCGCCTCGATCCTCGTCGCGGTGTCCCTCGCCTTTGGAGTGATTTTCGCGGCCCTCGCGGGTTTTAGCGCCCTGGCCGGCTCCGGGGCCGCGGTGCGCGTCGCCCCGGCAAGTGTGCTCATCGTCGACCTGGACGCCCGTTTGAGCGAGGTCGGTCCGCGCTTCACCCTGCCGAGCCTCTTCGAGGGCGACCTGGAATATCCCCTGGCCGTCCACGAGGCGGCGGCCGCCCTCCACCGGGCGGCGCAGGACGAACGTGTGGCGGCGGTGCTCCTGACCGGCGGCATCCGCGGTTCGGCCGCCTCCCTCGCCCACCTGCGCGAGGCGCTCGGCGCGATCCGGGAGGCCGGCAAACCGGTGCTCGCTTATTACACGGAGCTGGACGAGCGCGGCCTTTGGTTCGCATCGGCGGCGGACGAGATTTGGCTCGAACCCCTGGGGCTGGTGGAGTTCGACGGTTTCGCGGTGACGATCCCCTACCTGGGTGAAGCCCTGGAGCGCTACGGCATCGGAGTGCAGCTCATTCGCGTCGGCGAGTACAAGTCCGCCGGAGAAGCCATCTCCCGCGGCGAAATGAGCCCCGAGGAGCGCGAACAACTGACGCAGCTCCTGTTCGGCCTGGAAGAGCCGCTCTTCGAAGCGATCGCCGAGGCGCGCGGTTTGACCCGCGACGCCCTGGCCGAGTTGGTGCGCGAGCGCGGCCTCTTGGACGCGCGCGACGCGGCCAGGGCCGGTCTGGTGGACCGGGTCGCGCCGTTCCACGATCTGCTCGGACGGATGCGCGAGCGCTTGGACTTGTCCGAGGACGCCGCGCTCGCCGAGATCGACCTGCGTTCCTACGCCCTGGCCCGGCCGCCGCGCGCCTTGCGCAGATCGGAGCGCGGCCCGGGCGTGATGGTGATCCCGGCGGCCGGCGAGATCGTCGACGGCTCCAGCGAACTGGGCATCGGCGGCGACGACCTGGCGCGGCTGCTGCGCTCCGCCCGCCACGACGACGATGTGCGCGCGGTGGTGCTGCGCGTGGATTCACCCGGCGGCAGCCCCTCGGCTTCGGAAGTCATCCGCCAGGAAGTCCTCGCCCTGCGCGCCGCGGGCAAACCCGTGGTCGCTTCCATGGGCGCCGTGGCCGCCTCGGGCGGCTATTGGATCTCGGCCTCCGCCGACCGCATCCTCGCCCAACCGGAAACGATCACCGGCTCCATCGGCGTCTTCGGGATGTTGGTGGACGTGGAGCGGTTGACCGAACGCCACGGAGTGCGCGCGGAGCGGGTCGAAACAGGCCCCCTGGCCGGCGCGTTCACGCCCTGGCGGCGCGCGGACGAACGGCAGGTCGCGGTGCTGCAAAATCTCGTGGACCGCATCTACGGGGACTTTCTCGACTTGGTGGCCGAGGGTCGCTCCCTGGAGCCGGAAGCGGTCGAGGCCGCTGCCCGCGGGCGCGTGTGGGTCGGCGCCGAAGCCCTGGAGCTCGGCCTGGTGGACGAACTGGGCGACTTGGATCGCGCGGTGCAAGTGGCGCGGGAACTGGCCGCCTTGGGCGAAGAGGCCCCCGTGCGGTTCTGGCGCCCAGAGCGCACCTGGCTCGACAACCTGCTCTTGGCCTCACCGGGGGACGAGGATCCGCGTTTGGCGCGCGGGTTCGGCCTTGCGCCCCAAGGGGGACTGCGCGCCGAACTCGCCGGCGCCCTCGATCACCTGGAACGCCTGGAACGTTTGGCCAGCTCGGCGCGTGTGCTGGCGCGCTTGCCCTTCGACTGGGACTTCTAAGGGATCTCGCCGCACAGGCTGCGGTAGAGATCCGCGTGGGCGCGGGCGCTGGCGGCCCAGGTGAAGGGTTCCGCCAGGCGCCGCCGGCGCGCGCGGGCGGCCGGGTCGAGGGCATCAGCGAGGGCCGCCGCCAGTTGGTCGGGCAGTTCCTTGCGCTGACGGACGTTGAGCGGGGTCGGCACGTAGGTGACGTGATCCCCCAGGACCTCGCGGAAGGTGGGCAGGTCGCTGACCGCGCAGGCGGTGCCCGCCGCCAGAGCCTCCAGGGGTGTGACCGGGGTGGCTTCGTCCCCCTGTC
>JBJHAV010000117.1:0-11315 GCA_050480685.1 Planctomycetaceae bacterium | reverse complement strand
CTGCTGATCTTCGCCTACGTGGGGATCATGAACCGTTTGGACCGCCGCTTCGGCGTGCGCGAGGAGTAGTCGGCATGGACGTGCGCACGCTGACCTTCGTTTTCGCGGGGGTGACCTTCGCGATCTACGCGGTGATCGCGCTGTGGGCGCGCGCCCGCAGCACGAAGGACTTCTACGTGGCCGGCGGCGGTGTTTCGCCCCTGGCCAACGGCATGGCCACCGCCTCCGACTGGATGTCGGCCGCCTCGTTCCTCTCCATGGCCGGCATGTTGGCCTTCCTGGGCTACGACGGCTCGGTCTACCTGATGGGAGCCACGGGAGGGTTTGTGCTCTTGGCGCTGTTGCTCGCGCCCTACCTGCGCAAGTTCGGTCGCTTCACGGTGCCCGATTTCGTCGGCGAGCGCTACGACTCTCGCGGCGCGCGGGTGGTGGCGGTGCTCTGCGCGCTGTTCATCTCACTGACCTACGTGTCGGGCCAAATGCGCGGCGTGGGCGTGGTATTCAGCCGCTTCCTCGAAGTGCCCGTGGAAACGGGTGTCCTGGTCGGTGTCGGCATCGTGCTGATCTACGCGGTGCTGGGCGGCATGAAGGGCATCACCTACACCCAGGTGGCCCAGTACTGCATCCTGATCTTCGCCTTCCTGGTGCCGGCCATCTTCCTCTCGCTGATGATGACCGGCACGCCCTTGCCCCAGCTCGGTTTCGGGGCCGAGCTGCAAGGCGCGATCGGTGAGCGCATCGCCGCCGGGCGCGAGATTTCGCTTTTGGCCAAGATCGACCAGCTCCACGCGGAGCTGGGCTTCGCCCCCTACACCTCGGGCACCAAGAGCACCCTCGACGTCTTTTGCATCGCCATGGCGCTGATGATCGGCACGGCGGGCCTGCCCCACGTGATCATCCGCTTCTACACCGTGCCGCGGGTGCGCGACGCGCGTCTCTCGGCCGGATTGGCGCTGGTCTTCATCGCGCTGCTCTACACGGCCGCCCCGGCCATCGGCGCTTTCGCGCGCCTCAACCTCTTGGACACGGTGGCCGGCGCGCGCTACGCCCCGGACCCGAACGACCCCGAAGCCAAGGTGGTTCCGGACTGGTTTCGGGGCTGGGAGGACATGGGCCTGATGGCCTGGGTCGACAAGGACGGGGACGGGGTCATCGACTACCACCCCGGGCGCCCGGTGGTCGGGCCGGTGACCTTCACGGGCCCGGCGGGGGATCCCGAGGCCCGGGGCGATCACGGCCAGCGCCTCGTGGCTTCGGCGCCCAGCGACAATGCCAACGAGCTCTACGTCGACTTCGACATCACCGTACTCGCCGCGCCGGAGATGGCCGAGCTGCCCAACTGGGTCATCGCCCTGGTGGCCGCGGGCGGTTTGGCCGCGGCGCTCTCCACGGCCGCCGGGCTGTTGCTCGTGATCTCCACGGCGATCAGCCACGACCTGCTCAAACGCACCTTCTTGCCGCGCATCACCGATCGCCAGGAACTTCTCGCCGCGCGTCTGTCCGCGGCCGTGGCCGTGGCCGTGGCCGGCTACCTGGGCATCCACCCGCCCGGTTTCGTGGCCGAGGTGGTGGCCTTCGCCTTCGGCTTGGCGGCGTCCTCCTTCTTCCCGGCCCTGTTCCTGGGCATCTTCACCCGGCGCATGAACTGGCAGGGGGCCGTGGCGGGCATGCTCGCGGGCATCGGCCTGACCGCCGGTTACATCTTCTGGTTCAAGTTTTTGCACCCGGAGATGAACAACGCCGCGCACTGGTGGTTCGGGATTTCCCCGGAGGGCATCGGCGTGCTCGGCATGCTGCTCAACTTCGCCGTGGCCCTCACCGTCGCGCGTTTCACGCCGCCGCCGCCGGTTCGGGTGCAGGAGATCGTCAGCGCCATCCGCGTGCCGCGCGGGGCCGGGGGACCGTCGGCCCACTGAACGCTGCGCCGCGGTCCTTAGGGCGCAGGTTCGATCAACGCACGCGCCAATCGGAAAGCAGGGCCGGGCCGCGCACCTCCACGTCCAGGCTTTCGAGCCAACGGGCCGCCTGGCGATTGGAGTTCGAGAAGAGGTGGTAGCGGCGCGGGTGGGGGACAAACTCCAGATCGACCTCGGCGCGCCATAGGGCCGCGTCGGCTCGGGCTGCGTGCAAGTCCTCCAGTTCCTCCAGCAGATCCTCGACCCGCGCCCGCTCGACCTCCAGTCGGTGCACACGCTCGGCTCCCACGCGCACCGCCGCGCGCAGGGCCGCTTCGTCCGCATCGACGCCGCCCGCCGGTGTCAGCAGCCGGCGGCCGAGGCAGGCGCGTGTGGGCCAAAGCACCGCCGCGGCACTGCGCCACAGGCCCGTTTGGCCTTCGGCGTAATAAAGCCACTCCCCGTAGGCGAAACGCACCCAGTGGCCGTCCGCGCGGGGCAAAACCAAGCTCGCGTGCCGGCCGTGGTCGAAGAGGAACACACTGCGCGGTTCGGCCGGCGCCGGCGGGGGGACCAGGGTGGTGGCCCGGCAGGCGAGGGCGATGCCCACCAGCAGGAGAACGCCGAGCAGTGCCGCCGCGCGGCGGGTGAAGCGGTGGACCGTACGCATGGGGAGCGCCCGGCCGAGGGGGCGCCGGGCCTGGGGGCTCCAGCAGGGTACGCGCGGGCGGCCGGGTGAGTTGAGGGAGCTTTGGGTAGAAGAGCGCTCTCACAGCAGAGCCCCCTCATTGGGCCGGCTCCGCCTCCCCCCGACCCGCCGCTCCCCGCTGGCGCCGCCCCCGCACCCCATGAACCGACACCCGAAACCCCGTCTCCCGTTCCCCGCACTCCTGTTGGGCTTCCTGGTGCTCGGCGCGGCCTGTGGCGGAGGCGGCGGCGGCGGCGCCGGCGGGGATGCACCCGCCCTGGGCACCTGGCTGCCGGCCTTCGGCGCCCTGCCGGCCCTGGACGGGAACGTGCACACCTTCCTGGTGGTGGAGCAGGAGTCAGGAGCGGTGCTGTGGCTCGGGGGCAGCTTCCAGCGGGTGGCCGGGTCCCTGGGTTATTACGGCTTCGACAGCGAAGGACTGGTGGGCTGGGATGGGGAGCGCTGGATCGGCACGTCCCTGCTTGGGGGGGAGCTGGACGGCGAGGCTTCCCTGAACGGATCGGTGGATGCCTTGGCGCTCTTCGACGCCGGCGACGGTCCCGCGATCTATGCGGGAGGTGACTTCGAGTTCGAGTACGGCGACGTGCTCGAGTTCTTCGAGACCGAGCATCTGGCACGCTTCGACGGCACACGCTGGTCGCCGGTGGGTGCCGCGCCGAACGGTCCCGTGCGGGCGCTCGCCGTGTACGACGGGGGCAGCGGGCCCAGGCTCTTCGCGGGCGGCTTTTTCACCGAGATCGGCGGTGTGTCCGCCTCACGCATCGCGGCCTTCGACGGTGTCACCTGGAGCCAACCCGGTGAGGGGGCGACGGCGGGGGTGACGGCCCTGGCCGTGCACGAGGATCCGGAGGACGGCAGCGGGCTCGCGCTCTACATGGCGGATGGCACGCGTTTGAAGCGCTGGAACGGCACAACCTGGACGTCGTTGCCCGTGCAGTTTTCCGCGACCGTGCGGACCCTGGCGAGCCACGGGACGTCCGTTTCCGCGGCGCTCCACGCGGGAGGCGACTTCACCAGCCTGCAACTGCTCGACGGCGGCGGCTTTGTGATCGACACCCTGCCGGCGCTGCGCGTGGCCCGTTGGCACAGCGCTTCTGGTTGGTCGGAGATGGACGGCGGGGCGGACGGGCCCGTCTTTCACCTCGCTTCCCTGGCTTGGAACGGAGCGCAGGACCTGTGGGCCGCGGGCGCTTTCTCCAGCATCGGTCTCGACGGCGGGGCCCACGTGGCGCGCTGGGACGGCGAACAATGGATTGGGCTCGGCCCCGGGCCGGATGCAACCGTGCGCACCTTGGCGCTCTTCGATGCCAAGGGCACGCCCGAGGTGCATTTGGGCGGGACCTTCGACCAGGTGGGTTCGCGTGTGGCCCGCCGCGTGGCCCGTTACGACGGCGAGGGTTTCCGGCCCTGGACGGGGGGCTTCGACGGTGAAGTGCGTGCATTCGCGGCCGACTCCGCCGGTTGGGTCGTCGGCGGGGCCTTCCGCACGGTCGGGGGAGAGGAGGTCGGCGGCGCGGCGAGCTTCGACGGGGTTTGGAGCGACCTCGATGGGGGACCGGCGCAGCCCGGCTGGGTCGTGAACGCCCTCGTGCGCTTCGACGACGGATCGGGGGAGCGGCTCTTCGCGGGCGGCAGCGCGGAACTAGGGGCGCTCTTGGCCTTCGACGGCGCCACCTGGAGCCAAGTCGGCCCGCCCTTCAGCGCCGGCGCGGTCGAAGCGCTCTTGGTGCATGACGACGGATCCGGGCTGGCTCTCTTCGCGGGCGGGACGATGCAGTTCGTCGGGTCTCCGTTCCCGTTGGCGCGCTGGAACGGCAGCGCGTTCCTGTCCCTGGGCAGCGGCGTCAACGGCGCGGTGAACGCCCTCGTTGTGCATCCTTTGGCCGGATCCGCGGCGCTGATCGCAGCCGGCGCCTTCACCACCGCCGGCGGCACGCCCGCGGCGCGGGTGGCGGCCTGGGACGGCGGCGCGTGGCAGCCGCTGGCGGGCGGAATCGGCGGGGAGGTCTTCGCCCTGGCGACCTTCGCCCAAGGTGGTACCTCGTTTTTGGCTGCTGCCGGTGAGTTCTCCACCGCCGGGGGCAATGCCGCCCGCCGCGTGGCCCGCTGGGACGGGAGTACGTGGGCGCCCATGGGCTCCGGCTTCGACAACACCGTGCGCGCGCTCGTGTCCTTCGACGACGGCTCCGGCCTGCGCCTCTTCGCCGGCGGTGTTTTCGAAAACGTCGGTCTATTCACGAATCCCGTGGCGAATGCGGCCGGAATCGCCCGCTGGAACGGCAGCGAGTGGGAACCCCTGGGCCCTCCCCCGGCGGCCGGCTATTTCGAAGTCGAGCGGCTCTATTCCGCCAGCCTGGGCGGTTTGCCGCGCCTCGTGGTGGCCGGCCCCTTCGCGAACAGTCCGCGCGGGGATGCTTTCCTGGCCCTGTGGGGCCCCACGCCACCTTGAGGGAAGGGCGGCGCGAAGGGCGCTCTAGGTTTCGGGAGCCCAAGCGGCTTCGCCGTCCCGAGACCCTGGAGTGCCATGACCCGCTTTTCCGACCCGATCGTTCGCGCGTGTTCCCCCCGCCCTTGGGCCTGGGTCGCCTTGGCCCTTGTCGCCGCCTGCGGCGGCAGTGGAGCCGGTGTGGAGGGCGGCGCGCCCGGCGCGGAGCCGCCCGAGCCCTTTGCCGATTTCGACTGGCTGCCGGCCGCCGGCGGACGGCCGGGTATAGACGGATCGGACGGCGCGGGAGCCGTGGCGTGGGTGCCCGATCCCATGGGAGGCGGGGGCTACCTCCTGGCCGGCGGGCAATTCGCCCATGCGGGCGGTATCGAGGCCCGCAACTTGGCGCACTTCGACGGCCTCGAATGGCAGCGCTTCGCGGGGAGCGCGGGTACCGACCAACGGGTACTGGCCATCGCGAGCTTTGACGACGGCGGTCCCCAGATCGTCATCGGGGGCGAGTTTCGCGAGGTCTTCGGTCCGACTTCGGAAGGCGCTCCGAGCCTGACCGCCGGCGCCGTGGCGCGCTTCGACGGCAAGGTCTGGCTTCCCATGGGGCAGGGGATGGAAAGCCCCCCCGGCGCACCTCTCGCAAGCGTGAATGCTTTTGCCGTTTACGACGACGGCAAAGGAGAGCGATTGATCGCGGCCGGTCGGTTTTCGAGCGCGGATGGCGCCCCGGCGGGCAGCATCGCGGCCTGGGACGGGGTGAGTTGGAGTTCGCTCGGGGAGGGATTGTTTCGCACGTCAGGCCCAGCCCAAGTCCGCGCGCTCGCGGTGCACGATGAGGGCGAGGGCCCTCGGCTCTTCGCGGCGGGGCTGATGGACTTTGCTTCGGCTCAAGGTGTCTCCGTGCCGGCGGCGAACATTGCCCGTTGGGATGGCCTCGAGTGGTCCGCGGTGGGTGCGGGACTGCCGGCTACGCCCAAGTCCCTCGCGTCGCACAGCCCCAGCGGAGGGGCGCCGCTTTTGGTCGCGGGAGGCCAGCTCTTCCAAGCCGGTGCGTCCGAGGTGCTCCTCATGGCTTGGAACGGCAAGGGCTGGACGCCCTATGCTGGCGGGCTTCAATCGCAGTTTTCCACGCCGTCGATTCTTTCCATGGGGAGCTTCGACCTGGGGGATGGACCCATGCTCTATGTGGGCAGCAACAGCCCGCTGATCGTTCCCGGTGTGGAGGGGACCCAACGGATCGCCCGCCATGATGGACAGGAGTGGCTGCCCGTGGGATCCGCGGCGGGGCTCGTGGGTACGCAAGTTTCGTCCCTCGCACAAAATTCCGATCCCGGCCTCGATGTTCCGGAGTTGCTCGCGTTCGGCATCTTTTCGTCCGCGGACGGCCTCGGCGCTGCGAACGCGGCTGCGTTCCGTATCAAGGAGGGCTGGAGCAATCTGGGGCAGGGCTTCGATCAACAGGTGAGCGCCCTGGAGGTCTTCGACGATGGTTCGGGAGCGGCCCTCTTCGCCGGCGGGAGCTTTCGCGGCATCGGCGGCCTGGAAGCCCGCGGCCTCGCGCGCTTCGCGGAGGGCGAGTGGTCGAACGTCGCTGGCGAGCTGAACGGCATCGTGCATTCGCTGGCGACGTACCGCTTCGCCGGAGTGTCGCAGCTCGTCGTCGGGGGGGGGCTCTTCACCGAGATCGGTGGTGTCGCCACCACCGGCATCGCCGCCTACGACGGTCAGGAGTGGAGCGCACTGGGAGCAGGCATCGGCGGCAGCGTGTTCGCCCTGGCGGTCGCGGGAGAGGACACCGACGCGCTGCTCTTCGCGGGCGGATCGTTTTCGAGCGCGGGCGGGTCACCCGCGGCCAGTGTGGCCTCTTGGGACGGGGCAGCCTGGAGTCCCCTGGGGACCGGCTTGGGCCCAACTCCCTCCGTGTCCGGGCCCGGCGTGGCCCGCGCCTTTGCGATCTTCGACGATGGCCGAGGGCCGGCCCTCTACGTGGGGGGGCGTTTCGGTTCAGCCGGAGGCGTGCCCGCCCTGCGATTGGCGCGTTGGGATGGGGAAAGCTGGGAGGCGGTGGGCGACGGCGTCGGAGTTCCTAGCTCGTCTGGGGATGCGGTGGTTGCCCTCCATGTGCACGACGACGGCGCGGGGCAGGGGCTTTACGTCGGTGGGAGCTTCGCCGTCGTCGGCGGCCAAGAGGCGACCCAGGGGTTGGCGGTTTGGGACGGAAAGACCTGGAGCGGACAGGTCGGGGGATACTCCGGCGAAGTCCGGTCCTTCCTCTCCTTGCCCGATCCTGCCCTGGGCGCGGCGGCGGGGCCGGGGGTGCTCGTGCTTGGAGGCAACCTGTTCTTCGGTCCGCAAGGCACGGAGCCGGTCGCCGGGATGCTGCGTTGGGACGGGAAACGGATGCAAGCGCTCCCCCAGTCACCGAGCACGGGGTTCCTCTCGGCCATGGCGGCCTTCGATTGGGAACAGCGGGGTGTGTTGGACCTCCTGGTCGGGGGCAGCTTCCAGGCATCCGCCCGCGAGGATTCGTACCTCGCGCGTTGGGGCCGCTCCTCGAACGCGGTCAGCGCTCAAGGCGTGGACCAAACCCAGTCCGTGCAGTGGATCGCGGTCGAAGCCTGCGAGAACGCAGGTTTCGCGGAGGATCGTCCCTGCCCCCTGGCAAACATCCTGGGGCCGGGGATGGTGCTGGACGATCTCGACGGCCGGCGGGTCTTCGAGCGCCGGCACCTGAAGCCGGCGGAGCCGATCGTCTGGCTCGCGGGTGCGATCGAACTGCACGGCGGATCGTGGACAAGCGATGCGCCGTTGGTGCTGGGCGTCGCCGGGCCGGCGGAACTCGTGCTTTCGGGCGGGGCGCGCATCGAGGCGCCGCGTGTGCTGATCGGGCCCGGGGCGATCCTGCGGGGGGAGGGCCTCCTGGTGGGGGACTTGGAATTGGAAGGGCGTTTGGAGCCGAGCAGCGGCGGAATCCAGCTTCGGGGGCGGCTCCTGAACGCGTCCGAGGCACCGGTCGAACTGTGGCCCGACCCGGAGGGGGGAGCGTCCCTGCGGCTGGGGGGCGGGACGGCGCGATGAGCGCTCGCCTGCACCCGCGGATGCGCGGCAGGCAGCCGCGGGCCCTCGCCCGGGGGATGCCGATGGGCTTGGGTCCGTGGGCTTCGGTGCCGAGGGCTACACTTGGGGACCCGCTGGCGGCGCAGCCACCGGGAGCCGAAGCGCGCCCCCGTGATCCCCGACGAACCCCAAGGCACCGAGGCCGAGGCCGCCGCCGGCGAGCCGGACCTGGAACAGCTCTACGGCGAGTTGCGGCGGGTGGCCGGGGCGCTGATGGCGCGCGAGCGCACGGCGCACACCCTGGGGCCAACCGCCCTGGTGAGCGAGGCGTGGCTGCGCATCGCGGGCTCGGACGCGAAGGCGAACGATCGCGCGCACTTTTTGCGCTTGGCCGCGCGGGCCATGCGCCACGTGCTCGTGGATCACGCGCGCGCGCGCGGGCGACAAAAACGCGGCGGGGAAGCGGCGCGGGTGCCCCTCGATACGGCCTTGGCCTGGTACGAAGAACAGCGCCTGGACGTGCTCGCGATCGACGAGGCGCTGGAGCGTTTGGGCGCGATGGACGCGCCCCTCGCGCGGATCGTGGAGCTGCGTTTTTTTGCGGGCCTGACCCTCGACGAAACCGCGGCGGCGCTCGAAACCTCGGTGGCCACGGTGGAGCGCGGGTGGAAGGTGGCGCGGCTGTGGCTCGCGCGGGATTTAGCGCTGGACGGCGAAACATGAGCCGCGTGCGCGGGGGATGCGCTCCGTGAAGACCGAGCTGTGGGCCCGCGTGCGCGCGCTCGTGGAGGCCGCCCTGGAGCACGAGGGGTCCGCCCGTGACGCATACTTGAAGAGCGAACTCGCCCGGGAACTGCCCGAGGTGAGCGCGGAGGTGCTCGCTCTTTTGGCCCACGAAGAATCCTCCACCGCGCTCGAACGCGGCTTCGTGTTCGGGCCCATCGAAGGGGAACCCGCGCCCGGTTTGCGCCTGGGACCCTGGGAACTGGAGGAACAGCTCGGCCGGGGCGGCATGGGCGAGGTGTGGGCAGCGCGCCGGGCGGATGGGGCTTTCGAGCGGCGCGTGGCGCTGAAGTTTTTCGGCGGGCTCGGCGCGGGCGAGCTTTTGGCGCGGTTCGAGCGCGAACGCCGTGTGCTCGCCGCTTTGGAACACCGCGCCATCGCGCGGCTCCTGGACGCCGGAGGCACGTCCCGCGGGCGCCCGTTCCTGGTGCTCGAATACGTGGACGGCGAGCCTATCGACCGCTACGCGGATCGTTTGCGGCTCGACGTGGATCGGCGTTTGGCGCTTTTCCTGGAGGTCGCCGCGGCGGTCGAGCACGCCCACGCGCGCCTGGTGGTGCACCGCGACCTGAAACCCTCGAACGTGCTGGTGGACCGCGGTGGGCAGGTCAAGTTGCTCGACTTCGGCATCGCCAAGGTGCTCGCCGAATCCCGCGAAGAGCCGGATTGGACACGCACCACATCCCGTCCGATGACACCTCGCTACGCCAGCCCCGAACAACTCCGCCTTGCGCCGATCACCACGGCGGTGGATGTGTGGGGGCTCGGGGTCTTGCTCTACGAGTTGCTCGTGGGGCTCGCGCCGCATGTTCCGCGCGGGCCTTCGGCGGCGGACTTGGAGCGGGCGATTTGCGAGGATCCCGCGCCGCGCGCCAGCGCGGCGGCGAGGCAGCGCGGCGAAGGAGGCGCCACCGATGCGAAGGAGCGCGCGGCCCGGCGCGGGACGGGACCCGAAGGACTCGCCCGGCGGTTGTCGGGCGATTTGGACACGTTGCTCGGCACCGCGCTGCAAAAGGACCCGGATCGGCGTTATCCCGGGGTGGCGGCCCTGTCGGAGGACGTGCGGCGGCACCTGGCCGGCGAGCCGCTGGTGGCTCGCCCCGAGGGCGCTCTGGCGCGCCTGGGGCGGGTGCTTCGGCGCCATCCGGCCGCGGCGTCGGTGCTCGCGCTGGTGGTGTTCGCGGCGCTGGGCGCGAGTTTTCTCTACCGCGGGCTCGCCGCCGAGGCGCGCTTGGAGGGGGAGCGGGCGCGGGCGCTCTTCGACCTGGCCCTGGAGCGCAGTTTGGACGCGACATTCCGGCTCGCGCCGCGGCTGCTCGATTTGCCGGGCGGTGCGGCCTTGGCGTCGGCGCAGCTCGAACGCGCGGTCGAGGACCTGGAGGTTTTGCTGGAGCGCTCGCGCGGCGACGATGGTGTGGCGCTGCGGCTCGGGGAGGCTCTGGTGCGCGCGGGGGATGCCCGTGGTGGGCCGGTTTCAGTGGGGATCGGAGATCGCGCAGGGGCCCGGGAGGCCTACGAACGGGCGGCGGGGGTGGCGGCCGAGGTGCTCGCCGCGGATCCGCGCGATCCGGATGCGCGGCGCCTTTCGGCTCTCATCCAGCGCCGGATCGGGTTGCTGGACGAGCTGGCCGGGGAGCGCGAGACCGCCGAAGCCGGACTGGAAGCGGCGCTGGCCACGATGCTTGCCGTGGTCGACGAGCGGGGCAGCTTCGAGGATCGCCGCGCCCTGGCCGCGGCCCGCGACGACCTGAGCGGTTTCCACGGGCGCGGCGGACGCGATTTTGAGCGCTCCCGGGAGTTGGCTCTGGCCGCGGCCGAAGGGTACCGGGCGCTGGCTGCCGAGGCCCAGGGGAGGTCGGCTCGGTTGGAGCTCGCGAGTTTGGCGGTGCGCTCCAGGTTGCAGGTGGCGGCCGTGGAGTTTCGAGCCGGTGAGGACGAAGCCGCCGCAGCCCGCTACCGCGCGTCCGCCGCCGAGTTGGCGGAGCTGCGCGCCATCGAACCGGATTCCCTGGGTTTGGCGGACGATCTGGGTTGGGCGCTGACCTTCGAGGGCGCGAGTCTGCTGCGGTTGGGTCGAAACGGGGAGGCGGAGCAGGTCCTGGGCCGCGCCGCAGGGATCTACGCGGAGCTGCGCGAGGCCGCGCCCGATGCGCCTCGCTACGCCGCCCGTTTGGGCAACGCCTCGGACCAGTGGGGGGTGGCACTGCTGCGGCTCTCGGAGGCCGCCGGAGAGGGCGATGAGGCCCGGAAGCTGGTTTCCCGGGCAGCCGAAGCCTTCCGCGCGGGTGAGGAGGCCTTCGGGTCGATCGCCCGGCCCGGGTCCCAGGAGGAGGGGCTCGCCCGCACCCTGGCCGGCAAGGCCGCCGCGGCAGAAGCCCGCGCAGCCCGCTCGCCTGCGGACTGAGGGGGGGAAGACGGTGCCAGGCTCCTACTC
>JBJHAV010000116.1:0-11335 GCA_050480685.1 Planctomycetaceae bacterium | reverse complement strand
CGGCTGTCCTTGGGCTCGAAGCCGAACAGGTGCTCCCGGTCGCGGTACACGTGCACCCAGGACCGGCGGGCTTCGGCCACGAAAGCCAACCGCCCGGCAAGCGCCGCGGCGGACACCCCGCGGAAGCGCCCGTGGGATTCGCCCGCCGGGCGCAGGGAGCGCAGCAACTCCCCGCCCGGACCAAAAAGCTGCGCCCCGTGGCGGCGCTCCCCGGCGCTGCCCACGAGCAGCTCCAGATCGTCGGCACTGCCGCGGGCCGCCAGGGCGCTCGGCCGGCCGAAGCCCCCGGCTCGGTCCGCGATCGGCGAGCCCCCATCCACCAGCTCATGGGTCGCCGCGCCGAAAACGTGCAGCAAGCGCACTCGCCTGGCCGGACCGTCGGCGACCCAAAGGCGCCGGTCCGCATCCACCGCGAGGGCATCGACACCCACCCGCCCGCCGCGCGGAGCGCGCCAGGTGAAGCCCGGCCCGAGCCGCGCCCCATCCCAATCGAACAGGCTCACCCGAAGGGCGCCACCGCCGCGCGCCGCGTAGAGCACTCCGGATTGCAGGGCCAGGGCGGCGTTCACCGCGGTGCTCCCTGTGCGCGGGTCAAACGCAGCGCCACCACCTCCGCCGGGGAACCGATCCGCAGGGGCACACCGAGGGCGCCTAGGCCCCGGTTCACGATCACCTCGCTCGGACCGACGCGGAAACGATCGCCGGGATGCGGGGGCGCCAAGCGCCGCACCAGGGGCAGATCGATTTGATGGCCGTGGGTGTGGCCGCACAGGATCGCCGCGCAGCCCGGGCGCGCCAATGGCGGAGCACCCAGGGGATTGTGGCAGAGCACGATCTCCACATCCCCCGGGCGCACGGAGCCGCGCGCGCGCGCCGCATCGGGAGCCTTCGCCTCCTCCAGATCCTCGAGCCCCACCAGCGCCAGGGCGCCGCCCTCCACCTCGAAACGCACACACTCGTCGCGCAGGAAACGAAAGCGCGCTTCCTCCGCGAAACGGCGGGAGAGCTCCCCCTCCCGCCGCCCGCGGTAGTCGTGGTTGCCAAAGACGCCGAAGCTCCCCATGCGCGGTGTCAGCCGCGCCAAATCCCCGAGCAGGGTGAAGGCCTCGTCGGCCCGGCGGGTGATCAAATCGCCGGTCAAAAGCACAAGGTCCGGCTGCAAGGCCTGCACGGCGTCGATTACCGCGGAGAGATCGCCGGCGCCGAGAAACGGTCCGGCGTGGGGATCGGAGAGCTGCACGAGCACCCAACCCTCCAGCCCCGCGGGCAAACCCTCCACCGCCAACACCTCGTGTCGCACACGAAAGCGACCGTGTGCCAGGTGCCGCCGGCGATAGAAGCGCCGTCCGCCCAAAAGGGCCGCGGCGCGCTCCAGCCCTTGGAAGGCGAGCAATCGGCCCCGGGAAAAGCGCCGCGGAGCGAGGCGCAGGGCCTCCGCGGTGCGCGGCGAACTCAATCCGCCTCCCCGCCCGTGTATCCCAGTTGATGCAGCAGGCGGCGCTGCTCCTCGTCCGTGCCCTCGCGCGCGGGCGCCTGATGTTCGGCGTGCCAAGCGGCGAGCAAGGAACCCATGCGCCTGCGGGTCTCGTCGTCCGCGAGGGGCCGTCTTTCTTCGGGATCGTCCGCCAGGTCGTAGAGTTCGTGCACCGCGCCGTGGCGCTCGACCCGGAATTCGCGCGGCTCGTGCAGCCTCAAGCGCCCTTCCTCGAGGATGCTGGCGCCGCGCGAGGTGATGCCGAAGAGGTGGCGGCGATCGGCCAAGCCGCCGCGGTCGAAGAGGTCGATACCGTGCAGCGCGTCGCGCAGGGGCAAATCCGCCAAACGCGCTACGGTGGGCAGCACATCCAGCAACCACACGGGCTCGGTGCGGCGTTCGCCTGAGGGCACCCCCGGACCGACCAGCACAAGGGGCACGTGGACTTGCTCCTCGTGCAGCATGACCCCGTGGCCGCTGTAGAGCTGGGGGAAGAAGTGATCCGGCGGCAGGCTTTCCCCCGCGAGCGAGGCCCGCCGCCACAGGCCCTCGCCGTGGTCGCTGGTCAGCACCACGAGGGTTTCGCGTCCGCGGGCTTCGATCGCGCTGAAGAGCTGACGCAGGGAGCGGTCGACCTGCAGCACCTCGGAATCGTAGAGCGCGATGCGCAGCTCGATGCCCGCGTAAACCTCGTCGGTCAAGAGCCCGCGCTGCTCTTCGGGCAAGGCCGCTTCGAAGGCCGCGCGCCTCCCGGGATCGTCGTGGGGCGCGAAGCGCGAGCCGCCGCTGGGAGCGTAGGGTGCGTGGGGATCGAAGTAGTGCAGCCACAGGAAGAGCGGCCGCGGATCGCTGCCGGAAAGCACACTTTCCGCCTGGGCGGTGACTTCCCGCGCGTGCCAGCCGTTGATGTTGGCCCCGCTGGCGAGCGGATAAAGCGCGTAGAGATCAAAATCGGGCCCGTAGCCGCGCGAACTCTCCAGCAGCGGATTGGAGACCACCGCGGCGGTGTGGTACCCGGCGCGGCGCACCGCCCGAAAGAGGTTGTCGCCTTCGGCGTCGAGTCCGCCGCGGTTGTCGCTGCGCGCCCGGCCCTCGATCAGCATCGCCATCGAAGGCAGGGTCCAGGAACTCGGCGCGTAGGCGCGCTCGAACACGGTCCCGCCCTGGGCCCAGCGCACCAGGGTCGGCGTAGTGTCCCGTTCGTAGCCATGCAGCGAAGTGTGATCCGCGCGCAGGGTGTCGATCACCACGAGCACGACGTCCGGGCGGGTTTCGCGCCCGCACCCCACGGCCAACACGGCGAGGCCGAGCACCCCCAGGGCGCGCGTCAACACGGCACCGGCTCGGCCCCCTCGATCTGGGCCAAGATTCCGTCCCAAAGGGCCAAACGCGCCTTCAGCGCGGCGCGCGCTGCCTGCTCCGCCTCGAACCAGGCGGCCGGAGAATCGCCCAGCACTTCGAGCAACAGCCGTTCGGAGAGGGGGCCGTGGTGGTCGCCGTCGAGCTCCACGTGGCGCTCCAGATACAGCAGGTAGTCGGACACCTCCACTCCCGCGCTCTCGCCGAGGTGCTTCACCAGGGCGCGGAACATGTCCGGGATGACGTCCTCGCGGCCGAGGGCGAAGGCCGCCGCCACCGCCGGCAGGGAACGGGAGCGCACCAGACGCCAGGTGGTCTGCACAAAACTGCGCGCGTGGCACGGCGCGCCGGAATGCACGAGCGCTTCCGCGAGACCGTCGCCGCGGCGCACACGTTCGAGCAAACGCTCGGCGGGTCCGGTGTCCGCGCCGAGCCGCCGCATCGCGCCGAGGTAGAGCTCCAGGTGGCTGAGCACACGGCCGTCGGGCAAACGATCGCTTTCCTCCGCCAGGACCAACTCGTTGACGAAGCGGCGCACTTCGGGCGAGCCCACCGGTCGCCAGGGCAACTCCACACCGGTCAGTTCCCGTTGCAGCGCCTTGAGCAGCGACATGAAGTCGAAGACCGCGAAGACGTGGTGTTCGGCGAACAGGCGGAGGTCCTGTGGTGTGGAGAGGCGCGCGTAGAGCGGGTGCGACACCAGGGCTGCCCGGTGGGGCGCGAGGCGCCTTCCGAGCTCGACCAGATCGGCGGCCGGGGAGGGCCCCAGGGTCGCGGTTTCGCCGGTGGCGGATGCGGAGACGGATTCGGCGACGGGGATCAGGGGATCGGTCATGGGAGCGGGGCCGGCCCGGAGCCGGCGGGCCAAGTCTTAGGCTTTGGGGAGGGCCTCGTCGACGAAAGCTCCGGTCAGGTCGAGGCGCGGGGCCCGAGTTCGGGCTTGTCGTCCAGTGCTTTTTCTGGACATCAGCGGGCTTCCATCACCAGGGGCTCCCCCACCGCGGCCCGGGCGGTGCGACCGACGGGCAAGTCGAAGGCCTGGGTCGCGCTGTGCCAGCGGGCCTGGCCGGCCTCCAACAGGAACTCGGTATCCCCGCCCTCGCTGCGCGCCCGCAGGCGTCCGGCTCTCAGTTCCAAGCGCCCGGCGGCCACCAACAGCACCGCCGGACCCGCGAGCTCCACCTCCCCCGCGGTCAGCCGGAGCACAAACTCGCCGTGGGCCGGCAGGCGCTTCAAGCGCCCCTCGGAGCCGAGCCGGACCGTGGCCGCCCCGAACCGCACCAGGGCGGCCCCGCCTGAGCCGGTTTCGAGGCTCCACCCCGGCGCCAAAGGCAGGTTCGCCCGGCCGGGCTCCAGTTCGAGGCCCTGGACCCAAACCGGCCCCGACTCCGCCTGCACACGGGCCTTGGGAGCACCGATCCACCCGGACCGGGCGAGCACGAAGAGTCCGGCGCAGGCGAGCAGGAACGGCACGAGCCAGCGGCGCGGGCGCTCGCGGGGCCCGACCGACTCCCGCGCGCCCCGGGCGCGCAGGCGTTCGAGGAATGCGCGGCCAAAGCGGGAAGTTTCGCGGCCCAGGGCGTCGCGCTCCGCGCGGCACTCCGCGCAGTCCTCCAGGTGCGCCCGCAGGGCGGCGAGCCGGTCCTCGGGCGGCGCGCCTCGCCCCGCGGCCCGGCGGCGCAGGGCGTCGCGGGTCTCCTCGCAAACCCGGTCGGGCTTGGGCACGGGGGAACTCGGCATGGTCCAAGGGACAGCATCGACCGGGCGGCCCGGCGGGTCGCCACGGCCCGGGCTCCGCCGGGCGAGGGCGCCCGGAAGCGGGAAGCCGCCCCCTGGGATCAACCCCGCAGGCGGGTCAGGCCGGCCCGCAGGCGCAGGCGCGTGCGCTCCGGGCCCAAAAGCGCCATCACCTCAAATAGGTCCGGCCCCCCGGCCTCGCCGGTCAGGGCGCAGCGCAGGGGCTGGAAGAGCGCGGGCAGGGGCACACCGCGCTCCTTCAGCCACGCGCGGGTGCGGGTCCCCAGGTCGGCCGGGTCGAGGGGCTCCGCGAGCAGCGGCTCCAACCAGTCCGCGTAGGCCTTCAGGTGGGAGCCGTCCCCGAGTTTGGCGCGGGCCTTGGACTCGGCCTCCTCGGCGTAGGGCAGGTTTTCATCGGAGGCGAACAGGTACGCGATGCGCCCGGGCAGTTCGCCGTAAGTGCGGATGCGCTCCTTTTCGCTGGCCACCGCGGACAGGTACCAGGCGCGGCGCTCGGCGATCTGCTCGGCGTCCATCAGACCCTCCGCGATCACAAACGGCGCGCAGCGCTCGGCCACGCGTTCCAGGCTGTCGCTGCGGATGTACTCGCCGGCCAACCACAAAAACTTGTCCTGGTCGAAGATCGAGCCGGCCTTGGAGACATCGCCCACGTCGAAGTGCGCCACCAGATCCGCGAGGCCGAAGACCTCGGTTTTGCCGTCCAGGGCCCAACCTTGCAGGCAGAGGAAGTTGAGCACGGCCTCGACCGGATACCCCTTGTCGCGGTAGTCCTCCAGGGCCGTGTCGCCGGTGCGCTTGGAGAGCTTCTTTCCGTCGGTGCCGAGCATCAGCGGGAAGTGCCCGAAACGCGGCACTTCGAGCCCCAAAGCGCCGTACAGCAGCACCTGCTTGGGTGTGTTGGTGAGGTGTTCCTCGCCGCGCAGCACGTGGGTCACGCGCATGTGCGCGTCGTCGCAGACCACCACGAAGTTGTAGGTCGGGCTGTCGTCGCTGCGCACCATCACCCAGTCGTCCACCTCGCGGTTGGCGAAGGTCACGTCTCCGCGCACCAGATCGACGAAACGGGTTTCGCCCTCGGGCACGCGGAAGCGCAGCACACTCGGCTCCCCCGCCGCCCGACGCCGCTCGACCTCGTCGCTCCCCAGGTCGCGGCAGTGGCCGTCGTAGCCGGGTTTCTCCTTGCGCGCGCTCTGCCGCTCGCGCAGTTCCTCCAGCCGTTCGGCGCTGCAAAAACAGCGGTAGGCCTGCCCGCGCTGTTCGAGTTCCCGGGCCGCCGCCAGGTGCGCCTCCAGCCGCTCGGCCTGGCGATAGGGGCCGAAGGGTCCGCCGATGTCCGGCCCCTCGTCCCAATCGATTCCCAGCCAACGCAGGCCGTCGAGGATCGCCCGTTCGTATTCGGGCCGCGACCGCTCCCGGTCGGTGTCCTCGATGCGCAGCAGGAAAACTCCCCCGTGGCGGCGGGCGAAGGCCCAGTTGAACAGGGCCGTGCGGGCCCCGCCGATGTGGAGCTTGCCGGTCGGACTGGGTGCAAAGCGGACGCGGACGGACACGGAGGAAGCCTCGGGGCGGGGGGGGAGGGCCGGCGGAAGGGGGCGAAGAGCATAGCGGCCGGGGGCGCGGGGCCGCCCCTGGGCCATCCCCGGGCCCCTCCCTGGGAGCGTCCAGGCCTCGGGCCCGGCCACACGAAATGCCGGCGAAATCCCTAGATAAAAACTTCTACAGCCGTCCTATCTTCGGCGGGAAGGTGGCCCTTCGCCCCTGCCCCAAAGCCGCCGCCATCGGCCCAGAGCCCGATCGCGGGGGTCGGCCGTCCCCCCCCACGCATCCTCCGCCGAACGCCCAACGTGCCCAGCGCCAAGAAGACCCCCGAGTTGCTCTCCATCGGCGAACTCAGTGTCGCCACGGGCATTTCCCCCGACACGATTCGCGTCTGGGAGCGCCGCTACGGCGCGCCCAAACCCGTGCGTCTGCCGTCCGGGCACCGCCGCTACACCCCGGAACAACTGCGCTGGCTGCGGCGGGTGGTCGAGGCGGTTTCCATGGGCCACCGCCCCGGGGTGGTCGTGCCCCACTGCGAGGAAGAACTGCAAAAGCTGCTGGAGGGTCAGCGCCAGGTCGCGCCGCCCGCCGACCTGGAGACCTGGTTCGAGTGGCTGCGGGTGTTCGACGGCGACAAACTCGCCGCCGCTCTGCGCGCCGACCACGGCAGCAAGGGCGCCTCGGCCTTCGTGTCCGAGACCCTGGTGCCCCTTTTGCAATCAGTGGGCCGGGCCTGGGCCGACGGCAACCTGGAGGTGCGCCACGAACACTTCCTGACGGAGCTGCTGCACGACCTCTTGCGCAGCCTTCGGCTCGCCGTGGGGCTGCCCGAAGGCGCGCCCTCGGTCCTGATGGCCGCCCTGGAGCAGGACCTCTACGACCTGCCGATCCAAATGGCCGCGTTGATCGCCGCCGAGAAGGGCGTGCGCCCGCGCCTGCTGGGTCGGGACACCCCCCTCAAGCAGGTCATCGAAGCCGCCCGGGATATGGGCGTGCAAGCGGTCTCCGTTCCGATTCCGATCGTGCTCTCCAGCCCGGAACAGGAGGAGCTGGTCGAACGCCTGCGCGCCGGACTGCCCGACGAGGTCCCCCTGTGCATCGGTTGGCAGGACGCGCGCTTCACCAGGCGCCTCCCGCGCGGTGTGCACGTGGTGCGCGAACTGGCCGAGTTCGAACTCTGGTTGCGCCAACTGCTTTAGCTGGCACGGATTCCCGTCGCCCGCGCGGGCCTTGATGGGATCCCCATGGGGAACGCGGCGGTCCGTGGGCTACTCTTGCCCCCATGGACCGAGCGAACCGATCCCAAAGCGTGACCTTGGACGCCGACCTGATCCGCCGTCTGCCCAAGGTGGTGCTGCACGAACACCTGGACGGCAGCCTGCGTCCCGAAACCGTGCTGGAGCTGGCGGCCGAGGCCGGCTACACCGGTTTGCCCGAGAGCGAGCCCGAGGCCTTGGCCCAATGGTTCCGGCGGGGAGCGGATCGTGGCAGCCTGCCGCTCTATTTGGAGGGCTTTCGGCACACGATCGCCGTGCTGCAAAACGAAGCGGCCCTGGAGCGCGCGGCCTACGAGTTTCTCGATGACCAGCGCAGCGACGGCGTGGTCTACGCCGAAGCGCGTTTCGCGCCGCGTTTCCACACGCAGGAGGGCCTCGGCCTGGACGGGGTGATGCGCGCGGTGCTCGCCGGCCTGAAGCGGGGAGCGGCGGACTTCGGTGTCGGCTACGGCCTGATCGTGTGCGCCATGCGCAACGAACGCCCCGAGGAGTCGGTCAAGATGGCGGAGCTGGCCCTGGCCTACCGCGACCAGGGCTGCGTGGGCTTTGACCTGGCGGGCGAAGAGGCCGGTCACCCGGCCGCCGAACACGAAGCCGCCTTCCAGCTCGTCAAGCGCGAAAACTTCCAGATCACCATCCACGCGGGCGAGAGTTTTGGTCCCGCGAGCATCTGGCAAGCGCTGCAGTACTGCGGCGCGCACCGAATCGGCCACGGCGTGCGCCTGGTGGAGGACATCGTGCTGCACAAGGGCGAGGTCGCGCGTGTCGGGCGTTTGGCCCAGTACGTGCTCGATCACCGCGTGCCCCTGGAAGTCTGCCTTTCGAGCAACGTGCAGACCGGCGCGGCCCCGAGCCTGGCCGAGCACCCCTTTCCGATCTTCCGGCGCCTCGGTTTCCGCGTCACGCTCAACACCGACAACCGGCTGATGAGCGGCACGACCATGACCGAGGAGTACCTGCTCGCGGTGCGCCACTTCGGGTTGACTCTGGACGATCTGGAGACCCTCAGCATCAACGGCATGAAGTCCGCCTTCGCGCCCTACGACCAGCGCTGCGAGGCGATCTTCGAGCGCATCAAGGCGCCCTTCGCCGCCCTGCGCGGCGAACTCTCCTTGCCGCCCCGGCGCGTCTACGGGCATCCGGACGCATGAGCGGGCCGCGGCCGGCCTCCGGGGCACGCATCGAACGGCCGAACCTGGGGCGTGTCGGATTCCACGGGCGCCTGGAGTTCGCGCGGGTCGAAAGCGCGCTGCTCCAGGGCAATGCCCTGGGCGACCCCCACGTGCGCGAGTTGCCGGTCTACCTGCCGCCCGGTTGGGACGGGGGAACGGGTTTCCCCTGCCTTTGGCTCCTGGCGGGATTCACCGGCCGCGGCCACAAGTACGCGGAGCCTGCGCCCTTTGCCCCCAGCGTGGCCCAGCGTTTCGACGCCCTGGTGGCCGCGGGCGATGCACCGCCCGCGATCCTGGCCATGCCCGACTGCATGACCTCCCTGGGCGGCAGTCAATACGTGGATTCGAGCGCCACCGGCCCCTACGCCAGCCACGTGGTGCGAGAACTCGTGCCGCTGGTCGAATCCGCCTACCCCGTGGCGCCCGGGGCCCACGTGGTGCTGGGCAAGAGCTCGGGGGGCTTCGGCGCCCTGCACCTGACGGCGCACTTTCCCGGTGTTTTCCGCGGCGCCGCGTCGGTCAGCGGCGACTGCTGCTTCGAGCTGTGTTACGGCCACGAGTTGCTCGCGGGACTGACCGCGCTGGTGCCCTTCGAGTTCGATGCCGCACGTTTCTTGGCCGACGTCCGCGCGCGCCCGCGCATGGACACCGCCACCCACGCGGCCCTGAACACCCTGGCCATGGCCGCTTGTTATTCCCCGAATCCCGCGGCGCCCCTGGGGCTCGAGCTGCCCATCGACCTCACCACCGGCGAGCGCATCGAGGCGGTCTGGCGGCGCTGGCTGGAGTTCGATCCGCTGGAGAGCGCCGCGCGCCACGCCCACAACTGGCGCGCGCTGGACTGGCTCTACCTGGAGTGCGGTCTGGCGGACGAGTACCACCTGCAGTGGGGCCTGCGGCGACTGGTGCGGCGGCTCACCGAACTGAAGGTGCCCCACGAACACGCCGAACACCCCGGCGGACACCGCGGCATCGACGGGCGACTGCTGGAACTTCTCCCGAGAGCCGCCCGTCTGGCTTCCGGAAGGCCCGTCTAGTTCCCATTTGCGGCCCCCCTTGTCCCGCCCCCGGTCCCCGGCGGATACGTCTAATTTTCGGGGAGTCCTAGCCCCGTGCCAAGGACGGGGAAAAGTGAAACTCTGCTCCTCCCCAGGTCCTACTTCGCCGGACGGGACAGGCACTTTGGGTCACCAGATGGCACCCTAAGGCGCCACAATTGCCCATTATGCGTCCTTATCCTTCCTTTAGGACGAACGTAAGTTTTTTGGCTCCACGTAATTGCTTCGCTCCTGCTTGGCAAATCCCTTTTCGTGTCTAGGTTGGGCTTCGGTGTCTCGGCTGGCGTGTTGCCTGCCCGGATGGACATCGGATTCTCCAACTCCATTCCCGTGAAGGGTCCCATGGACAAGCAAGAGAAGACTCCCTCCCCCGCCCCCCAACCCGCGGCCGAGCGCGCCGCCCAGGAGCCCGAAGTCGACGCCACCCGGCGCTCGCTTCTGCTCGGCGGTTCCGCGCTTTTGGCGGCAACGGCCGGGGCCCTCGCCCTGGGCCGCGGAGCGAAGGAAACCGGCGAGACCCTCGCCGCCGCGCCGCCTCCCGCCCCGGAGCCCGCGCGCAATCCAAAGGGCTACAAGTCCGGCTGGCTCGCCACCGGCTTCCCGAGCGCCTGACGGCAGCTCCGCCGCCTGACCGCGAGACCCGCCAAAACGGATCTCCGCCGGCCAAGCCCCAGCGCCCCGGTGGCCCCCCGCCGGAGTCGGAGCCCGCTCCGAAACTCCCCTGGCCCGAAGCCACCCCGCCGCGCTGAACCGGGTGGGCGCCGTCCATCGCCCCCCTCGAGGTTTCCCTCCGTTCGATTCCCCCCAGACACGAGGCCACCATGTCCTCCAACGCGAACCTCTCTACCTTCGAACTGCTCACCCTACCGATCGCCCCCGGGAACGTCTCCATCGGCCGCAAGGTCACCCAGGGCTACTTCCTGACCTTCTCCAACATCACCAAGGCGACCAGCGTCATCCGCTTCCTCGCCACGATCCCCTCCTGGACGCCCGCCAACCAGTGCGACGGTTTCCAGGATCGCGAGCTCACCACGAGTGTCAGCTCGGGGTTCTCGCCCCAGAACGACCCCTCGGGCATCGGCAACCACCAGTCGATCCTCGACATCACCGGCGGGCCCTTCAGCCAGGCCTGCCAGACGGACTTCGGCGAGATGCAGTTCCTCGGCATCACCCCGAACAACTGCACCAAGCTGTTCCTCAGCCGGCCCTACAAGATCTGCGGCGGCTGGTCGGGAAGCTGGGCTCTTTTGCCCAACCTCGGTCCGGGCCCGAACCTGATCGCCAACGGCCGCTTCGAAGTGCGCGGCTGGATCAACGTCGGCATCCTCGATTCCGAAGCCAAGGTCAACCGCTACCTCTTCAATCCGGAGCACCGCAACACCTTCTATCCCGCGAGTTTGCAGAGCGCGACCGACCCGGTGAACCTCTCCGACCTGAGCCAGACGGCCACGATCCTGGAGACCGCGGCCGGTCGCGCGGAGACCACCCTGAGCCTGCCGGGTGTCACTCCGAGCCCCGGCCTGAGCAGCAGCGTTCAGAACTGGGCGACCGCAAACGGCATCAACCCGTCGATCCTGGTGCCCTTCGCTTCGACCCTGAACGACTTGATCTGATCCGACGTCGTTTCGGGTTCTAGACCCCCGCGAGTGGGAAGTGCCGATCCCCGTCGGCGCTTCCCACTCGCACTTTGTCCCGGGG
>JBJHAV010000115.1:0-11376 GCA_050480685.1 Planctomycetaceae bacterium | reverse complement strand
CCGACGCGGCCGTGTATCTCGTGCTGGCGCCGCGCGTCGACGCTCCCACCGTGAGTGTTTCGGGTGAGCACTGATTTCCGTTCACCCCGCGCTGGGGTTGCCCGGTGGAGGTCGAGGCCCTTTGGTACCAGCTTTTGGCGACCCTCGAACTGTCCGCGCGGCGGCGCGGAGAACCCGCGCGCGAGCGCGAGTGGGCCAAACGCAAGCGGCTGGCGGGCAAGAGTTTTTTGCGCCGCCTTTGGATCGAGGACGGCCGCTACTTGGCGGACGGTTGGACGGCGGAGGGCGGCGCGGATCGCTCCGTGCGCGCCAACATGGTGGTAGCGGCTTCCCTGGAGCTCAGCCCGCTGACCTTGGGCAAGCGCACCGACGTGCTGCGGCGGGCGGAGGGGGAGCTTTTGACGCCCTTCGGCCTGCGCTCCTTGGCTCCCATGGATCCGCGCTATGAAGGTCACCACCACGGCACACCCGCGGAGCGCGAGTCCGCGCGCCACCAGGGCAGCGTTTGGCCTTGGCTGCTCGGGGCCTACGTGGAGGGCATGGTGCGCGTGCAGGGCGGGCGCAAGCGTCCGCTCGCGCGGCTGCGTTTGTCCTTGGATGTGTTTTTCGAGCACCTGGAGCGCCAGGGCCTGAATCAGGTCTCCGAGCTCTTCGACGGCGATCCGCCCCACAAGCCGAGCGGCGCCGTGGCGCAGGCGATCAACGTCGCCGAGTTGCTGCGCGCGGTGCGCCTGCTGGAGGTCGGGCGGCCGTGAGGGTGTTGATGCTCGGCTGGGAGTTTCCGCCGCACATCTCCGGTGGGCTGGGCACCGCTTGCCACGGACTGACCCGCGGGTTGGCCGCGGTCGGCGTGGAGGTCGTTTTCGTGGTGCCGCGTGCCCTGGGCGATGAGGACGCGGACCACATGGAACTCGTCGGCGCCAACCGCGTGCGTGTGCGGCGCTGGACCGAGGGCGGTGCTGCTGCCGTCGGTGGTGCCGCCGCCCGTGGGGGAGCGGGCGATGCCCTGCGCGCCGCCGAGGCCGCCGGGGCGACGACCTTGGCCGACGCCCTGCGGTCGGAGCTCGGACGGACCGCATCGACCTCGCCCGCAGCCGCGGACGGGTCCGCTTCGGCGGTCGGCGCGCCCGAGCTTGCCGCGGCGATCGCCGTGGACAGCCTGCTGCGACCCTATATGGCCGAGGACAGCTTCGGCTCCCCGCCCGAGCACCTGCGGGCGGAGCTCGGGCCGTGGCTCGAACGGCTGGGATTTGCCCATTTGCCTGCGGACGCCGAGGGCTGGCGCCGCCTTTCCGAGGCCATCGCGGCGCGGGCCAAGGGGCCGCACACGGCCCCTTCGTTTCCGAAAGGGGCCGCATCTGCCGAGGGCGCAAACGCCGGAGTGCGCGCGGAAAGCGGCGATCCCGAGGGAGAGCCGCTCACCTTCACCGGCCAGTACGGCGCGGGACTGCTCGACGAGGTGGCGCGTTATGCCCTGGCGGTGGCCGAAATCGCCCGGCGCGAACACTTCGACCTGATCCACGCCCACGATTGGATCACCTATCCGGCGGCGGCCGCCGCCAAGGCCGTGTCCGGCAAGCCGCTGGTGTGCCACGTGCACGCGTTGGAGTACGACCGCAGCGGCGAAAATCCCAACCCGCGCGTCAAGGCCATCGAGCAGCTCGGGCTCGACATCGCCGACCTGTTGATCTGCGTCAGCCACTACACCGCCGGTGTGCTCGAACGCCGCTACCGGGTCGAACGCGCCAAACTGCGCGTGGTGCACAACGCGGTCACCCAACAGGAACAGCGCAGCGCCCTGCATGTGACGCGCCACCTGTTCGACCCGGTGGTGCTCTTCCTGGGGCGTGTGACCTTCCAAAAGGGGCCCGATTATTTCCTGGAGGCCGCCGCGCGCGTGGTGCGCCTGCGCCCGGATGTGCGTTTCGTGCTCAGTGGCAGCGGCGACATGCTGCCGGCGATGATCGACCGCTCGGCGCGCCTGGGGCTGGGGCGCAACATGTTCTTCACGGGATTCCTGCGCGGGGCGGATGTGGAGCGCATGTACTCTCTGGCGGACCTGTTCGTGATGCCCTCGGTCTCGGAACCCTTCGGCATCACTCCCCTGGAAGCCATGGCCCTGGACGTGCCGGTGATCGTCTCCCGCCAAAGCGGCGTGTCGGAGATTTTGACCAACGCCCTGAAGGTCGACTTCTGGGACGTGGACGAACTCGCCAACAAGATCCTGGCCGTGGTCGAATATCGCCCCCTGCGCGACCATCTGGTCGAGAGCGGGCGCGAAGAAGTGCGCCGCATGCGCTGGGAACAGCGCGCCCAAAGGGTGCGCGAGGTCTACGAGGAACTGCTTCGAGCGAGGCTGAGCGGATGACGGCGATCGTCTTCTACTTCCAGGTCCACCAGCCCTTCCGGCTGCGGCGGTACTCGTTCTTCGACATCGGCGCCACGGACGATTATTTCGACGACCTGGAGAACGAACGCATCCTGCGGCGCGTAGCCGAAAAGTGCTACCTGCCGATGAACGCGCTCTTGTTGCGCCTCGTCGAGCGGCACCAGGGGCGCTTCCGCTGCTCCTTCTCCGTGTCCGGCACGGCCCTCGATCAGATGGAGGCCTGGTCGCCCGAGACCCTCGAGAGTTTCCGCGCCTTGGCGCGCACGGGGTGCGTCGAGTTCCTAGCCGAAACCTCCCACCACAGCCTCTCCAGCCTGGCCGACGAGCGGGAGTTCCGCGACCAAGTGGAAGACCAGGCGCGCCGGGTGGAGCGCCTCTTCGGGCGGCGGCCGACGGCCTTCCGCAACACCGAACTGGTGCTCTCCAACCACGTCGCGCGCAGCGCCGAGGAGATGGGCTTCGAAGCGATCATGGGGGAGGGGGCCGACCATCTGCTCGGTTGGCGCAGTCCCCACCGGATCTACCGCCCCGAAGGCTGCGAGCGCATCAAGGCGCTGCTGCGCTCCTACAAACTCTCGGACGACATCGCGTTCCGTTTCTCGAACCGCGCCTGGTCCGAGTGGCCGTTGCCCGCGGATCGGTTTGCCCACTGGGTGCACGCCCTGCCCGCCGAGGAGCGTTTCGTCGGTCTGTTCATGGACTACGAAACCTTCGGCGAGCACCAGTGGGCCGACACGGGCATCTTCGCTTTCATGGAGCACCTGCCCGAGGCGATCCTGAAGCACCCGCGCTTTCGCTTCGCCACGCCGAGCGAACTGGTGCGCGAGGAAGACGCCGAAGCGCGCATCGACGTGCCCGCGCCGGTTTCCTGGGCGGACGCCGAACGGGACCTGACCGCCTGGTTGGGCAACGCCATGCAACGCGCCGCCCACCAGGAGGTCTACGCCCTGGGGGCCCTGGTGCGCGAAGTGGCGGACAGACGCCCGGACCTGCTCCAGACCTGGCGCCGGCTGACGACCTCCGACCACTTCTATTACATGTGCGTCAAGTTCTTCTCGGACGGGGACGTGCACAAGTACTTCAGTCCGTACGCCAGTCCGCACGATGCGTACATCGCGACCATGAACGTCGTCACGGACTTCCGCAAGCGCCTGGAGGCGCTGGAGGCGCTGGGGGCGCCCGTCGGCGCTCGAACCGACGGCTGAGCCCCCCGCGGCCCCTTCGGTGGCCCCGTCTCCGGTTCTTACCCCCTTCCACCCACCCCGCGGCCGGGTCCTCGGCCGCCCCGCCCTCCCCGGTCCCATGTCGTTCACGCTTTTCGAGGTCAGTTGGGAGGTTTGCAACAAGGTAGGCGGCGGCTACACGGTCGTCTCCAGCAAGGCGCGCCAGCTCACCGAGCGGCTGGGTGACGGCTACCTGGCCGTGGGGCCCTGGCTCTTGGAGCGCACCCACACCCTGCCCTTCGAGGAGGAGGCCGGCCACGAGGAGTTCCTCGAGGCCTGTCGCCAGCGCGGCATCGCGGTCAAGGTCGGGCGCTGGAGTGTGCCGGGCCGCCCGCGCACACTGCTGGTCAGCTTCTCGAACCTGTTCCCGGGCAAGGACCAAATCCTGTCCGGCCTGTGGGAGCGCTTCCGGGTGGACTCCCTTTCGGGTGGCTGGGATTACATCGAGCCGGTGGTTTTCGGCCACGCCGCGGCCATGGCGATCGAGGTTTGGCACCGCATGTACGTGGAGCCCAAGCGCGGCCGCTCGGTGGTGCAATGCCACGACTGGCTGGCGGGCGCGGCGCTGCTGTACCTGCGCGAAAACCTGCCGGAGGTCGGCACCGTGCTCACCGTGCACACGACGACCCTGGGGCGAGCGGTGTCGGCGGCCGGGACCCCGGTGCTCGCTTCCCTGCGCGGGGAGAGCGCCGAAGAGCTCGCGGAGCGCACCGGCGTGGAGGCCAAACACTCCCTAGAGGGGGTCGCGGCGCGCGAGGCCGACGTGCTCACCGCCGTGAGCCAAATCACGGCCGAAGAGTGCGAACACCTGTACGGACGTCAACCCCAGCCGCTGGTGCCGAACGGGCTCGACCTGGAGTTGCTCGACGAATTGGCCTCAGACGCCGAACGTTCGGCGGTGCGCGCCAAGTTGCTGCGCCTGGCGGCCGCGATGACCGGCGAGGACCTCTCCGATGCTTCCCTGGCGCTGACCTCCGGCCGCTACGAGTTCCACAACAAGGGGCTCGACCTGACCCTGGCCGCGCTGGCGGAACTGGCCCGCGAACCCGGGCCGCGCCTGGTGCTGTTCGCCGCCGTTCCGGCCGGCAACTCCGGGCTGCGGCGCGAGCTGCGCGACCGGCTGAACGGTGACTTCCCAACCCCGGCGGAGCCCCTGGGGATCAGCACGCACCAGCTCTTCGATCCCCACGGAGACCCGATCCAGCGCGCCGCCCAGGAACTCGGGCTGACCAATCCACGCGGCGGGCGCGTGTTTTTGATCCAGGTGCCGATCTACCTGGACGGCGCCGACGGGCTCTTCGACCTGCAGTACGAAACGGTGCTGCGGGCCATGGACGTGACCTGCTTCCCGTCCTTCTACGACCCCTGGGGGTACACCCCGGCCGAGAGCATCGGCGTCGGTGTGCCGACGATCACCAGCGATTGCTCCGGGTTCGGCATCTGGGCCAGCGAGCAGGGGCTCGGCGCCCGCGACGGCGTCGACGTGCTCGCCCGCCAGGGTGTTTCCGACGAGCGCGCCGCGAAGGCGCTGGCCGCGCTCCTGGACGGCCATCTGCGCGGCCACGGCGGGCCCTCGGCGACACCCGAGGCCTGTCTCGCGGTCGCCGGAAAGGTCTCCTGGAAGGGTTTGATCCAGCACCACCTGACGGCCTTCGATACGGCCCTGGAGCGCGCCGCCGCGCGCACGGTTTCCGAAAGTCCCAGCACCCCGAGATTCCCGTTGCCCGTGCGCAGCCAAGCACCCCAACAACCCGCCCCGCCCGCCCTGCTGCGCTTCGACGTGGCGCCGACCCTGCCGCCCGAACTGGCCGCGCTGGAGCGCCTCTCGCGCAACCTGTGGTGGAGTTGGGATCCCCAGGGTGCGGGCCTCTTCGAGGAGATCTCGCCCCGGCGTTGGCGCGAGTGCGGCCACAATCCGGTGGTTTTCCTGCGGCGTGTGTTCCTGCGCGATCTGCAAGAGCGCGCGGCGGATCCGGAGTACGTGGGTCGCCTGGGGCGTGTGCTCGAACGTTTCGAAGCCTACATGGGCGCGAAGGCCGCGGAGCACCGCTTCGAGGGCGGTGGTGTGCTGACCGGCGAACATCCGGCCGCCTACTTCTGTTTGGAGTTCGGCGTACACGAGTCCCTGCGCATCTACAGCGGTGGCCTCGGTGTGCTCGCCGGCGACCATCTCAAGTCCGCCAGCGACCTCAACCTGCCGCTGGTCGGCGTCGGCCTGCTCTATCGCAAGGGCTACGTGGACCAGCGTCTGAGCCCGAACGGCGAGCAACTTTCCAGCGACGTCAGCAACGATCCGCGCGACCTGCCCCTTGAGCCCGCCCTGGGCCCGGACGGCGAACAGGTGCGCGTCGAGGTGCAACTGCCCGACGGGCGCATGAAACTCGCCGTGTGGCGTCTCGACGTGGGGCGCATTCCGCTCTACCTGCTCGACGCGGATCTGCCCGAGAACGAACCGGCCGTGCGCGCGGTGACCCAGCGGCTCTACGACGCCGGGCAGGAAATGCGCCTGCTCCAGGAGATCGCCCTGGGCCGGGGCGGCATGCGCGCCCTGGAGGCCCTCGGCCTCGAACCGGCTGTTTTGCACATGAACGAAGGCCATGCGGCCTTCGCCGCCCTCGAACGCATCGCCATGGCAATGCGGCGCGAGGACATGACCTTCCACGAAGCGCGCGAGTGGGTGCGCGCTGGGACCGTCTTCACCACGCACACGCCGGTGCCCGCGGGCCACGACGTGTTCAGCGAAGACCTGATGCGCCGCTACTTCTCGGACGTGGCCCAGCGCATCGGTTTGCCCTTCGAGCCGTTCCTGGCCCTCGGCGCGGCGGCCGATGGCAGCGGCGGCTTCAACATGACTTACCTCTCCATGAGCCTCTCGGGGTTCGTGAACGGCGTCGCCAAGAAACACGGCGAGGTCAGCCGCGGACTGCTGCACCCCTACTGGTCGGCCCTGCTCGAAAATGAAGTGCCTGTGACCCACGTCACCAACGGCATCCACTTGGCCACCTGGGTGCGTCCGGAGTTCATGAACCTGCTTGGGGCGAGTCACGAAGCCGTGCGCGGCGATCACTTCGCCGACCGCGGCGGGGCGGTGGATCCGGCCAGGCTTTGGGAAGAGCGTCAAAACGCCAAGCGCGTGTTGCTCGAATCCGCCGCGCGTTCCCTGCAAGGCGCCTACCAGGGCCGCCAGGACAGCCCGCGCCTCTTGGCGCGCATCCTGGAGGGTCTGCGCTCGGACGCGCTCCTGATCGGTTTCGCGCGCCGCTTCGCGCCGTACAAACGCGCCACGCTGCTCTTCAAGGACCGCGCGCGGCTCGAAAAACTGCTCTCGGACGAATCGCGTCCGGTGCGTTTCCTGTTCTCCGGCAAGTCGCACCCGGCGGACCAGCGCGGCAAGGACATGCTGCGCGAGATCGCCGAGTTGACCCGCAGCGAGCCCTTCATTGGCCGGGTCATCTTCCTGGAAAACTACGACATGGCCCTGGCGCGCCACCTGGTGCAAGGGGTCGACGTGTGGCTCAACAACCCGATCCGCCCGCTCGAGGCCAGCGGCACATCGGGCATGAAGGTCTCCGCCAACGGGGGCCTAAACCTGTCCGTGCTCGACGGGTGGTGGATCGAGGGTTATGACGGCGGCAACGGTTGGGCGATCGGTGGCCCGCGCCTCTACAGCGACCAGGAACTCCAGGACCAGCTCGACAACGAGCATCTCCTGCGGCTCTTGGAAGACGAGGTGGCGCCCTGTTACTTCGAGCGCGACGAACGGGGCCTGCCCCAGCGCTGGCTCTCGATGGTGCAGCACAACCTGGCCACGATCCCGCCCTTCTTCAACACCGACCGCATGGTGGGGGAGTATGCCGAGCGCGCCTACGGGCCCTTGGCGGCCAATTGGCGCCGCATGGGCGATGATGGACAGGCCGAAGCCCGCCAGCTGGCCGCGCGCAACGAGCGTTTGCGGCGCGGATTCGAGGGTTTGCGCCTGCGCTCGGCGCGCATCGGCGACGTGACGCGCCTGCGCACGGGCGACCACGTGGAGGTGGAGGTCGAGGTGGAGGTCGGCGAGCTGAACTCGAACGACCTGCGCGTCGAGTTGGTGCTCGGGCACCACACGGACGGCAACGGCCTGAGCAACATGCAGGCGGTCGAAATGACACCCGCCGGCCCGCCCCGCGAAGGCGTGCAGCGTTTCACCTGCCGCTACGAGGTGGAGCTCTCGGGTTCCTACGGCTACGGCGTGCGCGCGCGCCTGCGCGAGGCTTCCGCCTTCGATGTCACCCTGCGCAACCTCGTGCGCTGGTCTTGAGCGCCCCGGTTCGCCGCTTCGCGGGCCAAGGGCCCGCGAAGCGCGCTAACGTCCCAGGGCCGCCCGCGCCCGTCGCACCGCATCCCCAGCGGCTTCGGGGCTCGCGCCCAAGGCCGTCAAGTGACCCATCTTGCGTCCCGGGCGCGGCTCGCCTTTGCCGTAGAGGTGCAAACGAACTCCGGGTTCCGCCAGCGCGCCGCGCCAGTTCGGCTCGCCCGCGCTCCAAAGGTCGCCGAGCAGGTTCGCCATGGCAAAGGGCGAAACCAGGGAACTGTCGCCCAGGGGCAGGCCCAGGACGGCGCGCAGGTGCTGTTCAAACTGGTCCGTCACGGCTGCTTCGAGGGTGCCGTGCCCCGAGTTGTGCACACGCGGAGCGAGTTCGTTGACCCACAGATCGCCTTCGACGAGGAACAATTCGACGCACAGCACGCCCACGTGGTCGAGCGCCGTCAGCACGGACGTCGCGAACTCGGCCGCGCGCGCTTCGAGTCGCCCGTCGACTCCGGCCGGTGACGTGGTCAGGTCCAGCACGTGGTTCGCGTGGGTGTTGCGCAGCAGCGGGTAAGCGCGCACTTCGCCGTCCAGGGAGCGCGCGGCCACCAAGGACAGCTCCGCCTCGAAGCGCACGAAGGCTTCCAGCACGGCCGGGCGCGCGCCCAGGGCCGCGAAGGCCGCCGGCGCTTCTTCGGGGGCCGAAATGCGCCGCTGGCCCTTGCCGTCGTAGCCCTCCTCGGCAGTCTTGAGCACCGCCGGCGCACCCAACTCGCGCGCCGCCGCCAGGGCCTCTGCGGCGCTCTCGACGCGGCGATAGGGGGCAAGGGGCAGACCGAGGGAAGCGAGGAAGTCCTTCTCGCGTCCGCGGTGGCGACAGGTCTTCAAGGACCGCGCCGAGGGCCGCACGGGCACCCGCGCTTCCAGGGCGGCCAGCACTTCGGCGGGCACGTTTTCGAACTCGAAGGTGACCACGTCGACCGACGCGGCCAGGGCCGAGGCCGCGTCTAAATCCCCATAGGCGGCGATCACATGGCGATCGGCCACCGCCGCCGCCGGTGCCCGCGGGTCCGGATCGAGCACCGCCACGGCGCAGCCCAGGCGCCGCGCTGCGATCGCCAGCATGCGACCCAGTTGGCCTCCGCCGAGGATTCCGATCGTCGCCCCGGGAAGCAGCGCGCGCCGGGCATCGCCGGGTTCGCTCACGGCAGTTCGGCGTCCAACACGCGCCGGGTCTGGGCCGCGCGCCAGGCCTCCAAGCGTTCCGCCAGGGCCGGGTCGCCGAGGGCCAGGATGCCGGCGGCCAAAAGCCCCGCGTTGCGCGCGCCCGCTTCGCCGATGGCCAGGGTTCCGACCGGAACACCCGCGGGCATTTGCACGATCGAGAGCAGGGAATCGACCCCCGCCAGCATGCGCGAGCGCACCGGAACCCCGAGCACCGGCAGGCGCGTCAGCGAGGCCAACATGCCCGGCAGGTGCGCAGCTCCGCCCGCGCCTGCGATCAACACGGCGAGCCCGCGCCCGGCGGCGGCGCGGCCGTACTCGAAGAGCAGCTCGGGTGTGCGGTGGGCGGAGACCACGCGCTTTTCGAAGGGCACACCCAGCTCCGCCAGCACCTCGGCGGCGCCGGCCATGGTTTCCCAGTCCGAGGCGCTGCCCATCACCAAGCCCACGCGCGCGCCGGCGGCGGGGGCTTGGGAATCGGCGGGTGCGTCGGGGGCCACGGCGGGGGTCCTTTGAGCCAAGGGGGCTTGGGGGCCCGGAGTCTAGCCGAGGGCACCGAGGTCCGGCCAGGCGCCGCGTCGGGACGGGGAGCGGCGGCGGCGCTACCCTTGGCGCCCATGAGCGCGGATCCGCTGGTCGGCTGGCTCCGGGACCCGGCCGTGTACCCCCATCGGCCGGCCGCGGTGGAGCTGATCGAAACCCACGTCAGCTTCGTCGCCCTGGCCGGCGAAGAGGTCTTCAAGGTCAAGAAGGCGGTTCGGCTGCCCTTCGTGGATGCGACTTCCCTGGCGGCCCGGCTGCACTTTTGCCGGGAGGAGTTGCGCCTGGGGCGGCGGTTGGCCGCGCCGCTCTACCGGGGCCTCGCGGTTTTGCGGCCGACGCCCACGGGTCCGCGCTTTGAACGCCTGGGCGAGCACACCGAACCGCCCGAGGACACCCTGGCCCTGGCCGTGCGCATGGGGCGCCTGCCGGCCGAGCGCCTGCTCGACCGTTTGCTCGCGCGCGGGGAGGTCGACAATGCCCTGCTCGCGCGGCTGGCCGAGTGTTTGGCGAGCTTTCACGCGGCCGCGGAGCGCGGGCCCGAGGTCGACCTGGCGGCCGATCCGGTCCGGTTGGAGACGTTCGCCCGGGACAACCTGGTGGCCCTGCGCGCCGCAACGTGGCCGGCGGAACTCGCTCCGGGGGAGGAGTTGTTCGCATTCCTCGAAGCCGGCATCGGGCGCTTCTTCGCCGAACACGGGGATCTGCTGGGCGCGCGCATCGCGGCCGGACGGGCGGTCGACGGGCACGGGGATCTGCACGCGGGCAACGTGTGTGTGTTCGAGGACGAGCTGTGGATCTACGACCCGGTGGAATTCGAGCCCGCGTTTCGGCGCGGCGACGCGGCCCTGGACCTGGCGTTTTTGACGATGGATCTGGGCGCGCGCGGCTATCGGGCCGCCGCCCGCTGGTTGGCGCACAACTACGCCGAACGCGCCCACGACCCGGACCTGGCGCGCCTGCTGCCCTTCTTCGAGGCCTACCGGGCCTTGGTGCGCGCGAAGGTCGGTGTGCTGCGCGCCGCCCAGGAGCCGGCCGAGGCCCGCGCGCCGCATCAGCTCGAAGCGCTGCGGTACTTGCACTTGGCCGTGTCCTACGGTTTGCCGCCGGCATTGATCCTGATGTGCGGCCTGCCCGCCAGCGGCAAGAGCTGGCTGGGCACACGCGCCGCGGCGGCCCTGGGTGGTGCTTTCCACCGCAGCGACGTGCGCCGCAAACAACTGGCCGGCCGCGCGCTCTCCGACCGCCGCCGCGAGGGCTACGACCAGGGCCTCTACAGCGCCGAGGCCAAACAGCGCACCTACGACGCGCTGCTGGAGGATGCCCGCCGCGATCTGACCGCCGGGCGTTCCTGCGTCATCGACGGCAGTTTTTTGCAGCGCACCTGGCGCGATCCTTTTCGCGCACTGGCCGCGGAACTGGGTGTGCCCTTCGTGTTGCTGGAGACCCGCGTCGAACCCGAGGAAGCCCGCCGCCGCCTGGAAGCGCGGGCCCTGGACCCCAACGAGCCCAGCGAAGCGGACTGGAACGTCTACCAGATGCTCGCCGCCAAGGTAGAGCCCGCCAGCGAGCTGCAACCCGCCCAGCACGTCATCGTGAACTCCGGCGGCCCCCCCGAACCCGCCCTGACGTCGCTGCTCACCGCCCTAATCACCTGATCGGTGGGTGGGGACGGTGCCAGGCGCCAACTCCTCCCCCCCTCCCTCGGC
>JBJHAV010000114.1:0-11392 GCA_050480685.1 Planctomycetaceae bacterium | reverse complement strand
CCCGCGCCGGGGGCCCGCTCGCCCCCCAGCTCGCCCGGGGAGACCTGGACGTGCTGCTGGTGCCGGGCGAAGGCCTGACCCGCGAGGACCTGCGCGCCATCGACCGCGCCCGGGTCGTCGAGGACGCGCCGTCGGTGGTCGTGGTGGGCCCGCGCTTCGACGGTTTGGCGCGCGCCTCCCTGCTCGCCCGTGGGGTGAGCCACGTGGTCGAACAAAATCTGGGCGAGGAGTGGCTCTCCGTCGCCCTCGAAGCGGTGGCGCGGGCGGAAGCCGACAGCGACCCCGGCGGCGAGCAGGAGCAGGACCCGGCGCGTTTGGCGGACTTCCTTTCGCGCAGCGCCTACATGCAGCGATTCGTGGAGACCGTGCGCAAGGTGCTCGAAGCGGACTCCACGCTGCTGATCACCGGCGAGACCGGCGTCGGCAAGGAGCGGCTGGCGCGCGCGATCCACGCCGAGAGTCCCCGGCGCGCCGGCGCCTTCGTCGCCGTCAATTGCGCGGCATTGCCCGAAACACTGCTGGAGAGCGAACTTTTCGGCCACGTCCAGGGCGCCTTCACGGGCGCCACCGGGGCCCGTCGCGGCCTGTTCGATGCGGCCGAGGGCGGCACGATCTTCCTGGACGAAATCGGCGAGATGCCCCTGCACCTCCAGGCCAAACTGCTGACCGTTCTGGAACGGCGCGAGGTGACGCCGGTGGGTGGCACGCGGCCGCACCCGGTGGATGCGCGGGTGCTGGCGGCCACGAACCGGGAGCTCAGCGAGGAAGTCGCGGCCGGTCGTTTCCGCGAGGACCTCTACTACAGGCTCAACGTGATTCCCTTGCGGGTTCCGCCGCTGCGGGAACGCCGGGAGGACGTGCCGGACTTGGTCGGCTCCCTGCTCGGCTGGTTCCGGGTGCGGCTGGGGCGACCGGAGGTGCGTCGCATCTCCTCCCGCGCGCTCGATGCGCTGATCCTGCACGACTGGCCGGGCAATGTGCGCGAGTTGGCCAACACCATCGAACGCGCCGTGCTGCTCTGTGCGAGCGATTGCATCGACCTCACCGACCTACCCGAGGAAGTGCTCGCGTCGGGCCCCCAGGGCCACTCGGGTTTGCCCGGCGAGGGGCCCGCAGGGGCCGCGACGGAGCCGATCCTGCCCGAGAACTGGCGCGAACGGCCCCTCAAGGAGCTGCGCCAGGAAGCCCTCGACCGGTTCGAACGGGCCTATTTGGGGGCGCTTTTCGCGGAGGTCGGCGGCGATGTTGCTTCCGCTTCCCGGCGTTCAGGGCTGGCTCCCCGCTCCCTCTATGACCGGCTGCGGCGCCATGGCCTGCGCCCCACCGACTTCCGCACCTGAACACTTGCCCTCGCCCAAACGAAGTCGGGGGCGTCGACCGAAGTCGACGCCCCCGCATGGGGCCGCACAGGCTCGCGGCGGCGCCCGGGATCAGTCGGTCAGCCAGGATCAGGCAGTCAGATAGGGATCGAGCTCCTTGCGCAGGGCCGGGGTGTTGAGCTTGGCCAGGGCGCGCACCTGGATCTGGCGCACGCGCTCGACACTCACGCCCAACTCCTCGGCCACTTCGGCCAGGGTGTGCTCGCGCTCCACCCCGACGCCGAAGCGCAGGGTGACGACTTTCTGTTCGCGCTCGGAGAGCGTGCCCAGGGCGCGCCCGAGGCCGTCACTCAGGGTGACGTCCTCCAAATCGGTGCTGTAGGGGCCCTCGTCCTCCGCGACCAGGAGGTCGCGCAGTCGGTTGCCGTCGCCCTTGTCACCGCCCAGGTCCGCATCCAGGGAGAAGCTGGCCTTGGCGGCGCCGAGCGCCGAATCCACCAGGTTTTCCGGCAGCTCCGCCACTTCGGCAATGCGGTCGGTGGACGCCTCGGGATCGCCGAGTTTGATCTGCGCCTGGTGGATCTGCTTGAGAGCCTTTTGCAGATACACCGGGACCCGAACCGTGTTGCTGAAGTTGTAGAGGTGGTTGCGGAAGGCCTGGTTCAACCAGTGCACGGCGTAGGTGCGGAACAGGAGTCCCCGCCGCCAGTCGAAACCGTCCACGGCGCGGAACAGGGCGGCGGATCCCTCTTGGATCAGGTCGGCCCGGTTCGTGGCGGAGTGCGCGTAGCGCTCCACGTTGATCAGGGCCAGGTAGAGGTTGCGCTCCACCAGCTCGGTGCGCAGCGCGTGCAACTCAGCCGCGCGGCGCATGATGCGCTCGGAGGGCAAACCCTTGCCGCCGCCCTGGGCGTGCATCCAGACCGAGGCCAGTTGACCGACACCCTCCAGGGCCTCGGTCGGGTCCATGCTTTCCCCGCCCCGCGCGATGGCGAGGCGCAGGCGCGCGAACTCGATCCGGCGGGCCAGACGGGCCTCATCCTCCCGGTCCTGGATCTCGATGCGGTCCACGTCGGCCCGGAACTGCTCCAGGAAGGATCCCCGGTGCACGTGCCCCTCGGGCAGGGGCCGGCGCCAGCTCTGGGGATCGCTGATCTCCAGGGCGACGCCGCCCTTGTCCAAACGGCGGATCAGGGCGCGGCAGGAAGCCTCGAAGCCCTCCGGATCCTGGGCGAAGCCGTCCAGGTAGGCGTCGAGGCGGGCGTGGGTGAGGATTTTGCGGGCCATGGGATTCTCCTTCCGTCCGGGCAGGGGGCGGTCGAGGGGGATTCCCCCTCCGGCCCCGGCACGTCCAAGTTTATTGCCGGACACGCCGCAGCACAAGAGACACCTTCGGTTTGTCCAAGAGTTTTCCTGGACCCGCCGAGCGCGGTGCCTCCGACGGGCTCCCATACGGAGCAAAACTCTTCCGTGGACGTAAGTTCCCCGTCCGAACCCTTTCCGGGACGTCCGGTTCCCGTCCGGCGCCTCCCGGGAGATCTCCCCTGCCCGCCCCTGAAATGCCGAAGGGCCCGCCCGAGATCCCTCGGGCGGGCCCTTCCAGGCGGTTCAGTGTGGGATCAGACGGCGGAGGGGGCCCCGTAGGTCTGCTGCTCCTCGGTCGGGATGAACTCCTCCAGGTGGGCGAGCTGCTCCGCCTCCTTGATCAAGTTGCGGGCGATCACGAGGCGCTGGATCTGGTTGGTGCCCTCGTAGATCTGCAGGATCTTCGCGTCCCGGAAGCACTTGGCCACCGGGTAGTCCTCCATGAAACCGTAGCCGCCGAAGATCTGCACGGCGTCCGTGGCCACCTCCATGGCCGCGTCCGTGGCAAAACACTTCGCAATCGCGGCGTTCTTGGTGACGTTCTGGTGCCCGGCGTCCACCGCGGCGGCGCAGGAATACACCAGCCAACGGGCGGCCTCGGTCTTCATGGCCATGTCCGCCAGCATCTTTTGCACCATCTGGAACGAGCTGATCGGCGCGCCGAACTGCCGGCGCCGGCCGGCGTAGACCATGGCCAGTTCCAGGGACTGCTGGGCGGCTCCCACGGCCTGGGCGGCGACACCCGGACGCGCGTGGTCGAGGGTCATCATGGAGTGCTTGAAGCCCATGCCCGGCCGGCCGCCGATCAGGTTGAACTCGGGCACCCGCGCCCCGTCGAAGTGGGTTTCCACCACCGGAACGGTGCGGATGCCCATCTTGTCCTCCACCTTGCCGATGGTGAAGCCGGGGGTGCCTTTCTCGACCACGAAGGCGCTGATACGCCGCGACTTGGAGGTGGGATCGGTGACCGCGAACACCGTGTAGATGTCCGCCACGCCGCCGTTGGTGGTCCACTTCTTCTCGCCGCGGATGACCCACTCGCCGCCCTCCTGCTCGCCGCGCACCGCCAGGCCGCCCGCATCGGATCCGGCACCCTTTTCGGAGAGGCAGAAAGCGCACATCTTCTCGCCGCGGGCGACCTGGGGCAGCCAGTGCTGCTTTTGCTGCTCGGTGCCGCCCAGGAGGATCGGGAACGAACCGAGGGCGTTCACGGCGAAGGCCACGCCGAAGCCCGAGTCCGCCCGGGCGAGTTCCTCGGTCACAAGGGCCAGGGCGAGAACGCCGGCCCCGACGCCGCCGTAGGCCTCGGGGATCCAGGTGCGCAGCAGGCCGGCTTCGGCGACCGCGCGCATTGCATCGAAATTGTAGGTCTGCTCCCGGTCGTGTTTGGCCGCGTTCGGGCGCACGTGTTTGTCGGCGATCTCGCGGGCCTTGGCCTGGAGTTCGAGGGCAAGTTCGCTGAAGACGACGTTGTGGGGCATGGGAGTCGGGGGCTCGGGGGACCGGATCCGAGGGCGGCCCGGATCGCTGGCTGGAAGGGGGCGGGAGTATAGCGCCCGCGGCGGGGCTCGCCCGAGCCCGGCCGACGCCCCGCCGGGCGGGCCCCGTGGCCCCGATCGACCCTTTCTCCGAAGTGGTTTCAATCCGGACCGGCCGCAACCCGATAGCTGCCGGGTATGCCCCCGGCAAGTCGAGGCCCCCTGGCAAGCTCGAGCGACTCCCACGGAGCGCCGCGGCCCGCGCATCCCGGAGGCGACCGCCCGGCGGTCGAGCTCGGCTCGCCCTGGCCGCTGGCCCTGCTCGTCGCCGCCCAAGGTGCGGCCTCCGCCTGGGGTCCAGCGCTGGTCCTCGTGGGGCTCGGCTGCGCCATCGCCGGGGCGGCCGTGGCGACACACCTGGCAGCCCGGCGGGCCGTCCGAGGTGCCCGGACGGTGGAGCCCGGTCCGAAGGCAACGGCGGAGCCGGAGGCGGCGAACCGCGCCGCGCGGGCGAGCGAATCCATGCGCCTTCAGGCCGCGGCCCTCGAAGGCCTGGCCCGCCAGGCCCCGGTGGAAGAGGTGCTCTGCGACGTGGTGCGCTCCCTGGAAGCGCGCTACCCCGCCATGGTGGGCTCGATTCTGCTGCTCGACGAACGGGGCGAGCGGCTGCGCCACGCCGCGGCACCCAACCTCCCGTCCGAGTACAACCGGGCCGTTGACGGCCTCGCCATCGGTCCCGAGGTCGGCTCCTGCGGCACCGCCGCGTTCCACCGCCGAAGGGTGGTGGTCGAGGACATCGCCGTCGATCCGCTTTGGGCCCCGGCCAGGGACTTCACACTCTCCTTCGGACTGCGCGCGTGCTGGTCGGAACCGATCCTCTCCTCCCAGGGCAGGGTGCTGGGGACCTTCGCGATGTACTACCGCGAGCCGCGCACGCCGCTGCCGGAAGAACTCGCCGCCCTCTCCGAATCGGCGCACCTGGCCAGCCTGGCGATCGAACGGCGCCACACGCAGCAGCGCGGGGAACGTCTGCAAGCGGCGGTCGATGCGGCCGCTGACGCAATTGTGCTGACCGATCCCCAGGGCCGTATCCTCGAGATCAATCCGGCCTTCACGCGCATCACGGGGTTCAGCGCGGCCGAAGCCCTGGGACGCCCCATGCGCCTGGTGCGCAGCGACGTGCATCCGCCGGAGTTCTACACAGCGATGTGGGCCGTTCTCAGCGCCGGCAACTCGTGGAGCGGGAGGGTGGTCAACCGCCGCAAGGACGGCACGCTCTTCGACGCGGCCTTGACCATCGCACCCGTCCAGGACACGGCCGGAGTGCCCATCGGCTACGTCGGAGTGCAGCGGGACGTCAGCCTGGACATCGCACGCGAAAAAGAACTGCGGGGCGTGATCGAGGAGCTGGGCATGGCACGCGAAGCCGCCGAGGTTGCGAGCCGCGTCAAGAGCGAATTCCTGGCCAACATGAGCCACGAAATTCGCACGCCGATGACGGCCATCCTGGGTTTCACGGAGCTCCTCTTGGAAGAGGGCGACACCGAGGAGGATCGCTTGGAACGCATCCGTTCCCTGCGCACGGTGCAAGCCAACGCCCAGCACCTGCTGACCTTGCTCAATGACATCTTGGACCTCTCCAAGATCGAGGCCGGCCGCATGGACGTGGAACGCGTACCCTGCTCACCCAACGAACTCCTGCGGGAAGTCGAAGCCCTGCTCGGCGAGCGCGCGGCCTCCAAGGGCATCGGTCTGGAGGTCATCGCCGAACAGAGCCTGCCGGAGACGATGCTCACGGACCCGATGCGACTGCGCCAGATCCTTCTGAACCTGATCGGCAACGCCATCAAGTTCACCGAGCGCGGCGGTGTGCGTGTGACCGCGCGCAGGGTGGCCACGTCTCCCCCACGCGTCGAATTCGATGTGGAGGATTCCGGGCTCGGCATGTCGCCGGAGCAACAGGCCGGGCTCTTCCGGCCCTTCGTTCAAGTGGATGGCAGCCACGCGCGCCGTTTCGGCGGCACGGGACTCGGACTCGTGATTTGCAGGCGCTTGGCGAAGCTGCTCGGGGGCCGGGTCGTGATTCTCGCTTCGGCACCGGGTGAAGGTTCGACTTTCCGCTTGAGCCTCAACCTCGACGCTGGCGCGAAGGGGGAACCGCCGCTCCCGGCGCTCCCCAGGCCGTTGCCCGAATCCGCGGCGTTGGAAACGGATCACCGTTTTCCGGCCGGCTTGCGTGTGCTCCTAGCCGAGGACAGCCCGGACAACCAAGTCCTCGTGGGCCGCCTGCTAAAGCGCGCCGGGCTCGGGGTGGACATCGCCGAAAACGGACGGCGAGCCGTGCAGAAGGTGCTCGAGGCGAGAGACCGGGGCGAAGAATACGCCCTGGTGTTGATGGACATGCAAATGCCCGAGCTCGACGGCTACGCGGCCACCGCCGAATTGCGCCGGGCGGGCGTGACCCTGCCGATCGTGGCGCTCACGGCCCACGCCATGAGCGGAGATCGCGAGCGTTGTTTGGCGGCGGGCTGCGACGACTACGCCACCAAGCCGATTCAGCGGGCCGTGCTGGTCGACCTGATCGCCCGCCACACGGGCCTCGAACCGGCGCGTGGGCAGGATACGGCTTCCCGGGAGACTCCCGTTCAGTAGGCCGGCGGGCGCAGCTCCACGCGGTGGTCCATGGAACCGCGGCGGGCCGGAACCCGCTCGACGACGATGCCGTCGCGGGTATCGACGATGCCGTCCGGGTCGTAGCGCACTTCGAGCTGGAAACGACCGGCGGTCGGCATGCCGGCCATCATCGTGTGGCGGTCGTCGATCAGGAACGGCACCCGGCGCACACCGTCCACGGCCGGCTCCAGGCGGGCATCGCCCAGTTCGAGCTTGTGGGAGAGCACCGGCATGCCGCCTGCTTCGGGGCGCAGGGAGATGAACAGCGCGCCTTCCCGGTCTTGCCCCAAGGCTCCGTGGAGCAGCGCCACACCCCCGAAGGTCAGGGGGCCCTGTTCCGCCTCCTCGGCCCCATAGTCGCCGCCGTGGATCCCTCCATGGGCGCCACCTCCTCCATCCGCCGGCCGCGAACCCGCCAATCCCTCGGCGCGGGGCGCCATGCGCAGGTCCACGGGCTGGGGCGGCTCGGAGCAGGCCCAGGCCAAGGCAAACAAGAGGGGCGCCGAGTAGACGGCGCGAAAACGGGGGTGCTTCATGGTCGGTGGTCCGGCGGCGGAGCAGTGGGGCGCAAACCCCTCGGAGGCCCGGGAGCGGGCTCAGGCGACGTATGAACCTGTTCTAGTCCCCGGACCCGGTCGGGTCGAGCCTTTCCCCGGCGCCGACGCCGCGGGGCGAGCGGCCTGCAACCAACCGGCTCAGGGTGTGTCAATATCCCCATCATGCACGTCGATCCGCCCCTGCTCGACCGCGCCGCGAAGGAACGGGCCGAAGCCGCCGCGCTCGCGCCCTACGCCCTCAGGAGCCGCGAGAGCCGCGGGCGCCGCGTCCCGGAGGAACCCGATCCCCTGCGCACCGACTACGAGCGCGACCGGGACCGCATCGTGCACGCCACCGCCTTCCGGCGCCTGATGTACAAGGCCCAGGTTTTCGTCAACCGCGAGGGTGACCACCACCGCACACGGCTCTCCCACAGCCTGGAGGTCTCCCAGGTGGCGCGCTCCGTCGCCAGCGCCCTGCGGCTGAATGTCGACTTTTGCGAAGCCCTGAGCCTGGCCCACGACATCGGACACCCGCCCTTCGGCCACCGGGGCGAATGGGCCCTGGATCAACTCATGGCCGGCCACGGCGGATTCCGCCACAACCACCAGGTGCTGCGGGTCGTGGATCTCCTGGAACGCCGCAGCCCGGCCTACCGGGGCCTCAATCTGACCCGGGAACTGCGCGAATCGCTGCTCAAGCACGAAAAAGCCGAGGATTGGCCCGCCGAACTCGAACCCCGGCCGAAAAGCCCCTACGCCGAGGCGCAGGTGGTCGACCTGGCGGACTCCACCGCCTACGCGGTGCACGACATCGAAGACGGCCTGCGCGCGCGCATGTTCGAGGAGGCCGCCTTGGTCGAAGCCAGCGCCCTGTGGCGCCGTGCGCGGACCCTGGTCGAGCGCCGCCACCCGGGCTTTTTGGACAGCAGCGGCGACGTCAACCTGCGCATCAAGCGCACCTCCAACGAGCTGATCAAACTGCTGATCACCGACCTGATCGGCGAAACCGCACGCCGGCTGACCGAGGCGGGCCACACGAGCCCAGGCGCCCTACGCGCGGCCGCAGGCATGCTGGTCGGGCATTCGCCCGAGCTGCGCCCCGAAGTCGCCGAGCTGAATCGTTTCCTCTTCCAAGCCTTCTATCGCCACCCGCACCTGATGGAGCTCGCCGAACACGCCCGTGCGGTCCTGACGGTGCTCTTCGAAAAACACTGCGCCCACCCGGAATGGCTGCCGACCTGGTACCAACACTGGATCGACGAGGTCGGGCTGGAACGCGCCACCTGCGACTACCTGGCCGGCATGACCGACCGCTTCGCCGAACGGGAGTACGAGCGCCTCACCGGCCGCCCCGTGCTCGAAGCCGCCAAGGGCGGCCCCGGTCCGGCTTAATGCGACCACCCTCGGAGGAGGCGCCAGTAAACTGCTTGATGAGCGGCACCGAATCGGCAATGCGCCTTCCCGATTACCTTCGATGGGTCCGCGGCGGAAAAGAACACCGCTGAGCCGCGACCACGGATCCACGATGCCCACCGCGCACCACCACACCACGCGCCGCCGCGACGCCGCGCGGATCAAATCGCGCGCCCTGCGAGCAGGCGCCAGCTTCTGCGCGGCCGTCGCGCTGGCGTTGGCTTCGGCCTGTGGGCCGGGAGCCGATGCGGAGGAACCCGGCGAACACGGGGAGAGCTACTCGCGCTGGCTGGAGACGATCCGCGCCGCCCGGCCGGGCGGCACCTGGGACGAGGCCGCGCGCTGGGACGCCTTGCCCTTCGTGAGCATCCGACTGCAGCGCTCCGGCGGCTACGCCTTTGACTCCCTGGATCTGGAGATCTCAGGGCGCGAAGCGCGTGTGCGCTCCAACAGGCCCAACTGGGGCTGGCCGAGCGGTGCAACCCATGTGGCTGCGCTCCAGTTTCACGACGTGGCGCGCCTGAACTGGCTGCTTGAGACGATCGAGTTGCCGGTCGCCCCGACGGAGTGGAGTCGGGCCGTCTTCCACTACCACGACGAAGTTTTGACCCTCACGGATCGGCGCGGCCGGACCCGGACGTACCGGCAATACGCGGACGCCGGACCGCCGACCCTGGGAGCCGTGATTCGGGCGATCGAGGCCGTCGGCCATCGCAACCTGGCCTGGGAGCCGCTCGAATCGCCCCATTGACGGCTGCGCGGCCCGCCCAGCCCAAGGCGAGACGCGGGCCTCACCGAATCGTTATGCTCCGGGGGATGGCTGCGGCGCGTCACGGCGACGGACCCGCGGCCCCGCATCACGCCGGGACCGCCGGGCAGGTCGATCTGCCCCACACCTTTCGGGATCCGAGTCTGCTCGAACTGGCCCTGACCCACTCCTCGGTGGGCAGCGGCGAGCATTACGAGCGTCTCGAGTTTCTCGGGGACGCGGTGCTCGATTTGGTCGTGTGCGAGGACCTCTACCACCAGCGGCCGGGGGACAGCGAAGGCGAGCTAACGAACCACAAGGCCTGGGTCGTTTCCCGCGAGACCCTGGCGGAGGCGGCCCTTTGCATGGGGCTCGAGCGGCTGGTGCGCACGGGGCAGGGGCTCGCCGACCAGCCCCTGCCGCGCTCGATCCTGGCGGGGGTCTACGAGGCCGTGCTCGGCGCGGTGCACCTGGACGCGGGATTCGCGGCGGCGCGCGACTTCGCCCTGGCGACCCTGGCCAGGCCCCTGGGCCTCGTGCGCTCCGGCAAGAGTCCGGTCAACCCGAAACAGGCCCTGCAGGAGCTCGCCCAGAAGGACCAGGGCGAGCCTCCCAATTACGTGCTGCTCGAAGAGCGCGGCGAGGCGCACGCGCGGGCCTTCCTGATGGCGGCGGAGCTCGGCGGCCGGCGTTTCCCGGCCGCCTGGGGCCGCACCCGCAAGGAGGCCGAGCGCTGGGCCGCCCACGAAGCCCTGCTGCGCCTGGAGGCCGAGGAAGAAACGGCCTCCTCCGGCGAGGACACCGGGTCCCCCGACTGATTTTTAGGGGCCCGGTCCGAGCGGTGGCCAGCGCGGGGCCCATACTCCCGGCGATCGAGCCATGGATCGTGCCCTCGCCCCCCCCACCGCCCACGGCCTCGGCGAAATGCTCGCCGGCTGGGACCCCTTCGAGGCCCTGGTCGCGGCCGCCTCGCGCGGGCCGGGCCGCTTCGAGGCGGGGGGACTGTGGGGCGCGAGCCAAGCCCTGGTGCTCGCCGCCCTGGCCCGCCGGGTGGACCGCCCGATCCTTGCCCTGGTCGCGGCGGAGAGCGAGGTCCAAACCCTGGTCGATGACCTGGCGACCTTCGGCGCCAGCGCCGTGTCCTTGCCGGCGCGCGGCGACGGTTCGGATCCGGAAGCCCTGCGCCGGCGGCTGGAACTCGCCCAGCGTGTCGCCGGCCCGCCCGAGCGCCGGCCGCGGCTGATCGTCGCCTCCCAACTCGCGGCGGTGGAGCCCCTGCCCACGGCCGAGGAGATCGAAACACGCTATCTGCACCTGCAACTCGGCCAGCACCTCGCCGCCGAGGAACTGCTCGCGCGGTTGGTGGAGGCCGGCTACCGCCGGGCCCCCCTGGCCGAAGCCCCCGGGGAAGTTTCCCTGCGCGGCGACATCCTCGACGTGTACGCCTTCGCGGCCCCCTGGCCCCTGCGCATCGAGCTCTTCGACGACGCGGTTGAGTCCCTGCGCAGCTTCGATCCCCAGAGCCAGCGTTCGGTGGAGCACCTCAACCGCGCCTCCCTGTGCCTGGCCGGGGACGCGGGCGGCGTGGAGGACGGCAGCGGCGCGATCGCCGCCGAATGGATCGACGGGCGCTGCCTTTGGATCGAGGTCGAACCCTTGAGGCTTGCGGACCAGCGGCAGGGTCTCGCGGCGCGCTCCAGCGCCCACGCGCGCACCCTGGAGCGCCAGCGCGAAGCCCTCGCGCGGCGCACGCAGCTCGCCGTGCAAAGCCTGCCCGCCCCGCACGCCCACTTCGACGCCCGTTCCGTGCAGGCCCTCGCCGTGGGCCTCGAAGCCGCGCCCGCGGCCCTGGCCGAG
>JBJHAV010000113.1:0-11521 GCA_050480685.1 Planctomycetaceae bacterium | reverse complement strand
CCCGGATTCCGCCGGGTGGCTGCGGGTGGGGGGGGGGGAAGTTGGAGCCAGGCACCGTCTTCCCGCCACCGGCTTTCCTAACTGGGGCGTCAGGCGTAGATGCCGCGCAGCATATCGGCGCTGGCCACACGCTTGACCGCGAGCATGTTGGCGGCCATGCGCAGGCGCACGTCGTAGGCCTTTTGGAAAGCGAGCACGTCGTTCCAGGCCTCGGTCATGTAGCGCTCCGGGCGCTTGTGCACCAGGCTTTCGAGCCACGACAGTCCCTGGCGGTTCTGGACCCACTCGAAGTAGTTGAGCACCACGCCGCCAGCGTTGGCCAGGATGTCGGGCACCACCGGGATGCCGCGTTCGTGCAAGATGCGGTCGGCGCGGGCCGAAACGGGTCCGTGGGCGCCTTCGATCACCAGTTTGGCGTTCACCTGGTGGGCGTTGCGCGAGTGCACCGCGTTGGCCACGGCGCAGGGGGCGAAGATGTCGCAGTCGAGGGTGTGCAGCTCTTCGTTCTGCACGCGCTCGGCGTCGAGCTCCATTTCCACCAGGGAGTGGCCCGCCCGGCGCGCGGCAAGCAGGGCGGGCACGTCCAAGCCGCGGTCATTGTGCCAGCCGCCGCGTGCGTCTGTCAGGGCAACCACGTGCCAGCCCATGTCGTGCAGCAAGCGGGCCAGGTTCCCGCCGACCGTGCCGGCGCCCTGGATGACGACCCGCGGCCGGTTTTCCAAATCGAAGTGTTCCACGGCCAGTTTGGCGATCGTGCGCAGGCCGCGGGCGACGCTGTCCAGGTTGCCCTGGGAGCCGGCCAGCGCCAGGGGTTTGCCCGTGACCACCGCGTTTTCGGTGTAGCGCGCGTGGACCGAAACCGTATCCATCACCCAGGCCATGATGCGCTCGTCGGAGGCCACGTCCGGCGCGAAGATGTCGGTCTCGGAGCCGACCATGTCGAGCAGGTTGGCGGTGTAGCGGCGCACGGCCCGCTGCAGTTCGTCCTCGCTGCGGCGCTTCGGATGGATGCGCAGGCCCCCGGCGGCTCCGCCGAAGGGGATGTTGAGGGTCGCGCACTTCCAGGTCATCCAGGCGGCCAGGGCACGCACCTCGTCGATGCGGATGCCCGGGCCGACCTTGAGCGGCCCCATGAAGGGGCCCAGACCCTGGTTGTGCTGCACGCGGTAGCCCTCGAACACGGCAACGCTGCCGTTGTCGAGGCGCACCGGCACCGCGCAGGTCACCTCGCGGTCGGGCTTGCGCAGAATTTCGTAGGCCTCGGGGCTGATCCCGAGTTTTTCCGCGGCCTCATCGAAGAGGCTCATCATCGTCGCGAAGGGCGAATCCTCGTCCAACGGCGGCGTGGTGGGGAGCAGGTCGTCCTGCTCTTCGGCATTCTCCGGCTTGTCGATCACGTCACGGCCTCGCGCGCCTTCGGGCGCGTCTTCGTCTAGGGCTCGCTGTTAGGAAAGGATTCCGCGCAGGCGATAGGCACTGGCGACGCGGTCGATGGCCAGGATGTAAGCGGCGATGCGCATCGAGACGCCGTACTTGCGCGCGGTGCGGTCCACGTCGTTGAAGGCCGAAACCATGGACTGCTCCAGGCGCGAGTTGACGATCTCCTCGGTCCAGAAGAAGCCCATGCGGTCCTGGACCCACTCGAAGTAGGAGACGGTCACGCCGCCGGCGTTCGCCAGGATGTCGGGCACCACCAGCACGCCGCGCTCCTCGAGGATGCGGTCCGCCGCGGCGGTCGTCGGGCCGTTGGCGCCTTCGACGATCAGCTTGGCTTTGATGCGGTCGACGTTCTGGGAGGTGATCTGGTTCTCGGTGGCGCAGGGCGCGAGCAGGTCGCAATCGAGCTCCAGGATGTCGCGGCCCCCGACGTGATCCGCCTCGGTGTAGCCGGCCAAGGAGCCCTTGTCCTTGATCCAGGCCAACACGGCGGGCATGTCGAGGCCCTTTTCGTTCACGATGCCGCCGGTGATGTCGCTGATCGCGATCACCTTGTAGCCCTCGCGGTGCAGCAAGAGCGCGCCGATGCCGCCCACGTTGCCCGACCCCTGCACCACCGTGCGGGTGTTCTCCGGGCGCATGCCGAGCTTCTTGAGCGCTTCGCGGCAGGAAATCATCACCCCGCGCCCGGTGGCCTCCGTGCGGCCCTTGCTGCCGCCCAGGGACAGGGGCTTGCCGGTGACGATGGCGGTCGTGCTGCGGCGCACGTGCATGGAGTAGGTGTCCATGATCCACGCCATCGTCTGCTCGTTGGTGTTCATGTCCGGCGCGGGCACGTCGCGGTCCGGACCCAGGATGTCCATGATCGCGGTCGTGTAGCGGCGCGTCAGGCGCTCCAACTCGCTCTTCGACAGTTCGCGCGGATTGACGACCACGCCGCCCTTGCCGCCGCCGAAGGGCACGTTGACCACGGAGCACTTCCAAGTCATCCACGCGGCCAGGGCGCGTACTTCGTCGAGGTGCACGTCGGGGGCAAAGCGGATGCCACCCTTGGCCGGGCCGCGCACGAAGTTGTGCTGCACGCGGTAACCCTTGAAGACACGCAGGGAACCGTCGTCCATCAGCACGGGGATCGAGACGGTCAGTTCCCGATCGGGTGCGCGCAGGACTTCGCGCACACCGCGGTCCAGCCCGAGGAAGTCGGCGGCCACGTCGAAACGCTCCGCCATGGCGAGGAATGGATTGAACTCGTCGGCCTGGCTGGGGCTGGCGATCGCAGCGGAGGTTCCACTGGACATGTCGGTGGGAGCGCCCGCGTTGGGGCGCCCCGGGTGGCCGCCGCGCATGGGGCGCGGGGCGAGGGGGTTCGGGGGATGGGGCTGCCGGCCGGGGGGAGACTCCCGCCGCCGGGACGATGGCGTCCCATTCCAGCGCGGCGGACCGCCATGGGGAACAGGGACCCGGCCAAATTCCCCCGAGCGTCCCCCAGGTGCCGCGCCGCCCGCCCCCGGCCGACCGATTGACCCCCGGGGCGGCGGGCGGCTTTAGTGGCGGCCATGGTTCGCGACGACTCGGCGAGCGCTCCGGCTGACCGGCCCCAACGGGGCGGAACCGTGGTGCGCGCTCCCAACTGGGTCGGCGACCTGGTGATGGCCACCCCGGTGTTGGCGGCGGCCGTCGAACGCCCCGGGGATGGGCCCCTCTGGATCCTGCTGCGCGGGCACCTGGCGCCGCTCCTGGAGGACGGCCCCCTGGGGCCGCACCTCTTGCCGGTCCGCGGATCGGCCGAGGAACGGGCCGCCTACCGGGCCCTGGCCCCCGAGCGCGTGTTGCTGCTCCCGAACAGCCTGGGCGCGGCCTGGCGGGCCTTCCGGGCCGGGGTTCCAACGCGGGTCGGCACGGATCTGGGCCTGCGCCGCCTGCTTCTGACGGACCCATTGGCGACGCCCAGGCGAGCCGGGCGCCGGGAGCCCCTGGCCACGGCGAGCCTTTATCTGGAGCTGGGGGCCAAGCTGGGTTGGGTGCCCGCCGATCCCCGGCCCAGGCTCTGGGCCGGGGAAACCAGCCGGGAGGAGGTCCGCGGCGTGCTCGCCGACGCCGGGTTGTCCCCGGATGCGCCGTACCTGGTGGTCGCCCCCGGGGCGGCCTTCGGGTCGGCGAAACTCTGGCCCGCGGGCCACTTCGCCGCCGCGGCCCGCGCGATCGCCGAACCGCGCGGCTGGCGTGTGTGTGTGGTCGGAGCTCCCTCGGAAGCCGAACAGGTGGCGCGTGTGGCCCAGGGCATCGGGCCCCTCGCCGCGACACCCCGGCTCGGCCCGCGCGGCCTGGCGCTTTTGAGCCCGCTGATCGCCGGGGCGCGGTTGCTGCTGGTGGGGGACTCGGGGCCCCGCTGGATCGCCGCTGCCTGGGACGTGCCCTGCGTCAGTTTGATGGGGCCGAATGCCCCGGAGCTGACCGCCACCAGCCTGGAGCGTGCGGCCATCGTGCGCCGCGAGGACTTGCCGTGCAGTCCCTGCCTGGAGCGGCGCTGCCCCCTCGGCCACCACCGCTGCTTGGCGGAGTTGCCCCCCGAGCGCGCCGTGGCCGCCGCCGAGCGCCTGTTATCCTCGCCCGCCCCGGTCCCTCCCCGCTCCCTTCCCCGCCCGACATGAGCCCCAGCGACGAGTTCCCCGACGACGTGCCCGACCAGCCCGAGCTGGTTTCCCTGCGCCGCGAGGGCGACCTCGTTTGGCTGACGATCGAGCGCGAAGCGGTCATGAACTGCCTCTCGTTTCCGACCCTCAAGCGCTTTCGGACCCTGCTGGCGGAGTTGCGCGAGGACCTCGGTGTGCGCTGCGTGTTGATCACCGGCGCCGGCGAAAAGGCCTTTTGCGCCGGAGCCGATCTGAAGGAACGCAAGACCATGCCGGCCGAGCGTGTGCCCCAGTTCGTGCGCCACATTCGCGGGCTGATGGATGACGTGGAGGCTTTGCCCCAGCCGACCATCGCGGTGATCAACGGTTTCGCCTTCGGAGGCGGCACCGAGCTGCTCCTGGCCTGCGACTTGCGGGTGGCCGCGCCCCACGCCCAGTTCGGCCTGACCGAAGTCTCCCTGGCGATCCTGCCCGGCGCCGGCGGCACCCAAAGGCTGCCGCGCCTGATCGGCAAGTCGCGCGCCAAGGACCTGATTCTCACCGGTCGGCGCATCGGCGCACAGGAAGCGGAGCGCATCGGGCTCGTCAATCGCCTGGCGAGCGAAGCCCAGTTGGAGCACGCCGCGCGCGAGTTGGCACGCACCATCGCCGCCAACGGCCCGGTGGCCGTGCGCGCCGCCAAGGAAGCCATCGACCGGGGCAGTGAGTTGCCCCTGGCCCAGGGCCTGGCCATAGAAGCGACCTGCTACGAGCGCACCCTGCCGACCGCCGACCGGCTCGAAGCCCTAGCGGCCTTCGCCGAAAAGCGCCCGCCGGTCTTCCACGGGCGCTGAAGCGCCGCGCTCAGGCTGATTTTTCTCCCACGCTGTCAGTGGAAGACGACGGCGGCGGCGGTCGCCAACTCCCCGGGCGCGGGCAGTTCCAAGTAGCCCAGGGAAGAACCCGTCAGCGGGCCTTCTTCGGCCAGGCTGCCCCGGCCCTCCAGGGCGCGCAGCAGGAAGTAGGGTGCCGCCGCCGCGGCCAGGCGCGCCGGGTCCTCGGTGCCCAGGGCGTGCTCTAGGAAACCCGGCGCGTCGAGGGCGGCGGCCAGGTCCACGGCGCGCCGGTCGTGGTCGCGCAGGGCCCGCCCGCGGGCTCCCCCCAGCAGGGCCGCCGCGCGGCGTGTGGCCTCGCCCGGATCCATGCGGCCGGCGTCGGGGCCCTCGGGCTCGGGCTGGCCCAGGCGGAGCAGGTCGGCGGCGGCCACCACCAGGCAGCGGCCGGGCAGCTCCAGCACCCGCCGCAGGGCCGCGGCCGCCTCCTCCCGCGCGGGCTCCCCACCCGGCCCGTCCAGGCGACTCGCGAGCAGGGGCACCACCGGCACGCCGGGGAACAGCACCCGGGCGAAGAGCATCTGGCGCTCCAGCCCCAGGTGGTGGCGATGCACGAGCTGTTCGCGCCCGGGCAGCACCCCCAGGGTGGCTAGGGCCTCGCGGTCGGGCTGGACCTCGCCCAGGGGCCCGGCGAAGGGTTTGGCCAGGGGAATCAGCGGGTGGGCGAAGGGCGCGCCCGCGTTGCCGATCACCACCAGGCGGGCCAGGTGCCCCTTCAGGTGGCGCACGGACGCCCAGGCCCGGGAGTAGAGCGGTCCGCAGGGCCGCAGGGGGCCGGCCGGGGTCCACAGCCCCTGGGCCTGGGGCAGGGGCGGCATGTCCCAGTCGTCGGCCACCAGGCCGCCGATGCGCAGGCGCAGTTCGAAGGGGTCGGCTTCGTACTCCCCCCCGGCCCCGCGGGCCGGCCGGTGGGGTTCGCGGCGAAAGTCCTCGAAGGCGCCTTGCAGGGCCTCCTCGAAGCGTTCGTCGGCGAGCAGCAAAAGCTCGCTGAGGCGATCGCCGAGCTCCAAGGCCTCCTGGGCCGAAATCGTCTGGCCCAGCTCCCGGCCGACCTCCTCGGCCAAAGCCACGGGGCCGGTCCGACCGTCGAAGCGCCGCGCCAGGCACCAGGCCGCGTGGCCCAGCACCACCTGGCGCAGACCCGGGCCGGGGGCCAGCCCGAGGGGGTCGCGCAGGACCACGTCCCCACCCGGACCCCGGGGGAACTGCACCTCCAGGGGGCGCAGGGGGGCGGTGCGGCGGGGCGGCATGGCGAGGAAGCCTACCGGAGGGCCGGGCGGGCGGCGCCGGGAACCCGCTCCAGGGCGCGGGCCGAACTGTGCGGTTGCGCACACCCGGCCCGCGACTAGAACGTGGGCATGGAACTTGGGTCTCGAAGGTGGACGGCGCCGGGTCGGGCGGCGGTGCGAGCGGCAGCGCGGGCTGCCCGGGGGGTGCGGGCGTGCTGACCGTGCAGGTCGAGGAGGACGGGGCGCGCTCGACGGTGCGTTTCTCGGCGGCGCCGGTGCGCATCGGGCGCGCCCTGGACAACGACCTGCGCCTGACCAGCGCCAAGGTCTCGCGCTACCACTGCCGGTTGGTGCGCGAGGACGGGGAGTGGTGGGTGCAGGATTTGGACTCCGCCAACGGGCTCGAGCTCAACGGTGCGCGTGTCCAGCGCGGCAGGTTGGCGGCGGGTGACGAATTGCGCCTAGGGGGCGCGAGACTGGTGCTTCTCGAAGTCGGCGAGCGGCCCGATCCGGCCGCCCATGCCAGCGAGATCGGGTTGCGCACGGCCCTAGGTGAACTCGGCGGCGAGGGCGAGCGTTTGCCGCGGCTGGCGAGCCTGGTGCGCGAACTCTCCCGGGCGCGTGGGGCCGATGCCGCCTTGCGTGCGCTGCTCGACGGAGGCGTGGCGCTGTTGGGCGCCGAACGCGGGCTTTTGCTCGTCGAGCGCGGCGGCCAGCCGCGGGTGCGCCTGGCGCGCACATTCGATGGTCAGGACCTGGGCCTGGCCGAGGAGCGCATCTCCGTGGGGTTGGCCCGGGCGGCCCTGACGTCGCCGCGCGCGCTGCTTTCGGCCGATGCGCGCCGGGACGAGCGTTTCGAGGCCCTCGAAAGCGTCGAACGCCTGTGCCTGCGCTCGGTGGTCAGCGCGCCCGTCGAAGCGCCCATCGGGTCGCGCTGGGCGCTGCTCTTCGATCACCGCCTGCGCAGCGGGCACTTCGACACTGAGGCTCTGCGTTTGGTGGAACTGCTGGCCGATCTGGCCGGCTTGGTCCTGATCCGCGAACGCCAGGCGGGCGAACTGGAGAGCTTGCGCGCGGAGGTCGGCGGCTTGCGCACGCAACTCGACGCCCTGGGCGCTGAACGGGCGCAAGCGGCGGGGGACGCGGAGTCACCCGAAGCGGGATTGTCGCGTTATCCGGCGATCCTCGGCCGTTCGGCGGCGATGCTCGAACTCTTTGCGCGTCTGGACCGGGTCGTCGCCACGCAGTTGCCGGTGTTGATCCATGGGGAGAGCGGCACGGGCAAGGAGCTCGTGGCCCGCGCGATCCACTCCGGCGGAGCGCGCGCCGCCAAACCCTTCGTCAGCGAAAACTGCGCGGCGTTGCCCGATTCGCTGCTGGCTTCGGAACTCTTCGGACATGCCCGCGGTGCCTTCACCGGGGCCGACCGGGCCAAGAAGGGGCTGATCGAACAGGCCGACGGTGGCACGTTGTTCCTCGACGAGATCGGCGACATGAGTCCGCAGATGCAGCAAAACCTGCTGCGTGTGCTGCAGGAGGGGGAACTGCGTCCCCTGGGTTCCGATCGGCGCGTGAAGGTCGACGTGCGGCTCCTGGCGGCAAGCCACAGGGCTTTGGGCGAACTCGTGGCCAAGGGCCTCTTCCGCGAGGACCTCTACTACCGACTGCACGTGCTCGAACTCCGTCTGCCGCCTTTGCGCGAACGCGAGGGCGACCTGCCGCTTTTGGCGCGCGCGCTCTTGGAGCGCGCCGCCGTGGAGGCCGGGCGCAGGGCGCCGGTGCTCTCGAACGAGGTGCTCGAAGTGCTTTCCCGGCACACGTGGCCCGGCAACGTGCGCGAACTGGAAAACGAAATGCGGCGTTTGGCCGTGGTCGCCGGCCCAGCCGTGCGGCTCGAACATCTTTCCGAATCGGTGCGCGCCGGGCGCCCGATCGGCGCGGGGACCGGCGGGCCCCTGCGGGTCGACGGGGACCTGCGGGCCGCAGTGGCGGCCTTCGAGAACAGGGCGATCCTGGAGGCCCTGGAGGCCCACGGCGGGAACAAGAGCCGGGCGGCCGCGGCCCTCGGGATCACCCGTTTTGCGCTCCAGCGCAAGCTCGAAAAGCTCGACGGACCGGAGCCCGAGGAGGACGAGGAGAGCGGCTGAGCCGCGCGCGGGTCCGATCCCGGCGGCGGGGTCTAGGGGGCGGGGTCTCCGGAGCGGGGTCTCCGGAGCGGGGCCCGCGGTGCCGCGCGCGGGCCTCTTGGGGGAAGCGGCGGCGGGTGCTGCCCAGCCCCCCATGCCCGTGCGACGATGGAGAAGCGGCGTTCCCACCCGCCCTCAGGCGGGGTAGGGACCCGGGCCGCGCCCCATGTCCAGTTCCTCCGAACCCCTGCCGGATCCCGCCGCTCGCCCGGCCCGCTCCCCCGGCAGTGAGCCCCCGCGCCCGAGCGGCGACTCTGCTGCGGAGTCCGCGGCAGAGTTGGCGGCGGCTGCAGGGTCCGCGGCCGAGACCCGCGGACCGGCCGCCGCCTTGCCGCGCGGGGCTCCGCCCCTGGCCGGACCCCGGGCCGAGCCGCTTCCCCCCAAGGTGCCCGGATACCGGGTTCACGAGGTGATCGGTCGCGGCAGCACGGGCACCGTCTACCGGGCCACGCAAACGGCGGTGGAGCGCGACGTGGCCCTCAAGGTGTTGCACCCGGAGCTGGCGCGCAACGCGCGGCTCGTGCGCCGGCTGCAGCGGGAAGCGCGCACCATGGCGCGCCTGGCCCACCGGCACGTGGTCTCCGCCATCGACATGGGTGAGGCGGACGGCACCTGGTGGTTCGCCATGGAGCTCGTGGACGGTCCGAGTTTGGCGGATCGTTTGAGGCTCGAAGGGCACCTGGGGGAGCGCGAGGCGCTGCGCTTTTTCCTGCAGCTCTCCGAGGCGCTCGAACACCTCTGGGAGCACGGCGTGGTGCACCGGGACATCAAACCCGCGAACATCATGATCGATCGCACCCACGGTGCGCTCTTGGCCGACCTCGGCCTGGCCTTCCACGATCGCGATCCGGGTTTGACGCGCCAGGGCGGCACCCTCGGCACGCCCCACTACATCAGCCCCGAACAGGCCCGCGATCCCCACGCGGTCGACGTGCGCACGGATCTTTGGTCCTTCGGCGCGACGCTCTTTCACACGCTCTGCGGCCGGCCGCCGTTCCAGGGCGAGAGTTTGGCCGAGGTGCTCTCGGCGGTGCTCCACGCACGGGTGCCCGATCCGCGCGGATTGGTGCCGGACCTCTCCGCGGGTTTGGCCCTGGTGGTGCGCAAGTGCCTGGTGCGCGATCCCGACCTGCGCTACCAGACGCCGCGCGAGCTGCGCATGGATTTGGAGCGGGTGCGCGAGCGCCGTGCGCCGAGCGTCCGGCGGGCGAGCCTCGATCCGGTCGAGCGCCCGCCGAGCACCTGGCGGCGGGTGTTTTGGCTCTCCCTGGGAAGCGCGGCCGCGGCCGCCCTGGTGGTGTTTGTCGTGGCCAAGCGCCTCGATCCCGCCGAAGCGCCCGAACCCACCGCGGCGCTCACCCCGCTCGAATACCTGCCCCTCGAACAGTTGCGCGAACGCGTGCGCCAACGGCCCCAGCGCCTGGCCGGGGCGATGTCCGATCTCGAACGCATGCGCGAGGAAGTGCCCGCCGCCCTGAGCGCGGTTTGGTGGAGCGTGCGCAACGAGTTTTGGGACCTTCTGCGTCAGCGCAGCGGCGAGTTGCGGGCCGGGCTCGGCGCGCAGATCGATGCGGCCCTGGCCGCGCGCGACCTGGTGGAGAGCGAGCGTTTGCTGCAAGGCGAGTTGGAGCGACGCCTGCGCCAGGAAACCGGCTACAGCCTCGAAGAACTGCCGGAGGAGGTCGGCGGGCCGCTGACCCGTTGGTACGCGGAGCGCGCCGCCGCGTTCGAGGCCGCGCGCGCCAACGAAGTGGCTGCCCTGGGAGAGGCGGCGCGCAGGCACCTGGAGGAGATTTTTCTGCCCGCCGTGCGCTCCGATCTCGAAGCCCAGCGTTGGCAGAGCGCCCGGCGGCGCTTGACCTACGACGCCGGCCGCTTCGCCCAAGCCGCGGGGCTCGACGTGGCCGGCATTCCGCTGGGGGCCCTCGAGGATGCGTTTTCGGAAGTGCGCGCGGAACTGGCGGCCCAGCGCCGGCAGTTGGACGACGCCTGGTTGGCGCTCGACCGCGATTTGAGGGGGTTCGTGCGCGAGCGCGCGCGCGAGTTGGAGTCGCAACTCGGCGGCCGGGCGCTGCCCGGGGCGCGGCGGGAGTTGGAAGATGCCCTGGAAGCCGAGTTGGCCCTGCGCGGCCTGGATCGATCAGAGTGGCCCCAGGTCGGCCTGGCGGCGACGAGCGGTGAGTTGATGCGTTCCGGGCAGGCCCTGGAGCGCGCCGAGGGTGTGGCCCTGCGCGCGGCGCTGGAGGCCCGCTTTGCCCTCTATGGGGATCGGCTCGAACCGGCCCTCTTGAGGCGGCGGGACTACGGCCGGGCGCGGGAGCTGTGGGGCGGTTTCGAATCCTGGCTGGAGCAAATCGCCGAAGCCTCGCCGCCCTGGGCGGGGGAGCGCTGGTTCACCGACCTGGGCGCCCAGGTGCGCCTTCGCCAAGCGGAGGTGGAATTGCTCGCCGGCCTGCTGGAGCGGGTCGCCGTCGAGGTCGTGCGGCGGCGCGGCGAGAGCCTGGAGCTCTCCGTCGGCAACATCCGCATGCAGGGCACCCTGGAGTCCGGCCTCGACCCGCTCGCCGACGGTTTCCAGTTCCGCAGCGCCGGGCGGGTTTTCCACTTGGACCTGCGCTCGCCGCTTTTGAGCGGCGATTCCCGGCGCCTGGCGCTGATGGATCACGAGCGGCTGGCGGGCCTGGTCCCGGGTGCCGCCGAGGCCCTCGATCCCGAACAGCGTCTGGCGCTGGCGCTCCTGCGGCGCCGCGAGGGCGATCAGGCTGGCGCGCGCCAGGCCTTGGCCGCGGGGCCCTGGCCCGGCGAGGCCCCCCTCGCGAACCTGGCCCAGGAACTCTCCCGCGACCTCCTAGAGGGCCTGCGCGGGGGTGGGGCGGAAATCTCGGCGCCGGCCGCGCGGGCGCGAACCCTGCTCGACGCCCTGGATGCCCCCGGTCCGGCGCTCGACCGCGTGGGATCCCTGACGGTCCTGGACGTGCTGCTGGGCGAGTACCTCGACCAGCCCGCGGTCTACCAGCGCTCCCTGGAGCTGGGCATCCTGCGCGACAACCTGCGCCGGGCCGCTCCCCGGGCCCCTGAGGGGGGGTGAAGACGGTGCCAGGCTCCAACTTCCCCTCCCTCCGCCGGTACCGAGCCGGCCTTCGCTGGGTCGTTACCGGCGGAGG
>JBJHAV010000112.1:0-11637 GCA_050480685.1 Planctomycetaceae bacterium | reverse complement strand
TTACCGTGGGAGGGGGGTGGAGTTGGAGCCTGGCACCGTCTCCTCCCCCGGGGATTAACTCACTGGGGGGCGCCGGCCGCCTGGTGCAGGCGCCGGGCGAAGTCGTTCATGCGCACGGACAGGTAATCCTGCTCGACCATCGTGCGGTGGTTCGGATTGCTGAGCAGCACCGGTTGCGCCTGGGGTTTGCGCTCGCGCACCAGCGCGATGTAGTAGCCGAAGGGACCGCGCCACGGGCCGCCGAAGCGCCCGGCTTCCAAGTCGAAGAAGATCGTGTCGGCCACCGAACTTCCGGTCAGGAAGGACAGGTAGTCGCTCTCGCGCAAACGCTGCAAGAAGAGGTTGCGGTTCAGGGACTCGAAGCGGCCCTTGTTCATGCGCGTGGGCGGCGTCTGGGCCGGCGTGGTCGGCAGCGGGGGATCCCAGAAACCCGAGTAGGTCTCGAGCAACTCGTCCCAGTTCTCGCCGCCGCCTTCGGCCAGCTTGCGGCCGACCTCCTGGGCGCGCTCGCGGGCCTGGGCCCAGCCGCCGGGAATCCACTGGTTGCGCTCGAAGTCGAAGGCGCTCAGCAGTAGCACATCCGCGGAGACCTCGGCCAAGCCGATCAAACGTCCGGCGCGGCGGTCCAGGTGCTCCTTCAGGGTTTCGGTGGTCAGCTCCTCGCCGATCAAGCGGCGGTAGGACTCCTGCAGCCAGTAGTGCTGGCGGTAGGCCTCCATGGAGGGGAAACCCTTGTATTGGCGCGCCACCAGTTCGAGGCTGAAGGGCGAGCCGCGGTAGGGCTCTTCGTGTTCTTCGTAGAGCTTGGCGAAGGTCAGCTCGTCGAGGTAGTGCCCGGAGGCGCGCAGGGCCGCACGCATCAACTCGGTGCGCGCCACCCAGGAACGCACGCGCCGCACGTCTTCTTCGTTGAGCCGCGGCGCAATCGTGCGAAACACATCGGCGGTGCGGATCTCGACACCGTCGACGACCATGGCGATGTCCGGCGCCAGGCCGTCCGCCAGGGTCCGGATCTCCGCCGCTTCATTCATGGCGCGCATCACCATGCCGCGCAGCATGGTCCGGAAGAGCGCCTGACCGCTCTCGTCCTGATTGCCGCCCACCCCCTCCTCGCGCAGGCGCTTGCGCTCCGCGTGGGACTGCTCCAGGTTGCGCACGAACTCCTCGCCGGCGCCGGCCAGGATCGCCGCGCGGGTGAGCTCCGGCCATTCGGCCGGGTCCTCGGGCAAAAACACCGCGTTGAAGAGCTGGGCCTGGGCCGTGCGGCCGCGCAGGTCCTCGAAGGCCAGCCCCTGGTGCGCGATCACGTTTTCGAAGGCCAGGCTGGGATACTCCTGGGCCACCTGTTGGCGCATGCGCTCGATCTGGAGCTCCACGTCCTCTTCATCCACCTCCAGGCCCTCGATCGAAATGCCCTCGCGCACGCGGGCCTCGAGCTCCTGGCGGATGAATACGTCGACCTTGCGGGCTTCGAGTTCCTGGGCGCCGTTGGCGTACACCAACCAGCGCTCGAGCTCCGCCAGGGGAACCTCGATCGCCTGCGCCCCATCGCTCGGGGCACCGACGGCGGCGAGCGCCGCGGCCACACGATCCGCGGGGATCACCAGCGGACCGCCCAGGTCGATGGTCTCGGCGGAGGCCTCTTGGGCGGCCACGGCGCGGTCGGCCACAGAAGGGTCGACCACAGCACCGTCGACGGCCTCCTGGAGCGCGGGCCGGGCGAAGGTGGGCGAACCGGCCAGGAGCGCCCCTACAAAAAAGGCGCCCAGGGCGAGGGCACGGACGTAGCGCGGTTGCATCGATCGCATGGGAAAAAAGCGCCCCGGGGGGGCGAGGTCGGGCCGGCGGCTCGGCCGGCGAAGTCGCGGGTGCGGGTGGGAAAATCGACGGGTCGGGCAGGTCCTGGGGGCTGCCTGGGCCCCCGGCGCGCCGCTCGGCTCCCGGGCCAAAGGACGGCCTGGGGGAAACCCAACCCGCAGGGTGAGTAGTCTAGGCGGCCGGCGGGCACGACGCACACCGCCGATTTCAGAGGCCGGCGGAGCGCGGCCGCACCCGGCTGCCCGGGCAGGCTGTCCGGCACGGTCCAAACCCGTATCGGCCCCGTCCAGCACCGTCCGGCTCCCTCCCGGCTCCAAGGTCATGCATTACCAGCCCCGAACAATCGCCTTCCACTGCGAGCTGCTGCACCCGGCGCACCAGCCCGACCCGGCCCCGGTGCAGCGCCTGCACAACCGCCTGTTCGCCGGCCCCGATCCGGTCTACCGCAACTTCGCGGTGACCCACGAGGGCGCGGTGCTGTCGAATCCCTCGCCCCGGCCCGGCGCCGTCTCCCAGGTCGCCTTCCTGGCCGATCGTTTCCGTTTTTCGGAGGAGAACACGGGGCTGACCGTGGACGACTTCGCCGAGCGGGTGCGCTCGATCTCGGCCGAAATCGCGGGCGAGTTCGGCTTGCAGGTCCTGACCGCTCAAGGGGTCGTGGTGCGCACCCTCATCAACCCCCGCCACCATCGCGCCGGACGCGACTTCCTGCGCCAGGGTCTGCTCGGCCTCGACGGTGAGCCGGAGGAGTTCGGCCGGCCGATCCACGGGCTCGGGCTGCGGCTCGTTTTCCCGCCGACCCAGGCGGCCCCCAACGCCTTCACCGTGCGCATCGAATCCGTGCCCGCCGACCCGCGCTCGCTGTTCATCGAAAACCACGGGACCTTCCCGCCGATGCAGGTGGGAGCCGACTTCGAGGCGGTGGCGCGCCACGTGCACGCCACCTACGACTTCGCCGTGGAGCGCGTGGTGCGTTTCCTGGCCCGCTTCGACAGCCCCGAAACCCCCGAGGCCCGGTGAAGCGCCTGGCCGCGCTCGCCTGCGCCCTGGCTCCGATCCTGTGGGCCTGCGCCGATCGGAATCCGGAGCCCCCGGTCCCCGCGGACACCACGCCGGTTTTGAAAATTTCGGGCCGCGTGATCACCGCCGAGGAAGTCGACGCCCTGGCGCGCCACATCGCGGACCTGCAACCGCAGCGCAGTTTTTCGGAGCACCGCCGCATGGCCCTTGTGAACCTGTTCGTGCCGCGGGCGGCGGTCGCGGCACTGGAGGGTTCGGCGTGGACACGCGCCCGGGACGCGGCGCGCGCGAGCCATGCGCGGGCGCTGGCCGCGCCGGAGGACCCGGCGGCCGAGAGCAGCCTTGTGCACGGCGGCTGGCAGCAACTCGGACTGGCCACCTGGGCCGGCCTGCGCGAGGCGCCGGTCGGTGTTTGGCTCGGCCCCTTCGAGGAGGTCGGGCGCTTCGTGGTCGCCCGCCGCCTGGATCCGGCGGCCGGTCCCGTGTTTCCGGACGAGTACGACCCCCTAGCCCTGCACGCGGAGTTGATCGTGCACATGTATCAGCCTCCGGACTTCGATCGGGAGCGCCTGGAGCTCGCCCTGAGGCGTGCCAGGGGCGAGTGGTACGACCCGGATTGGCGCGACCTGATCCCGCTCGTTTGGCGCCACCGCATGGGGATGCGCTGATGGCCTGTTTGCGACTCTTCGCTGGCCTCTGGCTGCTCGTCGGGCTGTTCGCCCTGGCCCCCTTCGCCGAGGCCCAGCGCCGGCCCCGGGACATGCCGGCGAACCACCCCAGCCTGTGCCCTTACTGCCAGGGGGACCCGGCGCGCATGGCCGCGGCGGGCATCGTTTCCCACGGGCCGTTTCCCTTCGCGCGCGCGGACTCGGCCGGCGTGGACGTGCTGCTCGAAGACGCGGACCTGCGCTGGATCGAAACCCCGCACATGCGCCTAGGGATCGGGTTGGGGCCCTATCGGGTGCGCAACGACGAGCGGCGCAAGATCCAAGCGGAGCTCGAACAACTGGCCCAGGTCCTGCCGGGAGTGCCGGTGCGCACCGGCACCCTGGACCCTTGGCTGCACGCACACCTTTGGGCCCAGCGCGCGGAGCAGCTCTACGAACGCTTCCTCGGGATCGTCCGCAAGGGGCCCGAATACTTCCCGCCCGAAGGCCACGTCTGGATGTTGGGCGAGCCGTTCCGCGGGATGGGGCCCTACCTAGGCATGCCGCAAAAGTACGAACTGCTCTTGCTGCCGAGCACCGATTTGCACCGGCTTTTCATGCGCGAGCAGTTCGGACTCGACCACGGCTTCAGCCAGCGTTGGCACGTGGTCGAGCGCAAGATGCTCAGTTTTTCGACCGGCACTTCCACGGGCAGCCTGAACCGGGACACGGCGCTGCACGCGCACGTGGCCTTCAACCTGGCGATCAACTTTTTGGACGGCTACAAGCTCTACGCCTACGAACTTCCGCCCTGGATGCGCGAGGGGCTCGGGCACGTCTTCGAGCGCGAGGTCGACCCGCGCTTCAACTCGCGCACCATGTCCGAGGGCGGACTGGGCGAGGTCGTGCAAAAGAGCGACTGGCTTGCCGAAGCGCGCCGCTTGGTGCGCACCGAGCGCGCGCCGCGCCTGGCGGAACTCGCGAACGTGCTCAGCTACGGCGAACTGAACGCCGAGCACCACCTGGTCGCCTGGTCGATGATGGACTTCCTCGTGCGCGCCGAGCCGGAGGCCCTGGCCCGCATCCTGGACGACCTCAAGGGCCGCACCACCGAGGACGGCCGCATGGACGGCGGCAACCTGCGCGACCACGTGCGCACGGCCTTCCGCACCCACCTTTCCGCGACCTACCCGCAGTTCGACCAGCGCTGGCGCGAGTGGGTGCTTTCCCCGGCCGCCGCCGGGCGGGGCTCGGGGGACGGCCAGGACCAAAACCCGCCCGAGGAGGGTTGAGGCTCCCCGCGCTCCGCGGGAGGGGCCCTCGTGCGCCGGGAGAGCGCCGCCGCCGGCATCGGCAAGGGCCCCGACCCTGCGGCGTAAAGGCTTGATGGAAAGGCACTTAGGGCTGCCTTCCAGGAACCCCGGCCGGACTCCGCCCACGGGCCCGACGAATCTGCATAATTGCTACGTGCCGAGGCTGCCGTCCGCCGAAGCTACCGTTCACGGAAGCTGCTCGGTCCTGGCCGGCACCCACGCTCTCCCCACCGCTCCTATCCTTTTCGCCGCCTCCGCGACCCGATGAGGGCTCCGAGGGCGCGCCCGAGCCTCGCGCCGCCGCGAGGCCGCCCCACGTCTCACCCGTCCGCAGCCCCCCGCCGATGATCCAGAGCCACCCGCGCCCGAACGCGTCGAAGCGCATCGTGCTCTTCCTGCCGCACCGCGCGAACCCGGACGAAGGGGTTCGCGTGAGCGCGGACCTGTTGCCTCTGGAGTTGCTCCAGATCGCGACCTATCCCGCCGCGGCCGGCTACGAGATCCACCTGGTCGACGCGATGGTGCACGAGGATTACCTCGAGCGCCTTATGGAACTGTGCGACGGCGCCCTGTGCCTGGCCAGCTCCTGCATCCTCGGGTTCCAGGTGACCCACGGCGCCCAAGTAGTGCGCCAAGTGCGCGAGCGCTATCCCAAGCTGCCGATCGTCTGGGGCGGCTGGTTCCCGAGTGTCGTGCCCGAGCTCTACCTGCGCGAAGGCCTGGCCGACGCCGTCGGATTGGGCCAGGGCGAAGAAACCTTCGGCGAAGTGGTCGAAGCCCTGGCGAACGGCACGCCCCTCGACGACGTGGCCGGGCTCGCGCTGCTGCGCGACGGCAAGATCCACTACACGGCCCACCGCCCGGTGATCGGCTTCGAAAAGATCCCGCCGGTGCCGTGGCACCTGCTCGACTACGAGGCCTACGTCGAGCGCCAAAACAACCCCGGTCGCGCCAAGATCCGCCACCGCCTGCCCTTGCCCCACGAGCTGCGGGAAGGGCGCCAGCAGGTGCGCGGCTTCAGCTACTTTTCGAGCTACGGCTGCCCCGAACCCTGCACCTTCTGCTGCTCGCCGCTGGTCACCGGACGGCGCTGGAAGGCGATCCCGGCGCGGCAGATGGCCGACGAAGTCTTCGAACTGCAGGAGCGCTACCGCTTCAACGTGCTGCGCTTCCAGGATGCCAACTTCGGCGTCGCCGAAAAACGCTCCAACGAGTGGTGCGACGCGCTGATCGAGGCCGGCTCGCCCTTCTGGTGGAACGGCACCTACGAGATCGAGACCATCGCGCGCTACAAGGAAGAATCCTGCGACAGGCTGCGCGACTCCAAGTGCCACCTGATCGTGCTCGGCGCCGAGGCCGGCTCCCAGGCTCAGCAGGCCGAGATCAAAAAGAAGATCGACCTCGACCACAACCTGGAGTTCGCCCTGCGGCGCGTCTACGACCGCGGCATCCAGACCGGAACCACCTGGATCATCGGGTACCCGGGCGAGTCGCGCGAATCGATGCTCGAAACGATCCGCCTGGCCGCGCAGATGAAGGAACGTTTCCCGGGCTCGGCCTCGGACATCTTCCCCTTCCGCGCGATTCCCGGCAGCGAGGAGTTCGAGAAGGCCGTCGCCTACGGGTACCACGCACCCCAGTCCCTGGAGGACTGGGGCTCCTGCCTGGAGTACAAGTACGAATACGACGACATCGGGCTGCCCCTCGATGTGCTCAGCACCTGGAAGCGCTACGGCTCGACCGCCACCTTCTACGACGGTTATGTGCGCGAGGGCTCGGGATTGGTGCGCCGCGCCCTGCAGCGCATCTCCGGCTGGCGCCTGCGGCACGGTTTCTACAGCCTGCCCGTCGAGCAAAAACTCTTCGATCTCTATGTGCGTTTCACGCGCCAGACCGAGGCCGACAAGGTCCGCATGGACCGCACCAGCGGCGTGACCCCCAACCCCGTCCAGTGAACACGCCCCGGTAACGAGCCGGCACGAGCCCGTCATGATTCAGAAGCGCAAGAAAATCGTCCTCTTCCTTCCGCACCGCGCCGACCCGCAGCGCGGCGAAACCTTCAGCGCCGACCTGTTGCCGCTGGAGTTGCTCCAGATCGCCTCGGGACCGGTGGCCGACGGCTACGAGGTCGTGATGGTGGACGCGATGGTCGACGACGACTACATCGCCCAGGTGCTGGAGGCCTGCGACGGAGCGCTGCTCTTCGCCAGTTCGTGCATCCTCGGTTACCAGGTCTACGACGGCTACGTGGTCGCCAAGGCGGTGCGGGAGCGCTATCCGAACCTGCCGATCATCTGGGGCGGTTGGTTCCCCAGCGTGACGCCTGAGATGTACCTGCGCGAGGGCATCGCGGATGCGGTCGGCATCGGTCAGGGGGAGTTGACCTTCCGCGACGTGGTGCGGGCGATCGACGCCGGCGAGCCTTTGGATGCGGTGCCCGGCCTCGCGCTCCTGCGCGAGGGCAAGGTGGTCTACACCCCCCACCGCGCGGTGGTCGGCTTCGACGCCTTCGAGCGTGTGCCCTGGGAACTGCTCGACTTCGAGAAGTACGCGGCCAAACAAACCACGCCCACGCGCATGAAAGTGCGCCACCGCTTCCCGCTGCCTGGGCACTGGACGCCGGACAATCCGCCGCGCGGCTTCAGCTTCTTCTCCAGCTTCGGCTGCCCCGAGCCGTGCACCTTCTGCTGCTCGCCGCTGGTCACCGGACGCCGCTGGAAGGCGATCCCGGGAGCCCAGTTGGCCGAGGAAATCGCCGAACTGCAGCAGCGCTTCAAGTTCGACGTGCTGCGCTTCCAGGACGCCAACTTCGGTGTGGCCGAGAAGCGCACCAAGGAGTTCTGCGAGAAGCTGATCGAACTGAAGGTGCCGATCCACTGGAACGGCACGATCGAGATCGAAACGATCATGCGCTACAAGGAGGAGACCTGCGACCTGCTGCGGGACTCCAAGTGCCACCTGCTCTGGCTGGGCGCCGAAACCGGCAACCAGGAGATGCAGATGCAGATCGGCAAGAAGATCAAGCTCGATCACATCCCTCAGGCCATCGGGCGCCTGGCGAACCGCGGAATCATCCCGGGCACCTTCTGGATCATCGGCTATCCCGGCGAGACCGAGGAGACCATGGCCGAGACCCTGCGCATGGCGGCCGTGATCAAGCACATGTACCCGATCGCCGGTTCGGAGGTGTACCCCTTCCGGCCGATCCCGGGCACTGTCGACTTCACCAAGGCGGTGGAACTCGGCTACGAGCCCCCGAAGAGCTTCTACGAGTGGGGCATGTGCTTCGAATACAAGTACAACGCCCAGAACACGCCCCTGCCCGAGAGCATCCGCGAGACCTGGCGTCGCTACAACAACACCGCCGCGATCTACGACATGCACGTGCAGGAGGGACCGGCCTGGATGCGCCGCGCGCTCTCCAAGGTCGCCGGTTGGCGCTTGCAGCGCGGGAGCTACCAACTTCCCCTCGAACAAAAGTTGTTCGACCTCTACGTGCGCCTGACCGGCCAACGCCAGAAGGCCGCCGAGGACGTCAGCGAGGACTACCAGCAGCTCCAGCCGGAAACCCACGCGGGCAAGATGGCGAACCTTTCGGGCTGATTTCCGGCTGCCGGGTAGCGGGCGCGAAGTCGCGGCCCGCGGACCGGGGCACCCGGATGCGGGCGCCTGCTCGGCGCTCTGCGCGCACCCTGGCGAATTCCCGGTGAAGAGTCGGTGCGCCCCGGGAGTTCGAGCTCGGGGCTCGGACGCAGCGAGATCGCGGACCGCGTCGCCTCCCCTCGCGGGCGGGGTAGACTGGGTTGGAGACGCCCCGATGGTGCTCGAATCAACCCAGGACCGACGCTGCCCCGGCACGCAGCCGTCCCGCCCCGCCCGGCGCGGCGCCCTGTGGGCCTTGGCCCTCGGCGGCCTGCTCCTGGCCGGCTGCGCCACGGCCCCGCCGCGCGCTACCAGCGAACACCCCAGCGGTTTGGTGCGCGCCGATAGCGTGGCCCAGGCGGAACGCTTCGCCGAGTTGGTGGCCGAACTGCAACCCCAGGTGGTCGATGCCGTACCCGGCACCGTCGACCGCCCCACCGAGGTCTGGGTCCAGCGCCGCCTGCGCCACCGCACGGGCGCCCCCGCGCCGGAGAACGTCAAGGGTTTCACCCTGATCGGCCGCGACCATCGCCGGGGCCGCATCCACCTGCGCCAGGACACGGACCACCCGGAGTGGTTCTTGGCCCACGAGTTGGTGCACGCGCTCCTCGGGCCCGAATGGCGGCCGCTGCCGGGGGTCCTGGAAGAGGGCCTTTGCGACGCGGTCGCGGCCCACCTCAACCCCGACATCGCCCCGCGCATCCGTGCCCTGCGGGCCATCGAAGCGAGCATCTACTTCGGGCGCATGCGGCTGGTCCTGCGCCACGAGGACCCGCGCTCCCCGCGCGAGTTGGAGGTCTGGTTCCACTACGACCGCGGTCCGGTGGATGCGCCCGTGGCCGAACTTTTGGCCTACGACTCGCTCAAGCTGAAGGAGCGCTTCAGCCGCGTGCCGGACGCCCTCTACGGGCTCGGTTTTGTGATCGCCACGCGCATCCAGGAACGCGGGGGCCTCGACGTGCTGCACGGCCTGTCGCGGGAAGCCAAACGTCTGGGCAAACCCGTCATCCCGGCCGAGTGGATCCTGGCCGCGGCCGATATGGGCGATCCCGAGCGGCACGCCCACGCGCCCTACGAACTGATCGGCAGGCGCGAGTTCCTCGAATGGCTCGATCTGTTGCCCGGGTTCCACGCGGACCTCTTGGTGCAGCTTTTCCGGCCGGGCCACGCGCAGCTCAGCCTGGACGAGTTCCTCGAAACGGTGCGCCCGCGCCTGGTGCTCGGGGACGGCAGCGAGCTGCTGCTCGCCGAGGTGCCGCGCTTGCGCCAGGATCTGGAAGCGCGCTGGAATCGGCCCCCGCGCCGGTAAAACGCGCCGAAAAGCGCGCGAAAGCCGCACCGGGCTGGAATCGGCCGGACCCGGGTGCCAGGCTAGGCCCATGGCCTTGTCCCCCTGCACGGCCGCCCCCTGGGCGCTTTTGGCCTACCTCGCGCTCGGTGCGTCCCAGGACTCGCCTTGCGGGACCACTGCGAGCGAGGTGAGTTCGGCACGGGGCGACGGCGTTTGGGGCAACCCCGCGGCCCAGGACCTGCGCGCCGCGCCGCTCGTGCGCGCCCGCCCCGTGGCCGCCGCCGAGGAGATCCACCCGGGAGAGCCGCTGCTGCTCGGCGTACGCCTGGAAATCGCGCCCGAGTGGCACGTCTATTGGGAAAACCCCGGCGATTCCGGGATGCCGCCGCGGGTCGATTGGGAGCTGCCCGACGGGGTCGAGATCGAAGGCCCGTTTTGGCCCTACCCGCGGCGCTACGCCGCCGGGCCGCTGGTGTCCTTGGGTTATTCGCTTGCGGTCACCTTGGGCTTTCGCCTGCGCCTCTCCCCGGAGGCCGCCGCCGGCCTGGAGGGCGAGCGCCTGACCCTGGCCGCCAAGGTCAGTTGGCTCGCGTGCCACGACGAGAAGGGCTGCGTGCCCGGGGAGAGCCAAGTGCGCTGGAGCGCAGCGCTCGGCCGAGGAGCCTTCGACCCGGCGACCGTGTTGCCCCCGGAACTCGTCGAATGGGAGCGCGGACTTCCCCGCGGCGACCACGGCTGGGAGTTCGCGCTCGAAGGCGACCCGGCTCCGGCGCGCGGTGAACTGAACCTCTTGCTCCGCGCCCCCGAAGCCCTGGCGGAAGGCGAACGGCCCTTGGACTTTTTCCCGCGCGAGGAGGGCCGCTTCCAGTTGGCCTCGCCCCCGCGATTCGAGCCCATCGCGGTCGACGGTCCGGGCGAAGTTTGGCGCATGCGCATGCGCCTGGAGCGCGGCGTCGAAGCCCCCGAACGGGTCTCGGGCGTGCTGCTCATCGGCGTCGCCCCCGGTCAACCGCCCACGGCTGTGCTCGACCTCGACACACACCCGCCCGCACGGGCGGATGGCACCCCGAACGGCGACCGCGAGTCGCCCCTTCCCGAAAAACCCTGACCCATGACGATCCCCATGCAAAGCACCCAAACTCGCACTTCGCCGAAACGCAGCTTCGGACGGGCCGCGGGACTCGCCGCCCTCGCCCTGGGCTTCGTCGGCCTGGCCTGCAGCGCCACCACCGAGACCACCGCCAGCGAAGCGGTCGACTCCGAACCCGCGGCCACCGTGACCCACGCGACGGTCGGCGAGTTGGCCCCCGACTTCCAACTGCCCGACGCCCAGGGCACGAACCACCGCCTGTCGAGCTTCCGCGGGCGCACGGTCGTGCTCGAGTGGCACAACCACGACTGCCCCTTCGTGGTCAAGTTCTACAGCGTCGGCGCCATGCAGGCCATGCAGCGCGAGTTCACCGAACGCGGGGTCGTATGGCTGACGATCAACTCCTCGTCCCCCGGCACCCAGGGTTACGTCACGGCCGAAGGCGCCCGCGAACTGACCACCGCCCGGGAGGCCGCGCCGACCGCCCTGCTGCTCGATCCGGACGGGATCGTGGGCCGCATGTACGACGCGCGCACCACGCCCCACATGTTCGTGATCGACCCTGCCGGGCGCGTGGTCTACGACGGCGCGATCGACAGCATCCGCTCCAGCAATCCCCAGGACATCGAGCGCGCCGAACCCTACCTGCGCAATGCCGTTGAAGCGGTGTTGGCCGGCGGCGCGGTCGAACCCTCCAAGACCCGGCCCTACGGCTGCAGCGTCAAGTACGCCAACTGATCCGGGCCCCGCGAGGCCCGCTCCGCGGCCGTCGCCGCTGCGCCCACGGGCCCGTCTTCGGGCCCACGCCCGGGGCGC
>JBJHAV010000111.1:0-11639 GCA_050480685.1 Planctomycetaceae bacterium | reverse complement strand
GCCGCCAAGGGGTGAGGGGGGGGAAGTTGGAGCCAGGCACCGTTTTCCCGCACCGGCGGCCCCGGCAGAGCCCCTCCGGAGGGGAGCCACACTCCCCCCCGGAGGACAATCGCTCAACGCCCGCGCTGGGCGGCGATCAAGTCGAAGCGATCCGCGTTCATCACCTTCGCCCAAGCGGCGGCGAAGTCGCGGGCGAACTTCTCCTTGGCATCGGCGCTGGCATAAACCTCCGCGATGGCGCGCAGTTGGGAGTGCGAGCCGAACAGGAGATCCACGGAGGTCGCGGTCCACTTCACCGAACCGCTGCTGCGGTCGCGGCCTTCGAAGACGTGCCCGTCCTCATCGATCCGGCTCCAGACCGTGTCCATGGAGAGCAGGTTCGAGAAGAAGTCCGTCGAGAGCACACCCACACGATCGGTGAACGCGCCGTGGGGCGCACCCTCCACATTCGCGCCGAGCACCCGCAGACCGCCGACCAGCACGGTCAGTTCCGGGGCGGTTAGGCCCAGGAGGCTGGCGCGATCCACAAGTGCCGCTTCGGGGCGCAGGAAACTGCGCTCGGAGTGGTAGTTGCGGAAGCCGTCCGCCAGGGGTTCGAGCGGCGCGAAGCCGTCCACGTCGGTTTGCTCCTGGGACGCATCGGTGCGGCCGGGGGAGAAGGGGACCGAAAGTTGGATCCCGGCGCGGCGCGCGCCCTCTTCCACGGCGGCGTTGCCGCCCAGCACGATCAGGTCGGCCAGGGAGACGCGCTTGTCGCCCTGTTGGGCGGCGTTGAACTCGGCTTGGATGCCTTCCAGCGCCGAGATCACCCGCGCCGTGCGCGCGGGCTCGTTGGCTTCCCAGGAGCGCTGGGGGTCCAGGCGCAGACGGCCGCCGTTGGCGCCGCCGCGTTTGTCGCTGTCGCGGTAGATGGACGCAGCCGCCCAGGCGGTGAAGACCAGATCCTCCACGGTCAGGTCGGAGGCCAGGATGCGGCGCTTGAGCTCGCCCGCGTCATTCCCGTCGATCAGCGCGTGGTCCACGGCCGGCACCGGGTCTTGCCACATCTGCGGCGGGGCCACTTGGGGGCCGAGCAGGCGCGCATGGGGCCCCATGTCCCGGTGGGTGAGTTTGTACCAGGCGTTGGCGAAGGCGCGGTTGAACTCGTCGGGGTTCTCATGGAAGCGACGGGAGATCGGCTCGTAGATCGGGTCGAAACGCAGGGAGAGGTCCGTGGTGAGCATCATCGGCAGGTTCATCTGACCTTCGATGTGCGCGTCGGGCACGTTCCTGCGGCCGTTGGTCGGCGTCCACTGCCAAGCGCCGGCCGGGCTCTTGGTCAGCTCCCAGTCGTACTCGAATAGGTTCTCGAAGTAGCCGTTCGACCACTGGATCGGCGTGGAGGTCCAAGCGCCCTCCAGGCCGCTGGTGATGGTGTGTTCGGCCTTGCCGCTGCCGTAGGAGCTCATCCAGCCGAGCCCTTGCAGTTCGACCCCGCCGGCCTCGGGCTCGGGACCGACGTACTTGTCGGGCGGAGCCGCGCCGTGGGACTTGCCGAGGGTGTGTCCACCGGCGATCAGCGCGACGGTTTCCTCGTCGTTCATGCCCATGCGCCCGAAGGTCTCGCGGATGTCGTGGGCCGCGAGCAGCGGGTCGGGGTTTCCGTTGGGGCCCTCGGGATTGACGTAGATCAGTCCCATCTGCACCGCCGCCAGGGGGTTTTGCAGGTCCCGATCGCCGCTGTAGCGCTTGTCGGCCAGCCACTCGCCCTCGGGGCCCCAATACACGTCGTGCTGGGGCTCCCACACGTCCTCGCGGCCGCCGGCAAAGCCGAACATTTCGAGCCCCGCGGACTCGAAGGCTACGTTGCCGGCCAGCACCATCAGGTCGGCCCAGGAAATGCGCTGGCCGTACTTTTGCTTGAGCGGCCAGAGTAACCGTCGGGCCTTGTCCAGGTTGGCGTTGTCCGGCCAACTGTTGAGGGGCGCGAAGCGCAGGGTGCCGTCTCCGGAACCGCCGCGCCCGTCGCCGATGCGGTAGGTGCCGGCGCTGTGCCAGGCCATGCGGATGAAGAGCGGACCGTAGTGGCCCCAGTCGGCCGGCCACCAATCCTGGGAGGTCGTCATCAACTCCTTGAGCTCGCGCTTGAGCTCGTCCAGGTCGAGCTTCGCGAACTCGGCCGCGTAGTCGAAGTCCGGCCCGAGCGGATGGCTCTTGGGGGTGTTCTGGTGGAGGATGCGCAGGTCCAGGTGCTCGGGCCACCAATCTTGGATCTTCATGGGTCGTGCGGGTCGGTCGGCGCCGTACTCGTTTTCCTGGGCGTACTCGGCTTGGCCCGAGGGAGTCGGCGAGGGGGAGTGGGAAGAGGAGCTCAACTCCGTGGGTCCGGCGCAGCCCAGTGCGACCAGGGCCGAGAGACCCAGCAGCGCCGGGGGGGCGAGGTAGGAGGTGTTCATGTTCGTTTCCGTGAAGCAGCTTGGGAACGCCCGGCCCATATCCGCGCAGTGCGGCCGGGCCAGCGGGCGCGCATCCCCGTGGAGGCGACACCCTGGCGTGTGACTTCGAGGTGTAGCTGGCGGCGCCCTGGGCCTCAAGGGATTGATCGCAAATTCCGCGCGTTATGGGAATGGTGATAGCCTGGGGTGCTCAGAGTGAACGCCCACGTGGATCGCCCGGTGCTCCCGCTCCGCCCGAAAACGCAAAAAAAAGAGGCCCCGCGGCGAGTTTCGCGCCGCGGGGCCCCGTGGAGCCGTGCCGGGTCGGGGGCTATCCGATCCGACCGCTAGGGGTGTTTCGGGGGCCCGGCTCCGATCGCTTTAAAGGTCCTCCCAGCGGCCGACGGCGGCCACGGCCACCGGTTGGGTGGCGAGGCCCAGGGGGAGGCGGTCCAGGAGCGTCAGCTCGCCGGAGGAGGAAGTGAAGGCGTAGGCCTCGAGCGCGGCATCCACGAAGGCGCTGACCAGCAGGAGGTTGCCGCCCGGGTCGAAGGCCAGGGCGTTCGGGCCGAGCCCGACCGGCACGTGGCCAAACGCTTCGAAGGTACCCGCCGGGTTGCGCCGGTAGAGGCTGACCCGGTTGAGGGCGTAGTCGGCGCTCGCCAGCCAGCGGCCATCGGGCGAAGCGGCCAGGGCGCGCGGATCGGGGCTCGAAATCACCTCGCCGGCGGGGCTGAGCGCTCCGCTGACCGGGTCGACCGCGAAAAAGCGCACCAGGTTGAAGGCAGAGAGCGCCACCGCCAGCGTGCGCCCGTCGGGCGTCAGCGCCAGGGCGCGCGGTTCGGTGGTGTCCCCCAGGGACAGGGGGCCGCCCGGCAGGGTTTCCAGTTGGCCCTGGGCCGTGACCCGGAACCCGTGCAGGGTGCCCGAGCCGCGGCTGGCGACCCACACGAAGCGCCCGGAGGGGTGCAGGGCCACGGCCGCGGGTGACAGCCCGGCGGAGAGGCCCGCAATCCGCGTCACCGCGGTGCCGTCGGCGTTCACCGCGAAGCTCTCCAGGCCGCCCACACCCGCCGCGAAGAGCCGCGTGCCGCCCGCGTTCGCCGCCAGGGCCTGGGGCAGGGGAGAGGTGGCCGCGGCCGAGCTGCCCGGCAGCGCCAAACCGTCCTCGCCGAGGCGGAAGACTCGCAGCTCCGCGAGCAACTGGCTGGCGCTGAAGAGGCGGCTGCCGGAGCCGTTCACCGCCAGGGCGCGCGGCGCGGGGCCCGCATCCAAGGGCTGGGCCGCGGTCACGAGCGTGCCGGCGGCCGAGCCCGAACCTTCCTGGACGAGCAACTGGCCGAGCAGCGCCAGGGAAACGGCGTCCAAGTCGCCCGTGCCCGCGTTGGCGGTATACGCCACCTGGGGTTTCAGGCGCGCGCCGACGGCTCCGCGCATGAGCCCCACGTCGATCGGCCCCGCGGGCGCGGCCAACGGCGGCCGGGCGCTGAGGGCCACACCCTGTTCGGCGCGGTAGCGCGCGACTTCGAAACGATCGAAGAGCGGCACCAAAAGCTCGCCGGCTTCCAGGTGGCGCAGGCGTCCGGGGCGCCCCGGCAGGGCGAGGGATTGGACTTGCTGCAGCGCTCCGGCCGCGGCGTCGAAGGCGTAGGAAGTGAGGCGCCGCTGGTCGTAGCTGCCCGCGCGCAGGGCGCTGCCGCCGGGATCGAAGGCCAGGCTGAAGACGGTGCCGGGGCCTGCGGCCACGGAGTGCAGCGCGAGCGGACCGCCCGAACCGTCGATCTCGAAGACTTCGACGGTGCCGCCCGCCAGGCCGGCGGCGGCGAGCCATGCGCCGCCGGGGTGCAGCGCCAGGACGAAAGGCGCTGCCGCGGGGGCCGCGGCGAGCAGCCCGAGCAGTTCACCGCTCGTGGGATCGACCGCGGCGCTCACCACCAGGCCGAGCTCCAAGAGCGCCGCGTGCAGGCGCTGGCCGTCGGCGGAGAAAACCAGGGAACTGACCAAGCCCGAGGGGATGGCGCCGAGTGCGCTCAGGCTTCCATCCGTCGGATCGATGGCGAAGCGGCTGACGCTTCCCGCCGCCAGGCTCGTGGCGAAGAGGAAACGCCCGCTGGGATGCACGGCCAGGTCGACCGCGGCGCCGCCCACGCTGACCACCTGCACGGGAGTGGCCGCGCCGGATGCTGGGTCCGAGGCCCAAAGGGCCAGTTGAGCGCCGTAGTGCAGTGTGAAGAAAAAGCGCCGGCTCGGGTGGTGCTCAGCGCGCCGGGGCGCTGGGGCGCCGGCCGCTTCGCCCTGGGCGTGCAACACGCTGGTCACGCCATCCCGGCGCAGGTGGGCCAGGCGCCCGGCTTCAAACCCCAGGGTGTGCAGGTGGCGCACCGCCGCGAACGGGGGCACGACTTCGACGATCAGTTCGGCTTCGGCGGTGCCGGTCGGCCCGAAGGCGCGCACCGTGTGTTGGGTGGGGGGAGCCAGTTCGGTGGGGGCCCCGCGCAGGGTCCCGTCCCGGAGGTCGATCACCAGCCCCGCGGGCAGGGGCGGCTCCACCTCGAAGGCCTCGAAGCCGGCGGCGGCCAGGGGCGCTTGGGGCGCGACTTCGACCCCCCGGGGGTAGCTGAGCTCGGGTTCGGGATAACCGAAGACCGGCGCGCCGGCGCCCGGCGGGAGCAGTTCGAGGGGCTCGCCGGTGGTGCAGGCCAGGCAGGTCAGGGCGATCAGCGCGGCCAGGGGACCGGCCGCGGGCCGGAGCGGGGAGCGAAGCGTCGGGCGGGGCATGGGTGGGGAGGCTGAGGGTGCAGCCGAACCCAAACCTATCCCGCTCCGCCGGATCCGGCCACGCGGGGAGGCGCGCCGGCCCCAAACCGTGGAGCCCACCGCCCCGGGGCCCGTATCCTGTTCGCCCGACGCGCCCGCCGGCGCGCCCGGCCCTACCGGGAGCGGCACCGCACCCTGCGGCATCGCCCCGTGCGGACCGTGCGGGACCGCGCGGCACCGCCCGGCCTGCCCGGGTCGCCGCCGGTCCTGCGCCCGCGGAGGGCGTGTGCCCGCGGTTGCGTCGAGCTCCGTCCGCGGGCCGTCCGCCGGCCGCCCGCTGGGCACGGCGCGCGGGGGCGTACGGCTCCGCCCGTCGGCCCACCACCCCCGCCCAGCCGCCCCCAGGACCGCCGCCGCGCGCGGTGGTGACGGGGGCACTTCGAAATCCGACTCCCGCGCACTTCCCCCAACCACCCTTCGCACGAGCCATGAGTTCCACGACGTCGCCCCAGGCAGAAACCCACGCCTTCCAGGCCGAGGTCCGCCAACTGTTGGATCTGATGATCCACTCGCTCTACTCGCACAAGGAGATTTTCCTGCGCGAGTTGATTTCGAACGCCAGTGACGCCCTGGACAAACTTCGGGTGGCCGCGCTGACGGACGGTGAGCTTTTGGCCGGGGAGCAGCGTTTGGCCATTCGGCTGGAGCCGGACACGGCGGCGCGCACCTTGACCGTGGTCGACAACGGCATCGGCATGACCCGCGAGGAGGTCATCGAAAACGTCGGCACCATCGCGCGCTCGGGCACGCGGCGGTTCCTCGAGGAACTGCGCGCCCAGGGCGAGCGCGGCCAGAAGGCGCCCGAGCTGATCGGCCAGTTCGGCGTCGGTTTCTATTCCTGCTTCATGGTCGCCGAAGAGGTCGTGCTTGAGACCCGCAAGGCGGGGACCGACGCGGGTGTGCGTTGGCTCTCGAAGGGCGACGGCAGCTTCACGGTCGAGGACGCCGGCGATCTGCCGCGCGGCACGCGCATCACCCTGCACCTCAAGGCCCTCGACGAGGACGAAGCCGGCGCCAAGGACTTCACCGAAGAATGGGTGCTGCGCGACATCGTGCGGCGTTATTCCGACTTCATCGAGTATCCGGTGGAGATGGACGTGGAGCGCCTGGAGACCCCCGAGGGGGAGCCGGAGGCGGAGCCCAAGCGCGTGCGGCGCACCGAAACCCTCAACTCCCAAAAGCCGCTCTGGACACGTCCGCGGGGCGAAATCAAGCCCGAGGAGTACGCCGACTTCTACCGCCACATGGCGCGCGATTGGGACGGCCCGCTCGACACGATCCACTTCAAGGCCGAGGGCACCCTGGAGTACACGGCCCTGCTCTTCCTTCCGAAACACCGGCCGCCGGGGCTGTTCGACCCGTCCGAGGCCAAGTCGCGCGTGTCGCTCTACGTCAAGCGCGTTTTCATCGCCGCGGACCTGGAGGAACTGATGCCCGGTTGGCTGCGTTTTGTGCGCGGCCTGGTGGATTCCTCCGACCTGCCCCTCAACGTCAGCCGCGAAACGCTGCAGCACACGCGCCAGGTCGGGCAAATCCGCCGGCGGTTGACGCGCAAGGTGCTCGAAGCGCTGGCGAGCCTGCTCGCGGAGCGCCGCGCCGACTACGAGGGTTTTTGGCGCGCCTTCGGCCCCGTGCTCAAGGAAGGGCTCTACGGCGACGACGAATTGCGCCAAGAACTCGCCGGCCTGTGCCTGCTGCACACCAGCGCGGGGGAAACACTCGCGACCCTCGACGAGGTGGTGGCGCGCATGCCCGTGGATCAGCCCGCGATCTACACCTTGAGCGCGCCGGACCTCGCCGCCGCGCGTCGCTCGCCCCACCTGGAGGCTTTCGCCAAGCGCGGCCACGAGGTGCTGCTGCTCGTCGATCCGGTCGACGAGTTCGCCTTCCAGCGCCTTGAGGAGTATTCCGGCAAGCCCCTGCGTTCGATCTCCAAGGGTGAGATCGACACGGACGACGCCTCGAAGGCGCGCCGCGAGGAACAGTCCAAGAAACACGGGGACCTGCTCGCGGCCGTGCTGCGCGAGTTGGACGAGGAGGTCGGCGAAGTGCGTTTCTCCTCGCGCCTGGTGGATTCGCCGGCGGTCCTGGTCAGCGGTGAACACCAGATGGCCCCCCACGTGGAGCGCATGCTGCGCGAGTCCGGGCAGGCCGCCATGGGCCTGCCCATCGCCAAGCGCACGCTCGAACTCAATCCCGAGCACCCGCTGGTCGCGCGTCTGGAGGCCCTGCGCGGCGCGGACGAAACGCGTTTCGGCGACTTCTGCGACCTGCTCTACGGCCAAGCGCTCTTGGCGGAGGGCTCGCCCCTGCCGGATCCGGGCCGTTTCGCTGGCCTGGTGACGCGCCTGATGGTGGCGGCCCCCGAACCTGCGGGAGACGGGGCCTGAGCGCGCACTCGGGCGCGATCGGGTAGCCTCTAGATTCCGGGGCGAGGCCACCGCAGCGGCATTCCCCGACCCGACCACCATGCCCGAGCGATTCTCCCAATGCCCTTTGCGCACCGGCCCGAGCGGTGTTTTTCACCGTTCCAAGCGGTGGTTTGGCCTCTGCCTGCTGCTTGCTGGCGGGCTCGGCTTGTTTGTATTGCCTCCCGCCGGCGCGGCACCGGGACAGGGACCGCCGCCGCGTCCGTCACCTCCGCCGCGGCCGGAGCCTGAACCCGAACCGGCCCCCGCCCCGCGGCCGGAGCGTCCCGTGGAGCGCCGTCCGGCCGCCCAGGACCGGGGGCAAGCGCAGCGCGGCGCCGAGGGCCCCGCGCCGGCGCCCAACCTGGCGCTGTTGGCCCAGCGCACCCGGGCCGGCGGTTCGGATTTCTTCGAGCTCTACACCGGCACGCGGCGCATCGGCATCGTCGAGATCGCCTTCGAAACCGCCACCCTGGAAGAAGAACCCGTTCTGCAAGCGCGCACCACCGTGCGTGTGCAGGTCGAAGAAGCCACGCGGGTCGAGGTCACCACCGGGCTCTACGCCATGCAGCCGCTGCTGGAGCCGCGCGCCCTCGAACGCACGGTGACCACGAGCATCGCGGGTCTTCCGCCCCAGCCGCGCAAGGTCAAACTCGACTTCACCGGCCGTTTCGTGCGCGGCGAAGGCGAACTCGCCGGCGAGCCCCTGCCGCGCTCGATGCGCCCGCTCGTGACGGACAACTCGATCTGGCTGCACGCCCTGGCCCTGGGGCGCAAGCTCGGCCACGGCATCGACGTGGATTACATTGCACCGCGCGGGCCCTACCGCCTGATCCCCAACGCGCGCCTGAGCGTCGCGGGCCACCGCCAATTGCCCGAGGAGCAAGGCGGGGGCGAGTTGTGGGCGATCGAACTGCGCGGACCGGACAGCGAAGAAGGCCCCGGCGAACTCCTCTTCCAAGCCATCCTCGACGAACGCGGCACGATCCGCGAAGCCAAGCTGGCCGACGGCCTGTCCCTGCGTTCCCCCGCCGCCGCACGCCCCGCCGACGGAGGCCCTGCCGAACCCGAGGGCGATGAAGGCCAGAGAGGCGGCGAGCAGCGCGGCGGCGACCCCCAACCCGTCCGGCGAGGCGGTGGCTGACCCGGCCCAACTCCTCTCCAGGGCCATGGCGCACTATCGCGACTGGCCCTACGCGACCCTCTTGGCCGTGTGTGAGCGCCGCGATGTGCTCGAAGCCGGTTTCCTGACCGCGGAGACCGGCGAGCGCTACGCGCTGGAGATCTGCGTCGTCCGCGAGGACCGCTCCCAGGGCACCCTGCGCGTGATCGGTTCCCTTGAGTTGGATCGCGACCCCAAGTTTCGCCGCGGGTTTTGACCTCGAATCGGCCGCCCCCTGGCCTCGGAGCACTTCGTGCGCTCGCCTGACTGCCAGTGAGCCGCCCCGGGGCTCAGGCCCCCAAACCCAGGTCCGAAAGCCTGGTCCGAAAGCCTGGTCCGAAAGCCTGGCCCTGGGGACTCAGACTCCGCGGCGGATGCGTTGGTCGAACCAGTTCCAGAAGCGGCTTTCTTGCCGTTTCCAGTGGCTGCGGGCGCCTAGGAACTGGGCGGTGGTTTCGAACAGCGCGTAGACCGCGGCGTAGCGTTTCCAGCGCCAGCGTTCGATCGGGGAGAGTTGGCCTTGGCCGTCGAGCAGTTCGCCGTAGAAACGCGCCTGGTGGCGCCAGCCGGCGCGCACCGCGGACCAGGAGGGCACACTTCGCAGTTCGAAGAGCCGGTACAGGTTCTGGTGGTCGCAGTAGAGCCGCTTGAACTCCCTGCGGATGGAGATGCGGTGGCTGTGTTCGACGCGGGCGTCCGGCACGAAGGCGATGGAGCCGCCGGCCAGTTGCACTTCCTTGGCCCAGGAGACGTCCTCGCCGAAGCTGGCCTCGGGGAAGGGGTGTTGTTGCCAGGTGGAGCGGCGCAGGGCGCTGGCCACGTTGTCGAAGGCGCAGGCCATCAGGCGCTCGAGGGGCGCGAGGGCGTCGTAGCGTGCCCGGGCGGCGGCGGGGTCGCCGGGGGCCAGGCTCTGCACCACGGGTTCTTCGCGGCTCGCGCTCCAGCGGCGCAGGCGTTCGGCGAGCAGCGGATCGCAGTCGGCCTGGGGAAACTGGCGCGCGTAGGCGCCGTCCACGGTGGGGTCGTCGAAGGGGCGGCGGAGGGCGCTCAAGTAGCCCGCGTCCATGGGCAGCGCGTCTTGGGTCAAGAGCGCCACGACCTCGGCCCGGTTGGCCAGGGAGATCGCCAAATTGCGCGTCGCGCCGTGGTTGAACTCGGCCTGGGGGATTGTGTGCACCAGCGCCCCCGCGGCCCGGGCGGCGTCGGCGCTGCCGTCGCGGGAGCCCGAGTCGACCACCACCAGTTGGAAACCGCCGGGCACGTCCTGTGCGGCGAGCACGCGCAAGAGCTCGCGAAAGCGCGGGCCGCCGTTCCAGGTGGGGATGACCACCGCCAGGGGACGGGGTTCGGCCGTGATCGGGCCGCTCCCCGTCCGGGGCGCGGGGGCGTGGGCAGGATCCGCCATGGGCCTTGGGTGCGAGCCGCGGGCGCCGGGCTCAGCCGCGCACACGTTCGGCGAGCAGGCGTTCGGCCAGGTTGCGGGCCGAAATCACGCACTGGTCCGAGTTGTGGTAGTCGTAGCGCCCGAAGCGCCCCAGGGGTTCGATGCCGTTCGCTTCCAGCCACTGGATGCCGGTGCGCTTGCGATCGTCGAAGCGCCGGTCGTAGACGATGTAGGCGAACTTCGAGCTGGAGCGGTCGTCGAAGAGCACTTCGCCGCGTTCCACCAAACCGGCTTTCACCAGCCCGTCGAGCACCTGGCCCTCGAGCTCCGGCCCCGGGTAGGGCTCGCCGCCGGGGCTGGTGACCTCGCACATCAGCGACGTGCGTCCCTCGGGCGCGTTGCCCGGGGAGTAGTTCGACATGTAGGTCACGCGGTTGGCGGGACCCTGTTCGTGATGCGGCAGGTAGACCCAGGAGAGGTTCGGGTGCTCGGGCCGATCCAGGGCGTAGAGCACGCAGGTGATCGAGTTGTAGCTCAAACCCTCCAGGGCCTGGGCCACGGCCGCGGGCATGTCGCGCACGATGCGCGGCAACAGGTTCAGGGGCAGGGTGCTGACCACCCGGTCAAAACTCTCGTCGTTGACGCGCCAGGTGTCGGCGCGCTTTTCGAGCACATGCACCGGCGTGCCCAGGCGCACACGATCCGCCAGGAACGTGTGCAGCCCATCGGTGATCGCTTGGAAACCGCCGCTCTTTGGGTAGTAGAAGATCGACTGGTGCACATAACCCTCGGTGCGGATCCCGATCGAAGCGCGCAGCACGTCGTCGATCGGCGCATCCGGCACGCGGCCGGCGACCCACGAGCTGGTGATCTGGTCGAGCGGGCGCTTCCAGATCTTCTCGTTGTAGGGGTCCATGAAGTGCTCGGCGATGCCGTCGCCGAAGCGCCAGCGCACCCAGGCGGCGAAGTCCGCGGGCGCCGCGTCCCCGGACGATTGGCGGCGTTGCCAGGCCTCCACGTAACCCTTGAGGCAAGCGAAATTGATCTCCTGGGGCAGGTCTCCGAGGCCGTTCTCGAAGGGGTAGTGCACCCAGCGATCGCCGAAGCGGATCTTGGTGTTTCGGTCGCGCCGCACGAAGGCGTCGTCGCCGCCCGACGAGTCCTTCATCCATTGCATGGCGGCGGCATCCTTGCTGAACAGGATGTGCCCGCCGGCCACGTCGTAGGTGAAGCCGTCGACGGTCTTCGAGCCGCACAGGCCCCCGGCCACCGGGGCGGCCTCGAACAGGGTCAGGTCCTCGCGGGGCACACCGCCTTCGATCAGGTACTTGGCGAGGGCCAGGCCGGAGACACCGGCGCCCAGGATGGCGGTTTTCACGGGGGAGCGGCTGGGTGGAGGAGGGGGACGCTGGCGGAGCCGGCCCGCCGCGGGCGCGGACAGGATACGGGCCCCG
>JBJHAV010000110.1:0-11736 GCA_050480685.1 Planctomycetaceae bacterium | reverse complement strand
GGCGGGCACCGGCCCGCGCGCGGGTCGCCGGCGCGGGGGCGGGCCCCTCGGTTCGCGGGCGTGGGCGCCTACCATGCCCGCCGATGGGCACCGTGGGCGTGGATACCGGCGGCACCTTCACCGACTTCGTGGCGGTCGAGGGGGAGCGCGAAACGGTGCTGAAGCTGCCGAGCACCCCGGCCGATCCCGGCGCCGCGGTGGCGGAGGGTTTGGCACGCCTGGGCGACCTGCGGCGCGTCGTGCACGGCACGACCGTGGCCCTCAACGCGGTACTGACCGGCGATCTGGCGCGCACGGCCCTGGTCGGCAACGCGGGGCTGGTGGACGTGCTCGCCATCGGGCGCCAACAGCGGCCCGAGCTCTACGCCCTGGAGCCCGACCCTGTGGCGTGCCTGGTGCCGGCCGCCCTGCGCTTCGGCGTTCGCCAACGCACCTGGCCCGATCCCGACACGGGCGAGCCGCTGCGTGTGGAGCAGCCGGAGGCGCGCGAGTTGGCCGCCCTGGCGCGGCGGGTGGCGAAGTCCGGCGCGGAGTCGATCGCCGTGTGCCTGGTGCACTCGTACCTGGACCCGGGGCCGGAGCGCGAACTGGCCGAAGCGCTGCGCGGCCTGGGACTGCCGATCACCCTCAGCGCCGAGCTCGTGCCGGAACACCGGGAGGTCGAGCGTTTTTCGACCGCCGTGCTGAACGCCGCTCTGCGACCGCGCATGGAGCGTTATCTGTCGGGCCTGGCCGGGCGCCTGGGCGGGGCCGAACTGCTGCTCCTGCAATCGATCGGCGGCACCCTGGCCGCCGAACGCGCCGCCCGCGAACCCGTGCGAGTCCTGCTCTCGGGCCCGGCCGGCGGCGTGCTCGGCGCGGCCCGCGCGGCGGCCGAAGCGGGCATCGACGGCGTGCTGACCCTGGACCTGGGCGGCACGAGCGCCGACGTGGCCTTCCACCGCGGCGGCCCGGCGGCGGCGGCGGTGGAACGCGGCTCCCTGTGCGGCCACCCGCTGGCCGTGCCGACCCTCGACGTGCACACGATCGGCTGCGGGGGAGGTTCCCTTCTGCGCCTGGACGCGGGCGGAGCGCTGCGCGTCGGCCCCCAAAGCGCCGGCGCGGACCCGGGCCCGATCGCCTACGGGCGCGGCGAAGAGCCGACCCTGACCGACGCGCACTTCCTGCTCGGGCACCTGGGCGAGGGCGCCTTCCTGGGCGGCGGTTTGGAGCTCGACCCGGCGCCCGTGGTGCGCGCCTTCGAACGGCTCGGGCGGCGCCTGGGCACGGATGCGGCCGGCGCGGCGCGCGCGGCGGTGGAGACGGCCCGGGCGGCCATGCGGCGGGCCATGGCGGTGATGAGCCTGGAGCGCGGCCTGGACCCGGCGCGCCTGCCCCTGGTGGCCTTCGGCGGGGGCGGCGGGCTGCACGCGGCGGCCCTGGCGGACCTCTTGGGGCTGCCCTCCGCCCTGGTGCCCCGCCACCCGGGGGCGCTTTCGGCCGCCGGCATGGCGGCGGCGGGGGGGCTGGCGGAGGTGGCGCAAAGCGTGCTCGAACCGCTCGATCGGGTCGGCTCCGGCCGGCGCCGGGCGCTGCTCGCCGAACTGGCGCGGGAGGCGCGCGAGATCCTGCGAGCCGATGGGGAGCGCGGTCGGCTGGAGGTGGAAGGCCTGATCGACCTGCGCTACGTCGGCCAGTCCTACGAGCTGCGCCTGGCCGACGGCCCGCGCCTGGCGGAGGACTTCCACGCGGCCCACGAACGGCTCTACGGGTATGCGCTGCGCGAGCGCCCGATCGAGTTGGTCGCCGCCCGCGTGCGCGCCCGGCGCCTGCGCCCGATCCCGCCGCCGGCCGCGGTGCCGCGGGCTCGGCTCGCCCCCGCCGGAGCCTTTCTGGGCTCCGTGCCCATGGACTTCGGCCGCTCCGTCCAAGGCCGGCGCGCGGCCCGCGAGGCCCTGCCACCGGGCGCGGTCGTGGCCGGGCCGGCGCGCATCGAGGAATACACCGGTACGACCCTGGTGCCCCCGGGGTGGCAAGCGCGTGTTGCGGCCGGGGGGCACCTGCTGCTCGAGCGCTCCGCCCCGCGGGCCAAAACCTCACGTCGACGGTAGAATTTGCCCCGAAGCCGCCACACCGGTCCTAGGATGGCGGCGCACTCCGGGGCAGCCGACCCTTGGCCGAGCCGCCCCGCTGCGCTCCAATCCCCCATCTCGCACCTAAAACACGTTCCCGATCGTCCCAACGATCCTTTCCCTCCCCGCTCGAGACCGAGCCCCAGCCCCAGCCCCAGCCCGCGCCCATGACCTACGTGATCGCCGAGCCGTGCATCGGAACCAAGGACACCGCCTGCGTCGAGGTCTGCCCGGTGGACTGCATCCACCCGACCAAGGATGCGGCCGACTTCGCCGAGCACACGATGCTCTACATCAATCCCGACGAGTGCATCGACTGCGGCGCCTGCGCGCCCGAGTGCCCCGTCGAGGCGATCTTCGACGAGAACGAGCTGCCCGAGAAGTGGGAGAAGTACAAGGAGATCAACGCCAAGTGGTACGAGCAGAACCGCTGACAGCCCACGGCGCCGCAGCGTAGGGCAGCGTTTGTGCGCCGCCGCGCTCGCGCCCGCGCGCAGCGTTCTCCGTTTGCCTCGAGCGCCCCCGCGCTGCCACATCGCAGCGCGGGGGCGCTGCGTTACCGCCGCGCGGTTCGGGCCGTCAAAGCTCGATGCGCACCCAAAGCAGCGCGAAGCGCGGGTCGTCCCCTTGCACCCGCTCGACGACCAGGGGGAATTCGGGCGTTTCGAACAGGATCTCGCGCAGATCCCTTTGCCAGCGGCGCCGGGGCGGCACGTCGAAGAGCGCCGCGTCGAGCCACAGTCGACCGCCGCCCATGTGCCGGGTGAGCGCTTCGGTGAGTTGGTCGAGCTGCCACTTGCGCCGCGCCGGCCCGGGCAGGATGTCGAGGGTCAAACGCCAATAACCCAAGGTGCCGATGCCGCCGGCCGCGTCGGCGTGGAAGAACTTGGCAAGACTCGCCGTGTAGAGGCTGTCCTCGGGGCCCGCGTGCTCGCGAGCGAACGCGACCCATTCGGCGGTGGGCGGTTCGTGGGCCAAAAACGCGCGCCGATCGAAGGCAGCGAGCAGCGCCTGCGCGGCGAGCAGCACGGCCGCCGCGAGGAGCAACGGCCCGCGGGCGTGTGCCGCCGCCGGGCCCCGTTGGGTCCCATAGGCGCCGAGCAACGCCAGCAACGCCAGGTAGCTGACCGTGTAACCGCCGCGCTCCAGCACGCCGGTCTGGGGCAGGATCAGGAAAGCGGGCAGGCTCGCCAGGGCCGCTCGCCCGGCGACCGGACCCAGGTCCCCGCCCGCGCCGCTCCGCGCCGGGACAGCGGAACCGCGCGCGCCGCCCATTAGGCGCACCAGGGCGAGCAGCGGCCCGAGCGCCAAGAGCCCCACGGGCACGAGCCACTCGTCGCGCCAATAAAGCCCCACGTCCGAGGGCCGCGCCGGGCCGTGCTCCATGAGCCCGCCCCACAAAATGCCCGCGAAGAACCCGAAGGTGCCGAGCCACTGCAGGGATCCGTGCCAATGGGCGCGGCCCGCTTCGGTGTTGAGGAACCAGGCGCCCGCGCCGAGCGCTGCCCCAAGGAGCGCGGCGAAAGCCAACTCCCGCGGGCCGAGGGGCACACCGAGCCCCGGCGCCCGCCGGCGCGCCAGGAGCCACAGGCCGGGCAGCAGGAGCAGGTGACTGATGTGGCCCGCCACCGCGAGGGCGGCCCCGAAGCACAAAAGCGGCAGTGCGAAACGGGTGCGCACCCGGGAGGCGCGCTCGGCGCTCGCCAGCGCCCCCAGGGCAAACAGGCCCTGGAGCGCGTGCACCTCGACGATGCCGCTGAAAAACAGCGCGACCGCCGAGAGCCCCACCAGGGCAGCCCAAAACGCCGCCGACGCGCGGCTCGCGCCCAGGGTGCCGAGCCAAAGGGCCGTGCCGCCCACCAGCGCCCCCATGGGCAGGGCCGAAAAAAGCTCCAGGGCGCGCGTGAGTTCGATCCCAGTCGGCGCCAAAAGCCGCCACCAGGCCGCCGCCAGGGGCAAGTAGGCGGCGTTGTAGTAGGGCCTTCCCCCGGCCGCCACGCGGTTTTCGAGAAACAGCGCGTCGGAAAACTCGCGTCCCACGGGCCACGCCGCGTACAGCGCCGCAAACGCCAAGGCGAGCCCCAGGGCCACGGGCCACATCGCGGGCGCGGTGGCGGCCGGTTGCGGTGCGGCGGGGTCGGCGACTCGGGCGCTCATGGGGCGGCGGGCGGCGCGCGCCTGCCCCGGGAACCCTACCGCCCGGCGGCCGCGATCGTCCACGCCGGCGGCTGCGAACTCACAGGGCCAGGCTCATTCCGAGGTAGAGCCCGACCCCGGGTGCGTCGTAGCCCGACGCATGCACCCGGTAGCGCTGGTCCAACAGGTTTTCGATGCCCAACACCCAGCGCCCGGTCGGCCCCCGGGTTCCTCGCCGTGTGCCTTCGCCGCCGAACAGGGGTCCCTCGAAACTCAGGTCCACACGCGCCCAACCGGCCGTGCCTTCCGGATCGATGCGCGGATCCGACACGTCATCGGGGTGCAGTTTGTCCTGTCGCGCTGCGGCGGTCATCGACAGGCTCGAGCGCGACACGGCCCCGAAGAGCGGCTCCGCCGGCAGGTGAACCAGGGCCAAGGATCCGGTCAAGGGCGGAATGCGCCGCGCGTCGACGCCGTCGAAGGGGGCCTCGCCCGTGTTCGGATCGATCGTGTCGTCGTATTGGCGGCCGCGGGTCCACAGCACTCGCCCCTCCAACTCCCAAGGGCGCTGCGGCCCGAAGAGACGCCAGGCGGCCAAACTCTCGAAGCCCCACACCAGGAGTTTGCCCTGGTTCTCGCGCCGGAACGTCGGTTCGCCGAACTCCAGGCTGGCGTCGGGATCGAGCTTGCGACCGACCAAATCATCGATGCGCTGGGCGAACACGGCCCCCGCGGCACGCCAGGATTCGTAGCGCGCTTCCAAGGCCAACTCCCCGTACACACTGCGCTCCGGATCCAAGTCCGGACCGGGCAGCTCCGTGCCGCCGAAGAAACCGCCGACCGCGGCCAACTCCTGGAGGTTGGGGGCCCGGTAACCCTGGGCAAAGGTCGCACCAAAGCGCCAGTGACGCGAGAGGTCGCGCGCCGCCGAGAGCGACCCGGTCAGGGCGCCGAAGGACCCGCTCCCGCCGTCATCGTCCGGCAGCGCGGCGATCGGCTGTTCGAAGGCATCGAAGCGATAGTGGTGCCAGGCATAACGCGCGCCGAAGGTCCAATCCCAACCCAAAAGATCGAGCCATTCCAAGCGCGCGAACGCGCCGCTCGTGAAGTAGCGCGAACCCGGCGCAAATGCGCCGTTGCGCGGCGAAGCGACACCGCTGGCCAAGTTCACGTCGTCGCGGGTGGAATCGACCCAGTCGTGATCCAGGTCGATCCCCCAAGTCAGCCAGCGGTTTTCCCCCATGCCCCGCTGCCAGTCGATCGCCAGTCCGGCGGTCACTACCTCGTCGGCCTCCTCGCGCTGAACACCCGGATTCGAAACCGTGATGCGCTCGCGGCGCTCGTCGAAAAACCGCAAGGAGAGGCGCGCTTCCATGCGCTCGGCGACCTGTCCCGCGTCGCGATCCTCGTAGGCCAGCAGCAAGCTGCCCGACTGCTGCGGATCGAAGTGCCGGCGCAGATCCGAAGGCGGTGTCGGCGGGCCGCCCGGGGAAGTCGGAAAGCCGGTCACCAAAGCATCCGTGCGCGGCACGTCCTCGTCCCGGTGAAAACGCGCCGCCAGCCGCAGGGTGCGCAGGGGATCCAGATCCCACTCGGTGCTCGAAAAGAGCGAGAAACCGCCGTATCCCGTGAACTCCTGGCGTTCGTCCCCGCCGGCGCGTACGTCGCCGAACTCCCTCACGGATCCGGTGACGAGCCATCCGTGTGCGCGACCGGCATCCGAGAACGCAAGGCTCGCGCGTCCGCCGCGCAGGTTCGTGGCGTAGTCGCCCTCCAGTTCAAGCGCGGGTGCATCACTGCCTGCCCTCCGGCGTTTGGTCGTGATGACGATCACACCGCCCAGGGCATCGGAGCCGTACATCACCGATCCCGGGCCGCGCAGCACCTCGACGCGCTCCACGACCGCCGGGTCGATGCTGTTCAGGAGTTGGTTGGGGCCGGTGCGCGTGGTCGAAACGGTGAGGCGCACCCCGTCGACCACCAACAACACCTGATTGCCCACCAAACCGCGCAAGATCGGGGCGCCGCCGCCGAGGTTCGTCTCCTGGACCCAGATGCCGGCGGCCTTGGCGATTTGGCGCGGCAGCGTGCGTTCGCCGGTGCGGGCCAGGTCCTCGGGTGCGAGCACCGTCACCTGGGTCGGGAAGGTGGTTCTTGGGTGTGCGGAACGAGATGCGCGCACGAGCACCTCGGGCAGCAGGAACACCGCTTCTTCCTCGCCCTCCCCCGGGAGTGCGTTCGCCGAAGTCAGGGGCGCGGTCGGTCCCTGCTGCGAAGCGAAGAGGGGCGGAATCACCCACAACCCACACGCGACGAAAACGATCCGACCTGCGAACCCCACGAAGGAGCCGGCCGTCGGCCCGAAAGAAAACACACGGGCGCACACGCGGGCCCCTTGAGGAAGCGACATGGCGCGCTTCAACGCATTGGCCGCGCGGCCGGTTCAGGCAGAGCCTGTTCGAGTCACGTGCGGAAAGCACCGCGCCGGCATGGCCGGTAGGCCGCTTTCGCCCGCTGCGCAGAGGATTCACCTGCTCCGCAGGACCTTCCCCCCTTCCAGGGAGCCTCGACTCTCAAGAGGAGAGTGGAGCGGCTGAAGGGACTCGAACCCTCGACATCAACCTTGGCAAGGTTGCGCTCTACCACTGAGCTACAGCCGCGTTGTGCCCCGGGCCGGCGGGCGGTCCCTTTAGACCGCTGTTGCCGGCTTCGGCCGATCGGGGATCGGCCGGAGAGGCCCTCGGGAGCCCGTTTCGGGCTTCCAGGGGGGAGCACTCTACCAGCGGCGCGGGCCGGTGCAAGCCCCTCCTCGGCCCTGCGCCCTCGGCCCCGGCCCGGGTCAGGTCAAACAGCGTCCCAGGCGGCTCTCCTCGTCGAGTTCCTCGTCCGGATCGACGATCCCCAGGGCGCGCGCCCGCAGGCGGCGCTCCAGCCGGCGGATGGCCAGTTGTTCCCCTTCCTCCAGGGAGACCCGCCCGCCGGCGACCCGGCCGTGGCCCCCGAAGGACCCCTCGTCCTCCAGCAGCTTGGCAAGCAGCGTGTAGGCGTCGGCCGCCCCCGGTTGGGTGCGCAGGGAGAGGTAGTACTGGCCCTCGTAGGCCCCGCCGACCAGGGCCCAGCGGCAGCCCTCCATGCGCAGGAAAAAGTCCGCCATCTCGGCCACCGACTCGGGGTTGAGCACCTGCCCGAGCAGGGCCAGCACGGCCGGACCGTGGCGCCGGGCCATGCGCAGGGAGCGATGCAGTTCGCGGTAGTACTGCATCGGCAAGCGCGGCTTTTGGATGCGCGCCAGGCACTCGCGGTCCGAACGGCGGAAGGTCTCCAGGTAGGCCTCCTCGTCCAGGGCGGTGACGTTGTGGGACAAGTCGCCGGTGTCGAAACGCACCCCGCAAAAGAGCGCCGTCGCGGTCGGCCGGTCGAGTTCGAGCCCGGCGGCGCGGATGTACTCGTAGACCATGCTCGACGTCGCGCCGAGTTCGGTGCGCACGTCCCGGTGGCGCACCGCGGGTCCCGGTCCACCCTTGGGCGGAATGTGGTGATCGAAGACCGCCAGCAACTCCACGTCCTCGGGCACGATCGTGTGGCCGAAGGTCGGTTGGGTGTCGAGCAACACCGCGCCGCGGTAGCGGGAGAAGTCGAGTTTGCCGTAGTCGTCGAAGGCCAGGCCCAATTCGCGCACCATGGCGACGTTTTCCGCGCGATGGATGCGGCCGATGGTCGAGATCTCCGCCGTCAGGCCGAACCCCCGCTCCAGCAAAAACCGCGCGCCGACGCAGGCGCCGAGCGCGTCGGGGTCGGGGCTCTTGTGGGTCAAAACCAGCACGCGAGCCGGCTCGCCGCCGCCATCACCGCTGCCGGCCCCATCACCGCCGCCGCCTTTGGACGTGAGGTCCGCCAACGCGCGGGCGAGGTGCGCGTGGCGTTCGGCCGCGTTGCCGCCGAGCCCGAGATCGGACACCGAAACGGACGCGGCTGCGGACGAGCCGGGGGACGAGCCGGGGGACTCTGCCTGGGATTCGGAAGGGGACTCGCGGACCATGGCGCAGGGGCGATCGGGCCCCAAAACGGGCTGGAGAGCCTAACAGTCCGGCGCCCGGGTCCGGACTAAAAGCCCTGGTCGAGCAAAAACTGCACGCTGGAGAGCACCTCGGCGCGTCCGTGGCGGTGGTGCAGTTCGAGCACACGCAGGGCTTCCTTGGGGGTGAACTCGGCCACCAGTCGGAAATCGACCTCCCCCAGGCCGAGCGGCATGGCCGTTTCGTTCTCGGCGGCATCCTGCAGGTGAATGCCGAGCATGCGCCGACCGTAGGCCTCGAGCCAACGCTCCTGGCTGGGCAGGCCCTGCTTCTCGCGCATGTGGATGCGGCCCACGTCGTGCCAATAGTGGATGCGATAGCGCGCCAGGTCGTCGAGCACCCAACCCATGGCGTCGAAGCCGAGCAGGTCGTCGATGTAGCGCCCGGGCTCGATCGCGAAGGAGAGTTCCGGCAGTTCGTTCATCAACTCGTGCATCGAACGGCACAGGTTGGCGAGCTGTTTTTGTCCCGACTTCTGCACGCGCTGCACGAACTGGCCGACTTCCTCGCGCAGTTCCGGACCCACGCCCTCTTCGATCGCGCGTGATTCCAGGGCGCGCGCTTGGGCGCGCAGGGCGGGATCCTCGACGCTGCTGCCACGCACCACGACCACCGGACAGCCCCACTGGCGCGCCAAACGCGCGTGGCGTCGCACGGAGTTCACCGCGCGCTCGCGGGTGTCCTCGTCTAGGCTCGCCAGGCGCGTGGCCGGCAAATCCCGATCCAGGCTGTCGCGGCAACCGGCGATCAGCGAGACCACTTCGGTGCCGGTCTCGCGGCGCACCTCGTCGAGGCCGTCCATCGCCGCGGGAGCCTCCGAGAGGCCCAGCTCGATGGCCCGAAAGCCCATGCCCACCGCGGCCAGAACCTGGTCCTGGACGCTGCTCAAGCGCGACCCGAAGCAGGCCGTCGAGAGGGCGTAGTCGTTGGGGATGCCGGGCGCCGTCACGATTGCATCCAGGGCCCAGTTGGGCCTGGGAAACATACCCTTCGACCGGGGGGGGCCGCGAGCAAGAGCGCGGACCGTCGGCCGGGATCCCCCCTGGGACCCGGGCCGGGCCCCTCGGCGGGCCGCGCGGACCGAAAATTCACACTCGCAGCTCTTCGCCTACCGGCTCCAGGTGCTCCCAGCGGGCGAGCGCCGGGGCGACTTCCTCCTCCAGGAACTCACGCACCTGCTCGGGGGCGCGGCCCACGAAACGCGCTGGCTCCAACAGGCGCCCGAAGTCGCCGGCGATGGCGGAGAAGGCCGGGTCGGCGGACAGCCGCTCCACCAGCGGATTGGGACGTCCTTGGTGCACCTCCTCGGAGGCCGCGCGCGCATGCAGCCGCAGGGCCTCGTGCACGTCCTGGCGGTCCGCGCCGGCCTTCACCGCGGCCATCAAGAGAGCTTCGGAGGCCAAGAACGGAAGTTCCTCGCGCAGGTGCCGCTCGACCACCGCCGGGTGCACGACCAGCCCGCGGGCCACGTTGCCGTAGAGCCCGAGCAGCGCGTCCGTGGCGAGGAAACTCTCCGCCAGCACCAGCCGGCGATTGGCGCTGTCGTCGAGGGTGCGCTCGAACCACTGGTGCGCGGCGGTCTCGGCGGTGTTGTCGAGCTGCGCCATGACAAACCGCGCCAGGGCGCAGATGCGCTCGGAGCGCATGGGGTTGCGCTTCCAAGGCATGGCCGAGGAGCCGATCTGGCGCACTTCGAAGGGTTCCTCCAGCTCGCGGCGGCCGGCGGACAGGCGCAGATCGACGGCGAACTTGTGGGCCGACTGGGCGATCGAACTCAGCACCTGGCAGACCCGGAAGTCGAGCTTGCGCGGATAGGTTTGGCCGGTCACGGCCCAGGAGCGCGCGAAGCCCATGCGTTCGGTCACGCGCCGGTCGAGTTCGCGCACCTTGCCGTGGTCGCCGCCGAACAGTTCGAGGAACGACGCCTGGGTGCCGGTCGTGCCCTTGACCCCGCGCAGGCGCAGGCCGGCCTCCACGTGATCGAGTTCGGCCAGGTCCTCGATCAAGTCTTGCAGCCACAGGCAAGCGCGCTTGCCGACCGTGGTCGCCTGGGCCGGTTGGTAGTGGGTCAGCCCCAGGGCCGGCAGATCCGCGTGCCGGCGGGCAAAGTCGGCCAGGGCGCGCACGACCCCCACCAGGTGCCGGCGCACGAGCCCCAGGGCTTCGCGCAGGATCAGCACGTCGCCGTTGTCCGTCACGTAGCAGGAGGTCGCGCCCAGGTGCAAAATCCCGCGCGCCTCGGGGGCGACCTCGCCCCAGGCGTGCACGTGGGCCATCACGTCGTGGCGCAGTTCGCGCTCCAGTTCCGCGGCGCGTTCGAAGTCGATGTTCCCGCGGGTGGCGCGCAGTTGCTCGATCTGCTCGGGGCGGATGTCGAGGCCGAGCTCCCGCTGGCATTCGGCCAGGGCGATCCACAGGTCGCGCCAAAGCCCGATGCGGTGTTCCTCGGAAAACAGGCGCCGCATGGCGCCGGTGGCGTAGCGGGTCGCCAGGGGGCTTTGGTAACTGCTTTGGGGGCGGGACACGGGCATCTTTGGGATCGGCGCCGGACGGGATCGGGGTTGGGCATCATCCCGCCGGCCCGCGCCGGGCTCAACCCGGCGGCGCGGGGCGCGCGGATCAGCGGGGCGGATCCCAGACCCAGGTGGCCAGTGCGGCCGCCAGGGCGCAGGCCGTGAGACCCAGGGCAAACCGCAGCCAAAGGCCGCCTTCGCGGGCCCCCGCGCGGCCCGCGTAGCGCGCCACCGAAAGCACCGCCGCCGCCCCCACCAGGTCCGTCACCACGTCGGAAAAACCCCCGTGGCGCGTGGGAACGCGGGATTGGTGCCACTCGTCGAAGGCCGCGTAGAGCCCGACCAGGAGCAACACCAGGAGCACCTCGCGCACCCCCAACCGGGCCCAGGGAAAGGGCGCGGAGCGGCGCGGCAAAACGAGCAGGCAGGCCAGGGCGAGCAGCCCGAACAGCGGCGCGTGGGCCAGGTTGGCGAGAAACGACCAGCCGGCGCTGTCCCCGGCGAAGGAGAGCTCGACCGGGCCGCTGGAAAGGTGGTGGATCCAGGCCATCCAGCCCAGCACCACCAGCGCCCCCGCCCAGCGCGGCAGCGCGAGCAAACCGCGGCCGGCCGAGCGCACGGCGCCGAGCAGCACGGCCCGGCGCGACGGTGCGGGCGCTCCTTCGGCGGAGCGCCTCACCCCTCGCCGCTGTGCCTGCGCCGGACGCGCACGACGAGCCCGCGCCCGTCGGCGCTTTGCGCCACGCCGAGCTCGTCCACCATCAGCCGCATCAACAAAAACCCGCGGCCGCGTTCGTTCTCCAGGTCCGGCTCGTCGCCTTCTTCGTCGGCGGCCAACATCGCCTGGATGTCGGCGGGATCGCCGCCGCCCTGGTCGGACACCTCCAGCGACCACCAGCC
>JBJHAV010000109.1:0-11762 GCA_050480685.1 Planctomycetaceae bacterium | reverse complement strand
GTGGGGGGTGACGCGGGCGGGGGGGCCGCCGGTGTGCCAGAAGACGAGGGGGGCGTTTCGCGGGAGGCGGCCGGAGGTGAGTGCGGCGATCAGGCCGGCGAAGGCTTTGGCGGTGTAGACCGGGTCGAGGATCAGGCCTTCCGAACGGGCGGCGAGGTTGAGCGCTTCGCGGGAGGCTTCGGTCGGGGCGCCGTAGCCGGCGCCCACTTGACCCATCAGCACCTCGGCGGGCGGCGGCGCGGGGCGGCCCAACTCCCGGGCACAGGCGCGGGCCAGCTCGTCCACGGCTTCCGCCGGCTCCGGCCGCGCGCCCACGTCCACCCCGAGGACCGGGATGCGGCCCGAGAGTCCGGCCAGGAGGCCGGCCTGGGTGCCGGCGGAGCCGCAGGCCACCACGAGGGCGGCCGGGGGCAGGGCCGCCTGCGGGCGGAGTTCGCCCCATTGGTGCAAAAACTCCTCGGCGGCCAGGGCGTAGCCCCGCGCGCCCAGGGGCGTCGAAGCGCCGATCGGCACCCGGTAGGGCCTGTGGCCTTCGGCGCGAAGGGCCGTACAGCGCCGGGCGATGGCGGCTTCCACCGCTTCGAAGTCGTAGCGCTCCAGCCAGTGCAGTTCAGCGCCGAGCAACTCGTCGAGCAGCAGGTTGCCCGCGGCGCGCTCGGGCCTCGGTCCGCCGAGCACGGCTTCGCAGCGCAGCCCCAGGCGGGCGGCGGCCGCGGCCGTGCTGCGCACCAGGTTGCTTTGGGCGCCGCCGCCGCAGACCAACGTGTCGGCCGCTTCGGCCAGCGCTTCGTCGAGCAAAAACTCGAGCTTGCGCGCTTTGTTGCCGCCCAGGGCCAAACCGGTCAGGTCGTCGCGTTTGACCCACAGGGTCCCGGGCGCGAGGCCGAGCTGCTGCGCCAGGCGGGGCAGCGGTTCGAGCGGCGTGGGCAGGTGAGCCAGGCGCGTGGCGGGTCGCTGGAGCTGGGCGGGCATGGGCCGCGGGAGGGCGCCACGAACGGGCGCTCCAGTCCTTATTCTATGGACGGTCCTCCCCATGTTCGGCATTCGGCTCGCGACTTGGCCCCTGCGCACACGGGCGCGGCGGCGCGGCACGTTGTTCGTGGCCCTCGCCGCCGTGCTGCTATGGCACTTCGGCGGCGATCTGGCCCGCTGGCTCGGGCCGCCGCGGCCGCCGGAGGGCACCGTCGTGATGGACTTCGCGCCGGCGGAACTCGCGGACCCCGCGGGCCCGGCCGCCGCCGAGTGGCTGGCGCGCTACGGCGAACTCGGGCCCGCCGCCCTGCGCGCCGCCTTGCAAGAGGAAGAGGAGCGCTACCGGGCGGAGGTGGATGCCGCCCTGGCCGCCCGCCGGGCCGCGGGGCGCTACGTGGAGCGGCCCTACGCCGCCGGTTCCCAGGCCACCCTGCCCCCCGGGGTGCCCACCGAAGCCATCGCCGGCGTGATCTACGACCCGGCGGAGGCCCGGGCGAGGTCGGTGGTTTGGACCGTTTGGCTGCCGCCGGAGGAGTTTTCTGCCCTGTACCGCGACCGCGACCGCCTCGCCTGGTTGCGGGCGCGGCTCGAATGGGTGAAGGGGGCAGCCGAATCGGCCGGGCTCCCCGCAGGAGGAGGGAAATAGGGGGCTGGAAATCCCGGGCTCCGCGTGCGAGAACCTGGAGGTGAAAACAGCGCTCCTGGTCCTCGGCATCGCTTCGCTGCTCGGCGGGCTCTACCTGCGTGCGACTGGCTGTTGAGGCGATCCGCGCGCCGCGCTCGGTACGGGCGCGATTTTGCTCGGCATCTTGCTGATCGTCCTGCGCCCGACCACGGGCGGCTGATGGGCCGCCCCGACCACCGCTCCCCATGACCGAATCGCGCTCCCCGGGACTGATCGGCTTTTTGCGAACCGCGGCCAAGCGCCTGCTCCGCCGGGGCCCCGCGCCGCTGCCTGCCCCGGGCGCGGTCGCACCGGACTTCGACCTATCCGACCAATTCGGAGAGCGGGTGCGCCTCGCGGATCTGCGCGGCCGGCGTGTCTTGCTGTGGTTCTATCCGAAGGCCGCGACACCCGGCTGAACGCGCCAGGGGCAGGGCTTCCGTGATCGAAGCCCGGACTACGAACGCGCCGGCATCGTCGTGCTCGGTGTTTCCTTCGATCCGCCGGAGGTGAATCGCGCCTTCGCCGAGGCCCAGGGTTTTCCCTTCCGCTTGCTCTCGGACACGGACCGCCGGGTGGCCTTGGCCTACGGCGCGGCGGACAGCGCGGACGATGCCTTTCCGCGCCGGCGCACCTACCTGATCGACGCTGCGGGCCGCATCGAACACGCCCTCGACACCCGCGATCCGGGGGCCCAGGCGAGCGACCTCCTGCGCGAGCTTGGCCTGGACGGCTGAGCGCCGCTCAGGACGGGAATACCGCGCGCACCAATCGGCGCAGGAAGCGCTCGGTTTCGCGCGGGCAGGTCGTGTCGGGATCCATGCGCGCGCGCAGTTCCGGCGCGGTGGCGGGGCCGCTCGCACCGCCGAGCAAACTCACTTCCCGGCGGCTGACCGGCTCCGGTCCGTCCCCGCGCCGCTCCAAAACGAGGCCGGCGGGCGCCAGGCGCACGCACAGTTCCTCGTTGGGGCACAGGGAACTTTGGATGCGGTAGCGCAGCTCGCTTTCCGCCGGCAGGTCCAAACTCGAACATCCGGCCAACGTCACCGAAAGGCGCGAGTTGACCGCAATGCGCGCGGAGCTGAGGTTCAGGTCGCGCAACTTGCGCAGGAGTTCGCGGGCCCGGTGGGCCGGCAGGGGGGACGGTTGGGGTGATGTCATGGCATTTGGCGGGTCCGACCCCATCGGCCGGGTGCCCCCCGAGACTCCAGCCCGGGGAGCCGGGCGCCCCACGCCCGGCCCAGTGGCGAGCCGCTGGGGTACTCTGACGCGCCCCTCCCCCCCGACCAGCCCTCGGCCACTCCGGCCCCCATGGATCGACTGCAAAACGCGCTCCCCACCGCCTGCGTGGCCCTCCTGCTTTTGGCTCTGTTTTTCTCGGCGAGCGTTCCCTGGGCGGTCGCAGGGGAGCCGGTGCCCGCACGAACCGGCGCCGAGGCGCGCGCGGAAGAGGATCTGGCAGCCGTGCTGGCCAGGGTGGCACGAGCCCGGGGTCATGCGGCGCGAGGGGATCTCCTGCGCCTGGGCGCGAGTGGCGAAGCGAAGGCCCTCGACCTCTTGGAAGAGATCGAGCCGCAGATCACCACCGTGGGCGGGCGATTGGCCTTGTTGGAAGCCTTCGGGCGTTTCGGCGGCGTGTCCGAGTTGGAACATCGCGCCTTGTCGCGCGTGCGCGCCGCGGCCAGAAGCGAGCCCCTCGCGTTCCTGCGGCGGGAGGCGCTGCGGGTGCTCTCCGAGGCCCCCGGCGCGGCCCGCGACTACCTGGGGATGCTCGTCGAATCGCCCTTGGAGGACGATCAGCGCATCCGCGCCATGCGTTTGCATGTGCAGGGCGCGCGTGAGACGGATGTGGGTTGGTATCGCCAACTGCTCTCCACTGGCGGCGACCGAGCGACACTCGTGCCCAAGGGCGGCGAAGCCGATCCGGAGAGCGCCGCCGCGGGACGTCCCCACGGGCTCGATGGGATCCGCGCCTTGGCCTTTGAAGGGCTGATGCCGTGGCTCACGGCCGACGAACTGGCCCAGGCCGCGGGTTCGCGCAATGCGAGTCGTGTGGTGCGCGCCCTGCCCGAGCTGGAGCGCCGCGGCGATCCGCGCGCCGCCGAATTGGCGGAGCGTGTGGCCAGGGATCGCGCATTCCATCCTCAAGTGCGCGCGCGAGCACTCGACATTGCCGCCACCCTGGGAAGCGGCCAGGGCCTGTTGAGCGATGTCATCGATGATGCGGCGCGGCGTGATGCCCCGGGTGCCCTGTGGCGTGCGGTGGGTCCGGTAATCGGGCGACATGCGACTGCTTCGACAGTGGTCGATGTGGCGCGCCGATGGCCACGCGCGCGCGACCACGAAAAGCCGATCTTGCTCGCGGTGCTCGCTTCGGCGAAAGACGAGCGCGGCTTGCAGCTTGTGCGCCGCGCGGTGCGCGATACCCAAGAGGATGTGCGGCTGTTGGCAATCGATCTCCTTTCGACAAACGGCGATCTGGCGGCGCGCGGAGACATCGAACGTGCCTTCGATCGCTCCCGCGAAGGCTACGAACGGGGGTTGATCCTGGATTGGCTCGATCGGCTCCTGGAGACGGTCCAAGCCCGCGATGCTGCCCACGAACGCCGGCTCGTGACGGCGCTCGCTTCGCGCCACGCCCAGGAGCGCAACGCGGCCCTGGCCGCCCTGGGCCGGGGGCGCGCAGTTGAACGCACGGGCGAGATCGCAGAGCGGCTCGTGCACGCCGATTGGTCGACGCGCATGGCGGCCCTCGAAGCCCTTGAGGCGCTGCGCACCCGGGAGGCAACCGGAGCGATCGTGGGGTCCATGGGCGCCCAATCCGGCCGGATGCGACGGGCCTTCGCCGACACGCTGTGGCGTTTGACGGGCGAGTCCTACCGGGAAAACGCGGAGAATTGGGGCCGCTGGTGGAAGACGGTGGCGGAGGAATTCGAGCCGATCGCCCCAGAGCGCTTGGTCGAAATCGAGCGCGAGGAAGAGGCCCGGCGGCTGGATGAGACGGCCTACGTGGAGTTCTTCGGCCTAGAGATCGAGTCTCACCGGGTCACCTTCGTGGTTGACATCTCGGGCTCCATGGAGTGGCCCACGCGCGGCGGGACACGCGATACCCCGGGCGAGAAACGCATGGATGTAGCGCGCCGCGAGTTGATCCGCGCTATCGAGGCACTCCACGCCGAAGCGTTCTTCAACATGGTTCCTTTCGCGGGAACCGCGCGATCCTGGTCGCGGGAGCTCGTGCGCGCAACCCCGGACAAACGTGCTGAGGCGATTCAGTATGTGCAGCGTCTCAACGCCGGCGGCGCCACGGCGATCTACAACGCCCTCGAATACGCCCTCGCCGATCCGGCCGTGGACACGATTTACCTGCTTTCCGACGGCGAGCCGATGGGCGGACGCATCGACGATCCGGCGACGATCCGCGAGCACGTGCGGCGCTGGAACGCGAATCGCGGTGTGCTCATCCACAGCATTGCCATTGGGGAAAACCTGGAGCTGCTGCGCTGGTTGGCCGCGGACACGGGAGGGGACTACGTCTTCATCCCCTGAAGGGGCGCGGAGCCCGAACGCCTGGTCCAGGGTGGTGCTTCGCGTGGTGGCGAGCCTGGCGATCGCCGCCGTCCTGCTCGCGCTGCTGATGCATTGGGGCGGCGTCGGCCCGGCGGATTTCGCGCGGGCCCTGGGCCGGCTCGACGGGCGCACCTGGGCCTTCGCCTTGGGTTTGCACCTTTGCATCTACGCCCTGCGCGCCTGGCGTTTTGCCCTGTTGGTGCCGCGCGCCGAGCGGCCGGCCTTCGGGCCCGTGATGGCGGTCAGCGCGGCCCACAACCTGGCCAGCTACGTGCTGCCGGCCAAAACCGGCGAGGCGACACTCGTGGTGTACCTCAAGGCCCACTGCGGCGTGTCGGGGGCCGCCGGGCTCGCTTCGCTCGTGGTCTCCCGGCTGTTCGACCTGGCGGTGCTTTGCGCGGGCGTGTCGGCAGCGACCCTGGTCCTGGGTTGGGGCAGCGAGGGGGCGCTCGGGCGTTTGGTACCGCTGGCCCTCGTGCTCCTGGGTCTGGCTGCGGTGCTCGCGTTCCTTTGCCTGCGGCCCCACCTGCTCTCGGTCGGCACCGGCTGGGCGCTGCGGCGCCTGCGGCTCGGGCGCCTGGCCATCGGTCGGGCGATCCTGGCTCGCCTGGGCCGGGTCGGAGCCGCCCTGGAGGCCACCGGGCGGGGCACGACCCCCGCGGCCGTGCTCGCCGCCAGCGTCGGCATTTGGCTCCTGGTCTTCGCTTTCTATGCCGTCCTGGCGCGGGGGGTCGGGCTGCCGGAGTGGGTGGGCTACCCCGAGGCGGTGTTCGGGTCGAGCCTGGCCGTGCTCTTCAACCTGCGGCCCGTCAACGGCTTCGCGGGATTCGGGACCCAGGAGGCCGGGTGGAAGATCGGATTCGTGCTCCTGGGGGTGGAGGGGGACCTGGCCCTGGCGACCGGGCTGGCGGTGCACCTGGTGCAACTGGCCAACGTGGTGCTGCTCGGGCTGATCGGCCACCTGGTGATGGGGCTGAGCGGCGGGCGGCGCGCCGTGGGGCGGTAGACTTTCCCGCCGGTCCCCCCGCCACCCGCCCCTCGATCCCGCGCGGGAGCCCTCCCGCGGCCCCCTGACGGGAGCCCTGAAGACTCTAGGGTGGGGCCCAGGCGCCCCGCCGGCCGAGAAAACCGCGGGTTCTGAGCCGCCCCGGCCTCCCCGGCAGCCAACTTTGTCCCCCATGAGTCGCTACACCCTCAGCCACCTCGAGCAGCTCGAAGCCGAGAGCATCCACATCATCCGCGAGGTGGTCGCGCAGTTCCAAAAGCCGGTGATGCTCTTCAGCATCGGCAAGGATTCGATGGTCATGCTGCGGCTGGCCATCAAGGCTTTTGCGCCGGCCAAACTGCCGTTCCCGCTGCTGCACGTGAATACGCGCTTCAAGTTCCGGGAAATGATCGAGTTCCGGGACCGGCTGGCGAAGGAGTGGGGCTTCGAGCTCCTCGAGTGGATCAATCCCGAGGGCGTGGCGATGGACATGAACCCGTTCACCTACGGGACCCAAAAGCACACACACGTGATGAAAACCGAGGGGCTCAAGCAGGCCCTCGATCGTTGGGGCTTCGACGCGGCGTTCGGCGGCGCGCGTCGGGACGAGGAGAAGAGTCGCGCCAAGGAGCGCGTCTTCAGCTTCCGCGACCGCTTTCACCAGTGGGATCCGAAGAACCAGCGCCCGGAGCTTTGGAACCTCTACAACGGGCGTGTGAACAAGGGCGAGTCGATCCGCGTCTTCCCGCTCTCCAACTGGACCGAACTGGACGTGTGGCTCTACACGCTTCAGGAGAAGTTGCCGATCGTTCCGCTCTACCTGGCGAAAGAGCGGCCGGTCGTGCAGCGCAACGGCACCTGGATCATGATGGATGACGAGCGTTTGCCGCTCGAGCCGGGGGAGACGCCCGAGATGCGCAAGGTGCGCTTCCGCACCCTGGGTTGTTATCCGCTGACCGGAGCCGTGGATTCCGAGGCGGAGACGCTGCCCGCGGTGATCGAGGAGATGCTCCTGACCACGACCTCCGAGCGCCAGGGCCGCGTGATCGATTACGACGAGGCCGGTTCGATGGAGGAGAAGAAGCGGGAGGGTTACTTCTAATGTTGCACCGCGAGGAACTGGCGCGCGGCGGGATCGAGGGCTGGCTGGCCGAGTACGGCCGCCGCGAGCTGCTGCGCATCCTGACCTGCGGCTCGGTCGACGACGGCAAATCGACCCTGATCGGGCGTTTGCTGCACGACGGGGCGGGGGTCTTCGAGGACCAATTGGCGGCCCTCAAGAAGGACAGCACGCGCTACGGCACGACCGGCGAAGAAATCGACTTTGCGCTGCTCATGGACGGCCTCCAGGCCGAACGGGAGCAGGGCATCACGATCGACGTGGCCTATCGCTACTTCTCCACGCCCAAGCGCAAGTTCATTATCGCGGACACGCCCGGGCACGAGCAGTACACCCGCAACATGGCCACCGGGGCTTCGACCTCCGACCTGGCCATCATCCTGATCGATGCGCGCAAGGGGGTTTTGCCGCAGACCCGTCGGCATGCCTTCATCTGTTCGCTGCTGGGCATCCGCCACGTGGTGATCGCCATCAACAAGATGGACTTGGTCGACTACGACCAGGCCGTTTTCACCCGCATCCGCGGTGAGTGCGACTCGTTCCTGGCCAAGTTGCAGCTCGGGGACGTGCACTTCCTGCCCATGTGCGCCCGGCGCGGCGAAAACGTGGTCTTCCGTTCCGAGACCATGCCCTGGTACCAGGGTGAGCCGCTGCTCGCGTACCTGGAAAACGTGCACATCGCGAGCGACCGCAACCTGATCGACGTGCGCCTGCCCGTGCAGCTCGTCTTGCGTCCGAACCTGGACTTCCGCGGATTCGCGGGCACCTTGGCCTCGGGTGTGCTGCGCGTCGGCGAAGAAGTGGTGGCTCTGCCCTCGGGACGCCGCAGCCGCATCAAGGAGCTCTTCTGTGGCGGTGAGGCGCGCGAGGAAGTCTTCGCCCCGATGGCGGTGACGGTCACCCTGCACGACGAAATCGACATCAGCCGCGGCGACGTGTTGGTGCGCCCGAACAACGCGCCGACCTTGACCAACGCCGTCGAGGCGATGGTCGTTTGGATGAACGAGAAGCCGCTGGAGAAGGGCCGCTCGTACCTGCTCAAGACTGCCACTTCGACAGTGCCGGTGACGGCCACGGAGCTGCGCTACCGCATGGACATCGAGTCGCTTCACTCGACGGACGCGGAGAGCTTGGGCCTGAACGAAATCGGGCGCGTGCGACTCGAATCCGCCCGCCTGCTGGCGATCGATGCCTACGGCAAGAATCGTCAGACCGGTGCGTTCATCCTGATCGATCGGCTCTCCAATGCCACCCTGGCGGCGGGCATGATTCTGGAGCGGGTGCCGGCCGATGATGCCCTGGATCAGCCGCGCATTTCCCACGATGCGGGCCGCAACCTGCGACAGCGCGCCTCCGCGATCACACCCGCGCAGCGCGCTGTGCGCACCGGCCAACAACCCTTCACCGTATGGCTGACCGGCCTGCCGCGGTCGGGCAAGAGTTCGGTCGCCTTCGACCTGGAGCAAGCGCTCTTCGAGCGCGGTTTGCATGCGCTGGTGCTCGACGGCGAACAACTTCGCACGGGCCTGTGCGCCGACCTTGGTTTCTCAGGTGCGGACCGGGACGAAAACCTGCGCCGCGCGGCGGAGCTGGCCAAGCTGCTCAACGATCAGGGCCTGATCGTGATCTGTGCCTTCGTTTCGGCCACCGAGCAGTCCCGGGCGCGGGCCCGCCAGTTGGTGGGCGAAACGCGATTCCTTGAGGCCTATTGCAGCGCTCCCCTGGAGGTCTGCGAAGCGCGCGACGAAGACGGGCTCTTCGCGCGCGCCCGGGCCGGAGAAATCGCCAACGTGACTGGCATCGACCACCCCTACGAAGCGCCCGCGGCGGCCGACTTGGTGCTCGACACGGCGTCGGCGCCGGCGGAAGCGAACGTGCAGCGGCTGATGGACGAACTGGTCTCGCGGGCCTGGATCGGCCGCTGACGGTCATTCGGTGCGCGCCTCCACATAGGCGCGCACCCGCTCCGCGAGGGCTTCGGTGGTCAGGCCGACGGTGCGGGCCTCCTCGAGGGCGGCATCCCAGGGGAGCCCGCCGTCGAGCACCCGATGCGCGAGCCAAACGGCTCCGGTGCGATTCGAGCTGGAGCAGTGCAGCAGCATCGGGCGGGCTTCTTCCCGCAGGATGCGGCGCGTTTCGTCCAGCACCTCGTCGGTCAGCTCACCGGCGTTGCGAAAGGCCGGATTGAGGTACCTGAGGCCCAGGGAAGCGGCCACGGATGCTTCGTCGAAGCCGCGATCCTCGTCCGGGCGGCGCAGGTCGACGACGGTGACGACACCGCCCAAGCGCGCCTGTTCCAGATCGGCGGCTTGGGGTTGGCTGGCCAAAAAGACCCCGCCGAAGGTGTGCAGCTTTTGGATCGTGCCGCATTCGAAGGGCTCCAGGCTGGAGGCCACGAAGGCCTGGTGGGCAGGTTCGGGCGCGGCCGGGGGCGTGTCCGAAACGCCGCTCGAACGGCAGCCGGCGAAAACAAGGGCAACGGCGAAGAGGCCGGCGATGAGGGGGGAGCGGGTCGCGAAGGGCAGCGGGTGTCGTTGATTCATAGTCGTAGGGGCGGCTTGGAACGGTGGAGCCCCCTTGGAGGCACACTCCGGCCGCGGGTTCCCGAAAAGTCCCACGACCCCGGCCCGGACGCCGCGCGCTCAATCGCCGCGGCTCGCCAGTGCCTCGGCCAAACCGGGAGGCAGTTGGCTAGAGCCCAGTTGCCGGCACAGATCCCAGGTCAGGTCCAAGCTGCGGAAGAGTTCGTCACAGCGCTCGCACACCACTTCGTCGGGGAAGCGGAAGGACAGCCCCCGATCGAGGGCTTCCTGCTTGGCTGTCAACAGGTCCAAACAAATGTCCCGGTCGAAGCGGGCGGGGGGAACCTCCCGCCGGGGTAGAACGGCCTCCAGGGCGGACCTCAGGCGCAGGCGCGCCCGGTGCAGGCGGGTTTTGACGGTGGCTTCGGGGAGTTCGAGCACCTCAGCCACTTCGGCGAGGGTCAGGCCGGCGATCTCGCGCCGGACCAGCGGCATGCGGAAGGTCTGGGGCAACTCGGTGATGGCGCGGGTCAGGCGGTCCTTGGCCTCGGCCAGGGCGGCGGCTTCCAGGGGGGAGTCCGCCGGCCCGGGCACCACAGCCATCCGGGGCGAGCCGAAGGGCAGGTCGGCGTCCAGGGAGGCGAGCTGCTCCGGCTCGCCGGCCCGGGGGCGGTGCCGGCGGGCGCAGGCGCGCGCGGCGATGCGGTACAGCCAGGTGGCGGGGCTGGCCCGTCCCTCGAAGGAATCCCAGGCCCGCCAGGCGGCCAGGAAGACCTCCTGGACCAGGTCCTCGGCTTCCTCCCGCTGTCCGCAGAAGCGCTCGGCGACCGACAGGAGCCGCGCCCCGTGGCGCTGCACCAGGGCCGGCAAGGCCCGGTCGGCAGGGGTTCCCGGTGCGGGGTCGCCGGTCGAGGAGGGCGGTTGGGCCATGGCCGCCGAAGAGGGTACCGCCCCGGGCCTTTCCGGGGGCTACCCTTGGGGGCCAGCAACCCACCGCCGTGACCGCCACTCCCCCCAAGACCTCGCCTCCCCCGCCGGCCGCCGCCGGAGCCGCCAACCGCCTCAGCCAGATCGAGCTGCACCGGGAGTTGGCGCCGCGCTACGCCTACCGGTACGGCTTCGAGTTTTCGCGCCTCTTCCAGCAGGATTGGCACGGGGAAATGATTTCCCATGTGCCGAAGGACGCCCGCAGGCTTTTGGACCTGGGCTGCGGCACCGGATTTTTCCTGGCCGAATTGAGCGAGCGCCATCCGGGTGCCGTCGGGCTCGACATCAGCCACGACATGCTCAAGGTCTCCGGGCAGTACGTGCCGGAGGCTCGCCTGGTCACCGGCGATGCCGAGCGGTTGCCCTTCAAGACCGGCGGTTTCGACGTGGTTTTCTGCAAGGGCAGCCTGCACCACACGCGCAACCACGTCAGTTTCCTGGAAGAGTGCGGGCGCATGCTCGGGCGAGACGGGGTTCTGGTGATGAGCGAGCCCTGCAACGACAACCCGTTGATTCGTTTGGCTCGAAAGATCCTCTATCGCAAGTCCAAACACTTCGACGAGGGCGACGAGGGTTTCACACGCCGGGGCATCGTTTCCCTGTGCGAACGGGCGGGATTCGAGGTGCTGAAGGTCAAGCGCTACGGCGTGCTGGCTTATGTCTTCGCGGGTTTCCCCGATCACCTCGGCATCCTGCGTTATGTGCCGGGTAACGCCTGGCTGACCCGCGCCTTCATCCGCATCGACCGCCTGCTCTGCGCCTTGCCCGGCCTCTCGATCCTCGGCTTCCACATCGTTGTGGTCGCCCGGCCGCGCTGAGCGCTCCACGGTCCGCCCCGCACCCGTTGCGGGGGTGGGTTGGCGGTCGCGAAAGCCGCCGGACGGGACCAATCTTTGTCCCCTCTTGATGTGCCGCCCGCGCGGTTCACGGCCACCATGGGGC
>JBJHAV010000108.1:10867-11832 GCA_050480685.1 Planctomycetaceae bacterium | reverse complement strand
CCCCCCGACAGTGACCGGTGGGGCCCAGGCGACTATCTGATGCACCTCCACTTTTCGCTCTCCTAGCTCCTGCTTCCCGTGCCCCACGCCCACCTCGCATCCCTCCTCGCGGCCCTCCTACCCCCGTCGTTCCAGGTAGGCACCGCCCCCTGCGAACCCGAGTGGCAGGGCCTCTTCGGCGGCCTTTCGGGTTTCGAGGGCCGCGTCTTCGCGACCTGCGCCCACGACGACGGCAGGGGCACGGCGCTCTTCGTCGGCGGTGACTTCCACGGGGTGGGGAGCCTGCCGGTGCGCAACGTGGCGCGCTGGGACGGCACGGCCTGGTCGGAGGTCGGTGAGGGCTTCAACGGCCGGGTACGCACCCTCGCGGTCTTCGACGACGGGGATGGCGTGTTGCTCTACGCCGGAGGTGAGTTCACCCAGTCCGGCGCGGTCACCGCGCGGCGTGTGGCCAGTTGGGACGGCGCGGCTTGGAGCGAAGTCGGGGGCGGCTTCAACGGCGTCGCCACAGCCAGTGTCGTGCACGACGACGGCGGCGGCCCGGCCCTCTTCATGGGAGGTTCGTTCACCACCGCCGGGGGTTTTTCGGCCGCGCGCATCGCACGTTGGGACGGGGCCCAGTGGACGCCCCTGGGCTTCGGTTTGGGCGGCGCCGTATTGGCCCTGGGGCGCGCGGATTTCGGGCAGGGCCCCCAACTCTTCGCGGGTGGCAGCTTCACCCTGGCCGGCAACGCGGCGGCCAATCGGATCGCGCGCTGGGATGGGGCCGCTTGGAGCCCCCTCGGCAGCGGCGTGTCCGGCGGCAATGCGCCCAGTGTGCGCGCCCTGCGCGAAGTGCCGACGCCCACGGGCAACTTGCTGGCCGTGGGCGGCCAATTCGCGGTGGCGGGTTCGACCACCAGCGCCCACCTGGCCCTTTGGAACGGCAGCGAGTGGTTCGCCTTCGCGCCCGGCCCGGGGCCCTT
>JBJHAV010000108.1:0-10857 GCA_050480685.1 Planctomycetaceae bacterium | reverse complement strand
GGACTGCCGCTGTTCGGGGTGAAGGTCTCGCAGGAATCGATCGACGGCATCAGCATCCTGGAGGTGCACGACAGCGGCGCGGGGCCCGCGCTCTACGCCCAAGCGCCCTTTTCCCTGGGGCCCCTGGGTGCGCCGGACCTGGTCGAACCCATGGCGCGCTGGGCAGGCGGTTGGCAAAGCCTCGGGATCGTGCCGGTTCCGGCGGCCGACTACGAGGTCGGGGTGAAGCGCCTGGCCTCCTTCGACAGCGGCCAGGGCACCCTCTTGCATGCGACGGGCACCTTCCGTTCCCAGGCGGGCGGGGTGGTGCGCGGCCTGGGGCGCTTCGACGGCGCCGCGTGGATCACATTCCCCGGCCACGTCGGGGATCCCTTGGAGTTTTGGGAGCATCCCCTCGCGGTGCGTTCACTGCTCGTGTTCGACCACGGCGACGGGCCGCGCTTGCATGCGGCAGGGGACTTCACGGTGCTCGGCGGCGTGCCCGTTCAACGGGTGGCCCGTTGGAGCGACGGGTCCTGGTTCGGCCTGGGGGTCGGCATTTTGGGTTCCGACGCCTCCGTCCGGCGGCTCGTCGCCCACGACGGGGGAGGCGGCGAACGCCTCTGGGCCCTGGGGGACTTCCCCGCGCAGGTTTTGGGCGAATCGGCTGGGGAGTCCGACCCCGAGGAGGACGGGGGCGGGGTCGCCGTTTGGGACGGCTTGAGCTGGACCACACCCGCGGCCGGCATCACTCGGGTGGAGGGGGAGTTCGTGGCCGACGCCGCGACCTATGTCCAGGGCGGCAAAACCCTGCTGGTGGTGACCGGCTCCTTCCAGCAGGCCGGCGAGCTGCCGGCTGCGAGCCTGGCGGCTTACGACGGCCGCGTTTGGAACGAGTTCGGCGGCGGGCTGGTGGGCACGGCCGGCCTGGCGCTGCTGCCCTTTGGAGCGGACCTCGTGCTCGGCGGGCAGTTCACCTCCGCGGGTGGGGTTTCCTCCCCCAACCTCGCGCGCTGGGACGGCAGCACCTGGGCGCCGCTCGGCGGCGGTGCCAATGGGGCCGTGCACGCCCTGGCGCTCTTCGACGACGGCCAGGGACCGCGCCTCTTCGCCGGGGGGGAGTTCACCCAAATCGGCGGCTCGGGCGCCTTCCGCGTGGCCGCCTGGGACGGCTTGTCCTGGAGCTCGGTGGGGGGCGGAGCGACCGGTCCGATTTTCGCGCTGCACGACTACGACGGCCCCGCCGGTCGCCGTTTGATCGCCGCGGGCGACTTCGCCACGATCGGCGCGGCACCCTCGCGCCGTATCGCCCAGTGGGATGGTCAGGCGTGGTTGAGCATGGGGATCGGAATCGACCCCTACGCCTCGCCGTTTTCCGTCGGTTCGCCGGTGCTGGCCCTGGCGAGCCTGGACGACGGCCTAGGGGACGCGCTCTTCGCGGGCGGGTCATTCCACGTGTCGCCCGGCGGCGACGGGAACGTGGCCCGTTGGGGCTGTCCGTTGCCCGACGACTTCCAGGTGCTGGTCGGCTGTTTTGGAAACACGGCCAGCTTGACCGCGGCGATGGTCGCCCTGGCACCGGGCGCGGTGATTCCCTTGAGTTTTCGCTCCACGGACTTCAACGCGGGCTTTGGGGGCGTGGTGCTGCTGCTCGGGGTCGACGGCCTCGATGCGGCCGGCTGCGGCCTGCCGATCCCCGACCTGGGGGAGTTGCTGCTGGGTGTTTGGCCCCTGCCGCTGACCCTGGCCGTGACACCCGCGGTGGCCGGGCTCGCGGCGTTCCAACTCGGGGTGCCCGCCGACCCCTCCCTGGTGGGCAAGGACGTCCACCTGCAGGCCCTGCACGTGGACGTGAGTTTGCCCGGATCGCCGGCCGAGCTCTCCCGGGGCCTGCGGGGTGTGATCGGTCCGCCCTGACCGTGCGGCCGTCGCGCGGCCCCTCCCGCCGCTCGCGTTTCCCGGGGTGGGGGTCGATGACCTATCCTCTGCAGCATGTTCGAGAGCTTGACCCGCCGCCTGTCGGCCGCCTTCCAGGGGCTGTCCAGGGAAAAGGAACTGACCGAGGCCAACATCGAGCAGGGTCTGACGGATGTGCGTCGGGCGCTGCTCGAAGCCGACGTGCACTTCCAGGTCGGCCGCGACTTCGTGGAGCGCGTCAAGCAGCGTGCCCTGGGGGCGGCCAAGCTCGAAGCGAAGGACATCAGCGCCTCCGACCAGTTTGTGGCGGCTGTGCACCGCGAACTGGTCGAACTGCTCGGCCCCGAGGATGCGCGCATCGAGTTCGCCAAGAGCGGGCCGACGGTGATCCTGCTGGCGGGTCTGCAAGGGGCCGGCAAGACCACCACCGCCGGCAAGCTCGCCCGCCACCTGGTCCAGCGCCACGGCAAGCGCCCGCTGCTGGTGGCGGCGGACGTCAAGCGCCCGGCGGCCGTGCAGCAGCTCAAGGTGCTCGGCCAGCGCCTCTCCCTGCCCGTCTACCACGAGGAGGGTCTGGGCCCGGCGGAACTTTGCAGCCGCGGTGTGGCCGAAGCCAAGCGCGCGGGCCGCGACGTGGTCCTGCTCGACACGGCCGGCCGCCTGCACGTGGACGACGAGCTGATGGCCGAGGTCGAGGAGATCGCCCGGCGCACCTCGCCCGACGCGCAGATCCTGGTGCTCGACGGCATGACCGGCCAAGACGCCCTGCGTTCGGCCCAGTCCTTCCACCAGCGCCTGGCCCTGACCGGCGCGATTCTGACGAAACTCGACGGCGACGCGCGCGCGGGCGCCGCCATGAGCCTCAAGGCCATCACCGGCGTGCCGATCCTGTTCCTCGGCACGGGCGAGAAGCTCGAGGACCTGGATCCCTTCAGCGCCGAGCGCATGGCCGGGCGCATCCTCGGCATGGGCGACGTGGTTGGTCTCGTGGAGGCCGCCCAGGAGCGCATCGACGAGAAGGAGGCCCAGGCCCAGTACGAAAAGATGGTGATGGGCAGCTTCACCATCGAGGATCTGCTTGCGCAGTTGCGCATGATCCAAAACCTGCCCATGAAAAAGATGCTCGGCATGCTGCCGGGCATCGGCTCGGCCCTCAAGGACGTGGACCTGGACGAGCGGCGCTTCAAGCGTTTCGAGGCCCTTTGCACCTCGATGACGCGCCGCGAGCGCCTGCACCCGGAAGTCCTCGACATGAGTCGCCGCCGCCGCATCGCGCGCGGCGCGGGCCAGGACGTGGGCGCCGTGAACGAACTGCTCAAGAGCTACAAGGCCATGAAGCAGATGATGAAGCAGTTCGGCAAACTCGGCATGGGCGGCGCGGGCGGCAAGGCCAAACGCGACAGCCTCGAAGCCCTGGCCGGCGGGGAGCTGGCCGCGGACCTGTCCGGGCCGGGCCTGCTCTCGCGGGCCAAGGGCATGGTCGGCGGCGTCTCCAGCGGCATCGGCAGCCTATTCGGGCGCGGCGGCGGTTTGCCCCCGGGCCTGGGCGGCGGTTTGCCGGACGCGCTGGGCGGCATCCCGGGCGGAGCTCCGGGCGGCGGCGGGCCGGGCGGCAAACAGCGCGACCGGGCCAAGGAAAAGGCCAAGGCCAAACAGCGCAAGAAGAACCGCAAGAAGCGCTGAAGGGGCAAAACCCCGCGCTTCGGCGAAAGCCCTGGGGCCCGATTCAGCCGGCGTTTTCGCCCATGGCGGCCAGGCGCCGAACGACCTCTTCCATGCTCACGTCCTCCACGTGGGTGGCGAGGGTCCAAACGTGCCCGAAGGGATCCTTCAGCATGCCGGAGCGGTCCCCGTAGAACTGATCGGCCACGGGCCTCACCGCCTCGGCCCCGGCCGCCAGCGCGCGCTCGAAGGCGCTGTCCACGTCCTCGACGTAGAACATCAACGTCGACGCGTGGCCGCCCAGGGTTTGCGGCGAGAGATTGCCCCAATCGGGCATTTCATCGGCGAGCATGAAAATCTGCCCGGCGAGGCGCATCTCCGCGTGGCCGAGTTTGCCGTCGGGCATCGGCAGCCGCAGCACCTCCTCGGCGCCGAAGGCGCGGGCGTAAAACGCGAGGGCGGCTTCGGCCCCGCGCACGTGCAGGTAGGGGACCAGTCCGTGGTAGCCGTCGGGGATCGCTTGTGCCATGGGATCAGAGGGGAAAGGGTTCGAAGTTTTCGCGGTGTCGTTCGGCGAAGTCGGCGAAGGTTTCGGGGTCGAGGCAAGCGGCCAGGATTTCGAGGCTCTCCACCAACCGCGGGCCGGGGCGGTTGAAGAAAGCGTTGCCGTCGGCGACCCACACACGACCGGCGCCGATGGCCGGCCAGTCGAGTTCGGTCAAGAGCCGGCCGAGCAGGTCGTATTCCCGGCGACTGCGCTCCAGATCGAAGCCGCAGGGTTTGATCAGCACCGCGTCCGGGGCGGGGTCGAGGTTCAAAAGCTCCGCGCGCGAGAGGGTCGGCGCGTGCTGCCCGGGTTCGGTCACGAGGGGTTCACCGCCGGCCAGCAGCACGAGCTCCGGCATCCAGGTGCCGCCAACCATCACCGGGTCGATCCATTCGATGGTCAGCACGCGGGGGCGGCGCGCGCCGCGCGCGCGCTGGGCTTCCGCGGCGCGCTCGGCGATCGCCGCCACCCGTTCCTCCAGGTCGCGCCGGGCGAGGCGCGCTTCTTCCGCGCGCCCCAAGGCCGAACCGACGCGCTCCAGATCGTCGAAGACATCGCCGAGGCGCGTGGGGTGCAGGCTCACCAGCTTCGCGCCCGTGCCGAGTTCGGCCAGGGCCTGCTCCACGTCGGAGCGCGAGACCGCGCACACGTCACACAGGTCCTGGGTCACGACCACGTCCGGCGCCGCCCGTTCCAGCCCGGGAACGTCGACCTCGTAGACAGTCAGGGCGCGCTCCAGGGCGGCGCGCACCCGCCGGTCGATTTCCCCGCTCGGGCCCTCCAGGGAGACCCTCGGGCGGGTCAGGACCGGCAACGGGTCGAGGCCGCCGGGGAAGTCGCACTCGTGGCTGCGGCCCACCAAGAGGTGGGCGGCCCCCACGGCGGCGACCAGTTCGGTCGCCGAGGGCAAGAGGCTCACCACACGCGGATTCGTCGGTTCGTTCGTCACCGCCCCAGCCTACGGCGGCGGCGGCCCAAAGCGGAGCTCCGGCGGGGCTCGCGTAGCCACCGGCGTCCGGGGTCGGTAGGGTGGTCTTCGCCGCCCCTCGCCGCCGCCCCACCCCCCATGATTCCCGCCCCGTCCCGCCCTTCTCGGATTCCGCGCCTGATCTCGGGCCTGATGCCGCGCCTGATCTCGGGGCTGCTCCTGGTCGCCCTCACGGCCGAACCCGTCCTGGCGCAGCTCGAGTTGCCCTCCAGCCGCGATCGGCGCTCGCCGAGCGTTCGACGCGGGGACCTGATCCTGCCCGATCGCGGGCAGACACGGCCCGCGCCCGAGAGCCGCCCGGCGAGGCCCGCGGCTCCCGAACGCGAGGAGCCCGAGGTGGAGACTGCGCTGTCCGCCGAAGCGGCGGCCCTTCCGCTCGGGTCGCTCGGTCCGCGCGCGCTGGCCCTGCACGCGCAGCTCCTGGCCCTCGCGGACGCGGGCAGCCGCGCCGGCCGCGAACTCGGCCTGCGGCTCTTGGAGGCCGGCCCCGAAGGCTTGGCCGCCGCCCGCTTGGCCCTGGCCGAGGATCGCAGCGCGGCGCTGCTGATCTCCTCCCGGCACCTGCTCAGCCATGGGGAGGCCGGCGACATGCTGCGCGTGCGCGATCGCCTGCGCGGGCGTTTCACCGGCCAGAACGGCGCGCAGCTCCTGCGCAGCAGCGCCGAACTCGCGCCGGAAGTGATCGACTCGGGCCTGCTGGTGGACCTGCTCGACCATCCCCAGCAGCCCATGCGCGCGGCCTCCGAGCGTTTGCTCTGGGGCCGCGTCGAGCCCGCGCTGATCGCCCAGCTCGTGCGCGCGTTGCACGCGTCGCGGGCGGACACGCGCCTGCGCGCCGTGGAGGTGCTCGGGCGCATCGAGGATCCCGCCTCCATTCCGCCGCTGCTCGAACGTTTGACCGATTCTTCGGCCCAGGTCGCCTTCCGCGCGGCGGAGTGGCTCGGCAGCCATCCGGATCCGGGGCTGGACCGGCGCCTGGTCGATCGCGCGTTCCAAAGCCGCACGCTCTTCCGCGACCAGGCTTATGCGCTGCTCGCCGTGATCGAACGCGAGGACCACCACCGCGTGGCGCTGCTCGACGAATTGCACGCCGAGGTTCTGCTGGCCAACCTCTCCAGTTCCCTGCCCCTGGTGCGCGGCGCCGCGGCGGCCGCCCTGGCGGGCGTCGGCTTTCGCAGCGAGGATCCCACCGCCACCGCCTGGCTCGATCTGGAAGTGCCCCACGAGTTGGTGCGCGCCCTGGTGGCGGAGACGTTCCACCGGGACTTCAGCGCCGTGCAGGGACCCGCGCGGCGGCGGCTGGCGCTCCTGGCGGGCATCGATCACGGGGGCGACGGCCCGGCTTGGCAGCAGTGGTGGTCCGGAGCGGCGCGGGAGTTCCGCGCGCGGCGAGCCGTGCTGCGTTTGGAGGAAGGCGCCGAGCGCGCTTTGCGGGTGCGCTTCCGACCAGTGGGTGGGCTGGAGGAGTTGGTGCTCGCCGGTCCGGGCGTGCGCGAGGTGCCGCGCGGACTGGGCGAGGTGTTCCACCTGGGCGAAGCCGAGACCCTACGCCTGGCCGGCCGGTTGGCGGAGCTGGGCATCTTCGGCGCCGAGCGGCTGCCCGGACGCATCGGACGCGGTGCGGAGCTGGGTCTGCTCGAAGTGCTGATCGGCGATCAGGGCAAAACCTTCCAATTGGGCACCCAGGAGCTGGACCCTTGGGTCGAGACCTTGCTCGCGGAGCTCGATCGCCTGGTCGACGCCAATCGCTGGCAACGGCTGCGCAACCCGCTGGAATTTCCGACCCGGCGCGCCTTCGCGGACAGCGAAGGTCCCTGGTGGCGGGCCGATCCGCCCGAGGATCAAGCGCGGTTGCGATCCAAGCGCCTGGCCCTGTCGGCCCTGGAAGGCGCGGGAGCCCTCGAACGCACGCCGCTCGTGGCGGAACTCGTGCGGCTCTCGGCTCTGCCCGGCGTGCTGGAGCCCGCCGACGTGCCGGCGCTGCTCGGCGCCCTGGCGGTTGAGCCCTTCTTCAACGACCGCGCCGTCACCCTGGCGCGCCTCGTGGGCAAGGCGGCGCGGGGCGCCTGGGAAGAATCCGCGCCCCTGGACGGGGCCGTGGCGCGGGACCTGGTGGCGACCTTGAGCGACGCGTTCGGCGCCCAAGCCGGGGCGCTCATCGCCGAGGTGCTGGCCGATGCGCCGCCCGAGACCGCGCGGCGGCTAGCGGCGGATCGGCGCGATTGGATGCGCGCCTTGGCTCCGGCGCCCCTGGCGCTTTCGGGGGATCCGGAGGATCGTGCGCTCCTCGCGGGCCTAATGCAGGACACCGCCCCGGAGGTCGAAGCCGCGGCGGTGGCCGCCGTGGGGGAAGCGCGTGTGTCGTCCTTGCGGCCGGAGGTGCTGGCCCGGGCGCGCTTCGGGCAAGGCCCCGTGCGCCAAGCCGCCCTGGTGGCCATCGGCCGTTTGGGGGGCGAAGGCGCCCACGAACTGTTGATCGCGGGTTTGGGGCTCGGTGGACCCGAGCAGGACGCCGCCGTGGCCGAGGGCCTGGCGGAACTCGCCGATGGGCGGTCCACTTCGGCGCTGATCACGCTGCTCCACAGCGGCGCGACTTCGCCGGCCTACGCGCAGGCCCGCAGGGCGCTCGTGCGCATCGGCCCGGCTGCTTGGCCGGAGTTGATGCGCGTTGCCCAAAGCACCACCTCGCCCGCGCGCCGCACCGCGCTGCTCTTGCTCGCCGAACAGGGTGTTTCCCTGGTCGTGCCGCAGATGTTGGTGTTCGCCTCCGCGGAGGGTGCGGGCGATCCGCTGGTGTGGGATGAGTTGGTCATCTTGACCGGCGTCGACCTGCGCCGCGCGCCGGATCCGGTCGGCGCCTGGTGGGATTGGTGGGACGCGAGCGCCCAGGAGGATTCGCGCCTATGGCTGCGTGTCGCGCAGGAACGCGAGGGTTTGCCGCTCGTGCCCCTGGAGAGTCCCACGGGCCCGGCCCGCGGCGAGATCGCCGAAAGCCTGTACGTGAGTGTGCTGAAGGGTTCCGCGCCGGTCGCCGAACGCGCGCGGCGTGAGTTGCAGCGGGTCCACGGGGACGTGTTGCCGCCCTTGCCGCAAGGGGAAACGCGCCGCGCGACCTGGGTCGAGGAAACCCGCGCGCTGCTCGCCAAGAAGCGCTGACGCGCGCGGCCCCGAGGCGTGCCATGGTCCGCTCCCCGTTCCAGTGGCCGTCCCGCGGGCGCGCGCGCAGGGGCCGCGGGATCCGGCGCCGTTGGGTGTGGCTCGCGCTCCTGGGCTTGGCCGCGGTGCTGATTTGGGCCGTGCGCTGCCAGGGGGTGCGCGGGTTCGTGGAGGAAGAACTCGCCAGCCAAAGGTTGGCGCGCATTGCGCCCCTGGTGCGCGGCGCGGCCGAGGAATTCGGCCTCGACCCGTACTTGGTGGGGGCCATGGTCTGGGTCGAAAGCAGCGTGCGCCAGCGGGCCGAATCGAGCGCCGGCGCCCTGGGCCTGATGCAGGTGCAGCTTCCCACGGCCGCGGACCAGGCGCGCCGGCTGGGGCTGCCCCCGCCGGATCGCGAGCGTTTGCTTTCCGACCCCGCCCTCAACCTGCGCCTGGGTGCGGGCTACTTCGCCTGGTTGCTGCCGCGCTACGGCGGCGACGTGGAGCAGGCTCTGATGGCCTACAACACCGGCCCGGGGCGTTTCGAACGCTGGGTGCGCGATGCGGGCGGTTATGCGAAGTGGCGCGCGCGGGTGGATGCGGAAAAGCCGGCGACCCCCGGCACCGTGCGCCACTACGCGGCCAAGGTGCTGCGCATGCGCGACGATTTGGCCGCCCGCGGCGCCCTCGATGCGCCCGCGCATAAGACCGCGCCCAGGGCCCCTTGAGGACCCTGGGCGCGGCGACGCGATGCACGCGGGAGCCGTTCCCCGACTTCCCCGCGTGTTCTTCCCGAGGGGTGTCCGGCGCCGATCAGCGGCGCTCGACGCGGGTGCGGAGTTCGGCCAAGTCCGCGCGCAGGCGCGCCAGTTCGCGGCTCATCTCGCGCAGCTCGTCGAGGATCATTGCTTCCGCCGCGGCGGGAGCCGGGGCGACGGCCGAGGGCTGGGTCGAAGGTTGAGCCGAGACCTGAGCCGGGAACTGGGGGGAGGGCTGAGCTGGCGCCACGGCGATCCCGCGAGTTGCACGGGGCGTTTGGGGTGTCTCCGGCGTTTGAGGCATCGGCGCGGTCGCGGTGGAACTTGCGCTGAAGGTGAACTTTCGCGCGGGTTCGCCTTCGGCCTGGATCTCTACGCCGTCCGCAGGCGCGAAACGCACGATCCGGGGTGTGGCCGCGCCCTCGTTTCGAATCACGCGGTCGACTTGGAAGCGGGGTCCCTCGGGGGAGTGAATCCACTCGTGGACTTGGACCCGGGTGCCGGTGATCTCCCCATCCGAATCCCGAGTCACGGTGCGCACACGCACCTCGGGAGCGCTCGAACCGCCGCCGGCAAGGGCTTGGATGCGCCGGTCCGCATCGCGCAGGGCGCGCAGGGCTTCGGCGCGGTCGCGCAGGGCCTGGGCCAACTCCGAATGAGATTCCTGGTCCAGCTCTACGGCGACGCTGGATGTGGGGTAAGTGGTCATGACCGCGGGAAGCTCCGCGTAGACCAGCGCCTTGAGCTCTTCGATGTTCTCGACGAAGCGCGAGTGGGGGACGACCACTCCGGCTTCCCCTTCGATGCGCACGGGCCTTGCCGTTCCGGCCTGCGCGGCGCGCAGGATCACGGGGGGCGGCGGCGGGGGAGCTGCAACCGGTTTGGCGGGGGCCGCGGGTGTGGCCGGCGTGGGCTCCTGCGCGCTGGCGACGGTCAGCGGAGCGGCGGCGAACAGGGAAAGCAGAAGTATTCGGCGTTGCATGTCAGAAGTCCCGAGAGGGTTGGGGCCGGGGAACGGACGCCGGGGCCGAACTCGGCCTCGGGAGAAGCAGGCGCTCGAGCCGCTCGCGTCGCAGCTCGAGGTGTTCCAGGTGCGCGGCAAGGGCGGCGACTTCGGCGGCGAGCGCGGCTGTACCGTCGGCTGTACCGTCGTCACCCGCGCCGTCGCCATCCGCGCGCAGCAGAGCGGCGAGGGAGGCGGCCTCGCCGCGCAGTTCCGCCAGGTCCGCGGAGACCGCGCGTAAAAGATCCGCGGCGGAGAGCGATTCGGCCGGCGCGGGCGCCATGCGCGCGGGAGGACCGCTTGGCGGCACGGCAGCGACCGCCCATGCTGCCTCGGAACCCCGTGCCACCTCGGAAACCGGCGCCGCGGGCGAGCCGGCCAGGGTTGAGGCGCCCGCTTGCAGCGGAGGCAGGCCGAAGCTCGGCGCAGCAAGAGCGACGGCGGCGGCGCCCAGGGCGAGCAGCAGGCGCTCGTTTTGCGGTCGCGTCGGCGGGCTGGAAGCGCGCCCGTCGAGCAGACGCTCGACGCGCTCGTGCAGCAACCCTCCCCGGGCGGCCATGGCGTGTACCGCGGGCAGCGGCCGCGCGCCGGGTTCCGCGACCAGCCGCGCGACCCGCGCCAGGGCCGAGGCCAAGGCCAAGGGACGGCCGGTGGCGCGTGCGGCGCGCCCGTCCGCGCCGATCTCCGCCAGGCGCGCCAATTCCCGGCGGGCGCGGTGCACCAGCGGGTGGAACCAAAGCAGCACCGCGACCCCGTGGCCCACGGCGAGCCAAAGCGGATCGCGCCGCTCCAGGTGCGCGAGTTCGTGGGCCAAAGCGGCCTCCAACTCGGCCGGCTCCAGTTCTTTGAGCGCCCGCTCCCCGAGGCA
>JBJHAV010000107.1:0-12051 GCA_050480685.1 Planctomycetaceae bacterium | reverse complement strand
GTGCTCGACGGCCCGCAAAGGCCGCCTCCGCCGTCTCGGCGGCGCGCTCCTTGCCCCGGCGCACCCCGCTGAACCTCGCGACGCGATGACCCCGACAGGCTGCTAGCGAACCCCAGTCCCATGAAAGACGTATCCACTCCGTCCGGCAGCGCCGGTCCGCGCATCCACCCCAGCGCCCAAGTCGACCCCAGCGCGCGTCTCGATGAAGGCTGTTGGATCGGTCCGCATGTGCGCATCGGTCCCGACGCGATCGTCGGACCCGAATGCCGCATCGGCGCGGGCAGCGTGCTGCATGCGCGCGCGATCGTGGTGGCGCACACGACCCTCGGCGAGCGCAACCAGGTGCATCCCTATGCCGTGCTCGGGGGGGAGCCCCAGGATCGCTCCTACGATCCGGAGCGGCCGGGGGAGCTGATCATCGGCGACGGCAACACCTTCCGTGAGGGTGCGACTTGTCACCGGGGCAACTGGAATGGAGCGCCCACGCGCATCGGATCGGGCGGCTACTTCATGACCCAGACCCACATCGGTCACAACGCGCAGGTGGGCGATCACGTGACCCTGGCGAACGGCGCTTGTCTGGCGGGCCATGCGCACCTGGGGGATCGCTGCGTGATGTCCGCCTTCAGCGCCATCCATCAGTTCACGCAAGTGGGCGAGGGTGTCATGTTCCAGGGCCACGCGGGCGCAGGCATGCACGTGCCGCCCTTCACCCTGGTCGCCGGCCTGAACCGCGTGGCGGGCCTCAACGCCGTGGGCATGCGCCGCAATCCGACCCTCACCGAACAGGATCGCGCGGAGGTCAAGCAGGTCTATCGAGCCGTCTACCGTTTGCGCGGTTCGGCGCCCATCGCCGAGCTCTTAGAAGAACTCGCGGAGCAGCCCTACGGCGCCGCGGCGCGTCGGTTCTTGAACTTTTGCCGTGCCGCTTTGGCCGAAACACCGCCGCGCAAGCGCGGCCTGTGCCCGGGGGGAGCGCGTCAGCCCCGCGGCGCCGCGGTCGATTGACCGCTGCTGCGCGCGGCGGCGAGGCGCGCCCACGGGGCGCGCACGGCGGTGGTCAGGCTTTCCACTAGGTCCTCGATCCAGGTGTAGGCCAAGGGCACGACCCACAGGGTGAAGAAGGTCGAAGCGGCCAGCCCGCCCGCCACGATCGTGGCCAGCCCGCGGTAGTCCACCGAATCCGTGGCTGGCTCCGACAGGATCATCGGCAACAGGCCGAAGACCGTGGTGCTGGCGGTCATCAGCACGGGCCGGACCCGTTGGCGGATGCCGAGTTCGAGCGCTTCCGCGCGCGGCAGACCTTCGGCGCGCAGGCGGTGGATGCGGTCGATCAGCACGATGCCGTTGTTGACGACCACGCCAGCCAAGAGGATCAAACCGATCCACGCCATGGCGTCCATGGGCGTGCCCGTGGCGAAGATCACCCAAAAGGCGCCCAGGAAAGCGAAGGGCACGGTGGTGAGCACCGAGAAGGGCAGGGCGACCGACTCGAACAAAATCGCCATCAGCAGGAACACGAGCACCACGCTCAGGGCCAGCGCCCCGAGCAAGGTGCTCTGTTCGGTGGCCTGACGGACGAGCAATCCGTCTTCGCTACCGAGGCCAAAACCCCTGGGCAGATCGAGTTGGGAGAGCGCGCGATAACCCGCAGCGGTCAACTCGAGCGCGCGCGATGGATCCTCGATTTCCGCTTCCAGATGAACCGTCGTGCGCCCACCCACGCGCACGGTCTCACGGGATCCGGGCTCCAGCTCGAAGTCCATGAACGAACTGAGCGCGACCGGGCCGGCGGGTCCCCAAATGCTCAGGTCGCGCAGGGTGTCGAAGCCGGCCGCCCGCTCCTGGTCGTACTCGATGATCAGCGGCACCTCGCGGTCCTGGTCCCAAAAGCGCGGGAGGGGCCAACCGCGCAGCGTCCAGGCGATGGTGCGGAAGGCGCTTTCGGAGTCGACGCCGAGCATCAACGCCATGTCCCGGTCCACCCGCAGCAGCACTTCGAGGGGAGCCTCCTCGAGCTGGGAACGCACGGTGCCCAGGCCGGGCACACGCTCCAGCAGCGGTTTGGCCTCGGTCAACAGGCGTTCCAACTCACGGCTGTCGGGGCCGTAGATGTGGAAGTGCAGCAACTGCCGGCTCGGTCCGTCGGAGGCACCTTCGGCAAAGCGCAGGCCGTGGCCCGGAGGCCGCGGCACCGAATCGCGCACGCGCCGGGCGAGTTCCTTCTGGCGCGAGGGCGGCAGGGGCTCGTTCCAGAACATGCTGATGTTGCCGCCGCGCTCGTCGAAGCGTGTCATCCAGTGGGCGAATCCCAAGTCGGACTTGGTGCGCTCCAAAAACTCCTCGTGGATGGCGATCTGTTCGGCGGCCTCGCGCAGGGTGAAGTCGCTGGTGAAGCGCACGCGGTAGCGCACCGAGTCGGTGTCGCCTTCCATCTCGAAGACGCTGAACTGCAGGTTCGAGAAGGGGATCGCCACACTCATCAGGGCGAGCACCGCCAGGAGCGCCGCGCGGCCGCGGTGGGCCAGGCTCCAGCGGCCCAGGGATCCCAGGGAACCGGCGATCAGCTCCACCAGCGAGTCGGGCGGGGTCGCGGCCGGCACCGAACGGGCGGGCGCGGGCCCGAGGCGCGAGCGCAGCCACGGCGGCAGGATCACCAGCAAAAAGCCGATTGCCGCGGCGAATCCCACGAGCGTGCCCGGCGTGTTCGCGGCCTGGGCCGGCGATCCAGGCAGTCCGGAGAGGAGAACGTCGCCCTCGGAGAGCAGCGGTCCGAGCCGCAGGGCCAAGAACACCAATCCGGCCGCGGCGCCGAGCCGCACGAGAATTCCCAAGGTGCCGAGCCAGCGCCCCCGCGGCGCAAGCAGCGCCAGCGCCAACCGGGCGAGCCCGTGGGCCGCACGCCGGGCGGCGCGCAGCAGCGCCGAAGCGAGGCGCAGCAGCGCAGCGACGATGCGCACGGGCACCCGGCCGAGGGGTTCCAGTCTGCGCGTCGTCGCCACGGCCCAGGCGGGCCGTTCCCCCATGCTGCGCGCGGCCACCGCGGGCAGGAACACCACCGCGACCATCAAACTCGCCAGCAGCGCCGTGCACAGCGGAATGCCGATGCCGCCCAGCAGCACGGCGGTCATCGGATCATCGCCCATGAAGATCAGCGGCAGGAAAACCACCACCGTCGTCAGGGTCGCGAGGGTCACGGCCAGGGCGATTTGGCGCGCGCCCTGTTCGGCGGCCCGCCGCTTCGAGAGCCCTTCGGCGTGCAGGCGCGCGATGTTCTCGACCATCACGACCGAGTTGTCCACCAGCATCCCCAGGGCCAGGGTGATGCCGGTCATGGTCAGGATGTTGAAGCTCGTCCCGCGGAAGTACTCGAAGGTGACCGCGATCAGGGCGGAGATCGGAATCGAGGCCGCCACGCAGAGGGTCAAGCGCAGTCGGCGCAGGAACAAGAGCAGCACCAGCACCGCCAGCGCGCCGCCCCACAGGGCCGTGGATTGGAGCTGGTCGAGGGAACCCTCGATCATGTCCCCTTGCACGAAAAACGGCAGGAAGGAGAGTTCTCCCGCCAGGCGCGGATCGCGGGACAGTTCCTCCAGCGCCACGTGCAATGCGCGGCTGGCCTCGACCACGTTGGATTGGGCTTCGCGCCGCGCGACGGCGAAGTAGGCATAAGCGCCGTCGATGCGCGCCAGCTCCTGGCGCACGCTCTTGGCGCGGATGACCTCGCCCAGGTCGCCCAGGGTCAAGCCGCGCCGCACCGGGTAGCGCTCCAAAGCTTCCAGGTCGCCGGGTCGCAGGTCCGCGCGCAAGAGGAAGCGCCGCCCGCCTTCGTCGATCTCGCCGAGGGGGTCGGTGCCCGCTTCGCGCGAAAGCCGCCCGATCACGTCCCCGAGGTTGACACCCGCCGCGATCACACGCTCCTCGTCCAAGAGGATGCGCACGGAATCCGCCAGGTCACCGAAGACGTCGACCTTGCTGATGCCCGGCAGGGCCTCCAGGCGCGGCACGACGATCTGCTGAAGCAGGAAGTCGGTGCGGTCCGAATCGCCCGGGTGCAAGATCCCGAACCAGGCCAGGGGCATCTGATCGGCGTCTTCGCTCCAAAACGAGATGCGATCCACGTCCGCGGGCAGGCGCGGGCGCACCCGTTCGATGCGGTCGCGCACCTCGGCCTTGGCGAGCGCCAACTCCAGGTTCGGGTCGAAGCGCACCTCCAGGGAAACCAGGCCCTCGCGCGAGCGACTGGTGACGCGCTCGATGCCGGCCAGGGTGCGCAGCTCCTCCTCGATCGGCCGCGCCACCCGTTCTTCGCCCTCCCGCGCGCCGGCGCTGCCGGTGGGGATCCAGACCCAAATGCGGGGGTTTTCGAAACCCGAGGGCACGAGCTGCACCGGGATGCGCGCGTAGGCGATCAGGCCCATCACGAGCAGCGTGAGCAGGGCCATGGCCAGGGTCACCGGACGGCGAATGGCGCCGCCGAAGAACCCAACTCCTCCGGGCGGCTCAGCCATGGGCTTCTCTCCCGACCCGGTCGAAACGCGCCAGGAGTGTGTAGACCGCCGGCACCACGATCAGGGTCAGCACCGTCGCGAAACTGAGGCCCGCGATCACCACGATCGCCAGGGGAGCGCGCAGTTCGGCCCCTTCGCCCGAGCCGAACTGCCCGATGTAGGGCACGCCGGCGAGCCATCCGGTCAGCGGCAGGAGCCCGAGCACCGTGGTCGCGGCCGTCATCAAAATCGGCCGCAGGCGCGCGGCGCCCGCTTCCATCACCGCGGTGCTGAGTTCTTGGCCGCGGCGGCGGTTTTGGTTGATGCGATCCACGAGCACGATGGCGTTGTTCACCACGATGCCCGCCAACAGGATCAATCCGATCGAGGCCACCACGGAAAGCGGCGTGCCGGTGCGTTCCAAAGCGTGCACGACCCCGACCCCGGCCAGCGGAACGCTGAGCAGGATCACGAGCGGGTGCAGCAAGGATTCGAACTGGCTGGCCATCACCACGTAGACCAGGAAGATCGCCAGCAGCAGCGCAAAACGCATGTCGCGAAGCGCCGATTCCATTTCGCGCTTTTGGCCGCCCAGTTCGACCAACACCTCGTCGGGCACCACCAGATCGCCTAAAGCGGCTTCCACACGCCGGGCGGTGCCGCCCAGGTCCAGGCCGCGCGGGGTGGCTTCGATGACCACCGCCCGGCTGTTGCCGATGCGGCGGATTTCGGCGGGGCCTTGCACCAAACGCGCGTCGGCCACCGCGCGCAAGGGCACCGGCACCTCCGCCGCGGGGTTCACCGCCAGCGCCAACACATCCTCCAGGGAGGCCAGGCGCTCCTCGGGGGCGATCACACGCACGTCGATGCGATCGTCGCCGCGGGTCGTGCGCGTGGCGACATTGCCGAGCACCTGGTCGCGCACGAGCTGCGTGACCTGGGCCAAATCCAGGCCGAACTCGAGGGTTTTGTCGCGGTCGAAGGTGAGCTGCAGCTCCGGAAAACCGCGGCGCTGGCTAGAGCGCACGTCGGCGAGTTCCGGGAGGGAGCGCAGGGTGCGTTCCACTTCGGCGGCGACCTCGGCCAAGAGCTCCAAATCGTGACCGCGCACCTCGATCGCCAGGGGCGCATCCAGTTGGAACGGTGTCGGGCGGCGCAGTTCCACCGAATCCACGGCCGGATGGGCCGCGAAACGCGCTCGCACGGATTCGGCCAGTTCTTCTTCGACGGCCCGGCCGGCTTGGGCTTCGGCCATGCGCACGGTCAAACGGGCGGTGTGCGGTCCCTCCACGTCGCGCGACAGGGTCTCGGTCTCGACGCCGCTGGTCAGGGCGGTCGTGGCGATGCGGTCATCGAGGCGCAGCGCCTGGTCGATTCCTGTCAGCAGCCGGTCGGTGGCCTCCAGCGGCGTGCCCGGCTCGAGCTGCACGAAGGCGGTGAATTCGCCCTGGTGGACTTCCGGCAGCAACTCCACCCCGAGACCGGGCACACGCCGCAGGGCGTCCCAGCCGAGCCCGACCGCCAGCAGCACGATCAGGAGCGGCACACGCAGGGTGAACCCCAGGGCGCCGCGATAGCCGGCGGCCAGGGCCGTGAGCGCCAGTTCGAAGACCTTGGCGAAGGGCCAGGCAGCCCAGCGCAGGAGCCACAGCACACCAAACACCAGCGAACCGACCAGCGCCGAGAGTCCCGCCAGCAGCCAAAGCAACGAGCGCATCAGGGCGGTCAAAAGCCCTCCGGGAACGGCCAGCGGATCCCAGCTCCAGCCGGCGAAGGGCGCGCGCAGGCTCCGCCGCGCACCGGCTTCCGGCCGGCCGTCACTGTCACCGTCACCGTCACCGGCGCCTTCGCCGCCCGTGTCGCCGCCCGCGAGCCACGGCCGCGCGGCGAGCATCGGGATGAAAAGCACGGCCACCAGCAGCGAAACCATCAGCGCCGTGACCACGGTCAGGGCCTGGTCCCCGAAGATCTGTCCCGCGATGCCGCCCACGAAGGCGATCGGCGCGAAAACGCTGACCGTGGTCAGGGTGGAGGCGGTCACGGCCCCGGCCACCTCGCGCACCCCGCGCACGGCGGCGCGCGCCAGTTTGTCGCCCTCCTCGCGGCAGCGCGCGATCGATTCGAGCACCACGATGGCGTTGTCCACGAGCATGCCGATGCCCAGGGCCAAGCCGCCCAGGGACATCAGATTCAAGCTCACCCCCGCCAGGTGCATGGGCGCAAAGGTCACGATCACCGACATGGGGATCGCCACAGCGATGATCGCGGTCGCGGCCAGCCGCCGCAGGAAAGCCAGGATCACCGCCACGGCGAAGAGCGCGCCCAAGCCCGCCGCGGATTGCACCTCGGAGATCGCGTCGCGGATGAAAACCGACTGGTCGGAGAGCAGGGTCAGCTCCACCTCGTCCGACAAACGCCGGGCCAGATAGTCGGCCCGCGCGCGCTCGGCCAAGGTGGGGGGGCGCTGCAACTTCTCCAGTTCCTCGGCGGCGCGCTTTTGGGCTTCGCTGCCGAAGAGTGTCTCCCGCACGCGTTCGGCGAGCTGCACGATGTTCGCACCCGCCTCGCGGTACACGGCGATCTCGACCGCCTCCTGGCCCGCGATGCGCGTCACCACCTCGCGCCGGCGGTGGCGCCGTTCGACCTCGGCCACGTCGCGGATGCGCACCGTGGCGCCCGCGCGGCGCACGAGGGCCAGCTCGGCGATCTCCTCCGGATCGCGCAGTTCGTTCAAGGTCCGCACCACGTAGTCCGTGGAGCCCTCGCGCACGACACCGCCCGAAGCGTTGACGTTTTCCTGGGCCAAGCGGCGGGCGACTTCGCCGGGATCGATGCGCAGGGCCTCCAGGCGCCCCGGATCCACGCGCACGTGGATTTCCTCGACCAAACCGCCGCGCACGAGCACCGCCGCCACCCCGGGCAGGCTCTCCAGTTCCCGCTCGATGCGCTGCTCCGCCAGCCAACGCAGGTGCATCAGATCGGCGGGTGTGTTCACACCGCGCCGGGCCGTGACGCCGATGCGCAGGATCGGATCCAGGTTCGGGTCGTAGCGCAGGATCAGCGGACGCTCGACGCCCTGGGGCAAAAAGACCCCGTCGAGCTTCTCGCGCACGTCCTGCACCGCGAAGACCATCGGCGTGCCCCAATCGAACTCGAGCAGCACATCCGAAACGCCGGCGCGGCTGGTGGAGCTGGTGCGCACCAGCCCCGGCAGGGTGCCGAGGGCTTCGGCGATGCGGATCGAAACGCGCTGCTCCAGATCCTCGGGGCTGGCGCCCGGCCAGCTCGTGCGCACCGTCAGCGTCGGGTAGCTGATCTCCGGCAGGAGGTCCTGGCGCAGGGAGAGCAAGCTCGCGCCCCCGAACACCGCCAGGGCGAGCATGAACATGCCAATCGCCACCGGCCGCCGCACGACCAGTTCGAGCAAGCCTCCGCGTTCGGATTCAGGGGGCATTCGGAGAAAGGGGAGGGGGGGAGGCAGGTTGCCCGCAAATCGCGCGATTCACCGCTCTCAACGGGCGCTCTCCAAGCGAACCGCGCTCCCGTCCTCGAGATCGCGGCTGCCCACGGTGACGACCTGATCGCCGTCCTCCAGTTCGAACCCCTCCTCGGGACGGACCTCCACGTGGGTATCGTCCGAGTACCCCTCGACCACCGGCACGCGCCGCGCGACATCGCCGCGCACCACGAACAGGTGCGTGGCTTCGCCTTCGCGCTGGATGGCGCGCTTGGGCGCCACCAGGCTGTTCCCTCGACGGTCGGTGATCAGCGTCAAGCGCACCAGCATGCCCGGCAGCAGGCGGGGCGATCCCGCCGCAGCCGCCTCGGGGCGCGGCTCCAAACGCGCCGTGACGCGAAACGTGCCCGACGCGGCATCCAGGGTCGGACTGACCCGCTCGATGCGGCCCGGAAAACGCAGCCCCGGCCAGGCTTCGGCGCCGGCGAAGAGCTCCAGCTCCGCGGGCGAAGAAGCGCCGCCCGCCAGGAACAACCCGAGCTCCCGCTGGGGCCTGTGGAACACCACGCGCAGCCTCTCCAGGTCCGTCAACACAAACGCCGCCTGGGTCGGGCTGGCCTGCTCGCCCAGCCGCAGGTGGCGCTGGGCCACCCGCCCGGTGAAGGGCGCGCGCACCGCCCGGTGGACCAGGGCCAACTCGGCCCGATCCAGTTGCACCCGGGCGCGTCCGACCGCCGTCTCGGCGGCGACCTGTTCGAGTTCCGCCCGCTGGCGCGCCAAACGCGCCTGCTCGACCTCGCTTTCGGCTTGGTCGCGGGCCAGCCGGCTGGCTTCCAAGGCGCGGGCCGACACGCTGGCGAAGCGCCCATCCCCACCGGCCGCCAATTCTTCATCCCGGGCGTAATCGCGCAGGGATTGTTCGTAGGAGCGCTCCGCGGCCCGCAGCCGCGCCGCCGTTTCCCCCAGGGCCACCGCCGCCCGCTCCGCCGCCTGGCCCGCCTCTTCGAGCTGCACCTCGGCCTCGCGCAGGGCCAGCCGCTCCTCCCGCTCGTCGAGCCGCGCCAACACCGCGCCCGCTTCGACCTCGTCGCCTTCCTCCGCCAAAAGTTCGACCGCCTCGCCACTCGCCCGCGGCATGACCGAGACCTCGACCTCCGACTCCACCAGCGCCGTGGTCGTCAGCCGTTGCACCATCTCGCGCCGCTCCAGGGGCGCCGCGATCACCCGCACGGCCTCCACCGGCCGCAGCCCGCTGGGCTCGTCCGAACGGAACGGCCCGTCGACGCCGACGTTGCAGCCGGCGGCGAAAATCAGGGAAAGGGCGCCAAATCCGAACAGGACGGCGGAATCGATGCGGGGGCGCTGGGTCGGCGACATGGGGAGCGGGGGGGACCGATCCGCCATGCGCGGATCGGCGCGAACCATTCCAAGGGAGGAGGAGCCCCGGACGAGGCCCGGGGCGGTCAGGGTACCCCTTGTTGGGATTTCTCCCGCTCGGTTCGCATCGGATCACTGCCCGCGCGCCGAGCCACCGCCCACACGCCGCTCTAACCCTGGAAGGTGGCCACGAGCCCGTTGGTCAGCTCGACCCCTCCACCCGCGGCCTCCGTCAGATACACGCCCTGGAAGCCGACGGCCTGGCCGGCGAGGGCCGGCTCCGCGGGCGCCTGGAGCACCCAGCGGGCCTGGCCCATCCCGGTGGGCACCGCGCCCAGGGAGAGCGGCGCGGGCGCGAGCAAAACCTCGCCCAGGCCGGCCAGCCAAGCGCCGCAGCCCAGGGCATCGGTGACCACGTCCCCGGCAAAAAAGAACGCCCAGCCCGCCGCCGGCGCGCTCGCCGCCAGGTGCAGCACAAACGCCTCACCCGCCGTCAAAGCCGGCGACAGGGCGCTCAGCACCCCGGGGTTGCCTTGGCAACCCGGCAGCACGGCAATCGGCGGGGGAGGGCTGCACACCCAGCGCGCCAAAAAACTGTCCCCTTGCGGCGAGTGGCTGAAGTTGCCCCCCGCGTGCAGGGCCGGGCCGTCCCCATCGTCGAAGGTCGCGAGCGCCTGGATCGAATTCGAAAAGTCGCTGGCCAGGGGCAGCCAAGCGCTCCCGTCGAAGCGCGCGAGTTGGAAGTGCGGCAGATCCCAGGCATAGGCGAGCAAGCCGCCGGCGTGGAGCTGGGGGCCGTGGCCCGAGTCGAAGACCGCCAGCGCATTCGCCCCATACCAAAGGAACCCCGGCAGATGCCCGACCCCTTCCCAGGCCGTGCCCGTCCAGCGCCCGACCACGCTCGAACCCGCGATGGAAGCGTGGGACGTACCGGCGTGCAGCATCGGACCCGCGCCGCTGTCGAAAACGACCAGCGCGTTCACCGGCGGAACGAAGCCCGAGCCCGAGCCCAGGCCGGTCCACGCTTGGCCGTCCCAGCGGGCCACCGAACGGGTCTGCCCGTGCGCTCCCAGGTGGTAGAACGTGCCCCCCGCGTAGAGCGCTTCGCCCGTCCCGTCATCGAAGGTCTGCATGGCGTAGGCGGACCCGTTCAGACCGCTCCCCACGGGCGACCAGGTCGTTCCGTCCCAGCGCCCGACGGGACCCAGGTGCACACCGGCGGAAGCCTGGAAGGTGCCGCCGGCGAAGAGCAGCGGCCCCGCGCCTTCGTCGTAGGTGGCCAGGCCGTGAACGGTCGGAGGCAAGTGGGTGGCCGACTGGCTGAGGCCCCCGCCCAGGGCGGACCAATGGCTGCCATCCCAGCGCGCGATGCTGTAGGCCGCGATGCCCGCGAACGCGCGGAAGTAGCCGCCGGCATACAGCGCCGGACCGCCCCCCTCGTCGTGGGTCCAGAGCACGTGGACCGGCCCGTCGGGGCTTCCGCCCACCGGCTCCCACGCGCCATCCACCCGGCGCGCGATGCGCCGGACGAGCTTGTCGCCGGTGCCTGAAAAGCTGCCGCCGGCATACAGCGCCGAACCCGTGCCGTCGTCGTGGACCCACAGCGCGAGCACCGGACCGCTCAACCCCTTGCCCGTGCCTGACCAACGCCCGTCCCGCCAACGCGCGAACCCCTGGCGCGGGACGCCGCCCACCAACTGAAAGTCCCCGCCGACGAACAGGGTCGTGCCCGCGCCGTCCGCCCGAGTCGCCAGGGCATGAACTGTGTTGCTCGGCTCTCCGCCCTCCATGGGCTGCCAGGCCTGGCCGTTCCAACGGGCCAGGAACGGCATCTGCGCCGGGCCCGACTGGGTGAACGATCCGCCGGCCACGAGTTCGGCCCCGGGACCCTCGCCCACGAGCGCCAGCGCGTTGACCCATTGGGAGCCGAGCCCCTGGCCCAGGGGGCTCCAGGCCTGGCCGTCCCAGCGGGCGACACGAAGCGCGCTCTGACCGTCCGCTTGGGTGAAGTTGCCCCCGGCGATCAGCGCGGGCCCGTTCTCATCCTCGATGGGCAAAAGCGCCGAGACCGCCAGGGTGAGCGCGCTGCCGGTCAGCCCGCCCGCCAGATTCGACCACTGGTTGCCGTCCCAACGCGCGATGCGGTTCGCGCTCTGGCCGCCGGCGCTGCTGAAGGCTCCCCCGACAAACAACCGCGGACCGGCCCCTTCGTCGAACACCGCCAGGGAATAGACCGGGCTGGGCACCCCGCTGCCCAAGGGATGCCAGGTTTGTCCGTCCCAACGCGCGATGCGGCTCGCCGTTGTGCCGCCCGCGTGGGTGAAGGCGCCGCCCGCATAGAGCGCTTCGCCTGTCCCGTCGTCGTGGACCGCCAGGGCGCGCACGACCGGAAACGTCACTCCGGAGACCCCACCGGCCAAGTCGGACCAGGTGCTGCCGTCCCAGCGCGCGATGTGTTGGACCATCAGATCGCCGGCCTGACGGAACTCGCCCCCCGCGTAGAGCGCGGGCCCCCGGCCGTCGTCCCAACTCGCCAGGGCGAGCACCGCGTCGTCGAGACCCGGACCGAGGGGCGACCAGGCCCCATCCTCCAGGCGCGCGATCCGCAGGGCGCCCGTCCCGGACGCCGCCGTGAACGCGCCGCCCGCGTAGAGCACCGGCCCGCCGCCGTCGTCGTGGTAGGTGAAGGCGCGCACGGCTCCGTTGAAGCCCGGGTGCCCGCCATAG
>JBJHAV010000106.1:6721-12392 GCA_050480685.1 Planctomycetaceae bacterium | reverse complement strand
TGAAGGACCTGCGCGCCATCCTGACCCATGTTTCCGAACGCGCCAGCGAACTGAGCGCCCGCTTCGGCAACGTCAACCGCGCCTCGGTGCGCGCCATCCCGCGTTCGTTGCTGGTTCGCGAACAGCAGGGCGGCGACCCACGCCGAGGGGGCGGGTCTCCCCCCCCTGCCCAGGGGGCGGGGAGCGGGTTCGAGGTCTTGCATGGGCTCCGGCGGAGCGGGGGACACCCCGCCGGCCCCATGCTAGGCCCCGGGCCGCCCGGGGTCCCACCTGGCGGTTCGGTATCCGTTCGGGTAGCTTGGCCCGCGCCATGCCTGCCTCCCCCGCCCGCCGCGACCGCCACCTGCCGGCCGGCACCGGCCGGGTGCTGCACGTGGACGTGGACGCTTTTTTGGCCTCGGTGGAGCAAGCCCTCTACCCCCACCTGCGCGGGCGGCCGGTGGTGGTCGGCGGACTGCCCCACGAGCGCAACGTGATCCAGTCCTGCTCCTACGAAGCGCGCCGCCATGGGCTGCGCCCGGGCATGGCCCTGGCCGAGGCCCACCGGCGCTGCCCGCGGGCGATCTTCCGGCGCGGCGACAGCGGGGCCGCGAACCACCTGCGCGAACGGCTGGCGCGGCTGCTGCTCGAATACAGCCCGAGGGTCGAGATCGCTTCGATCGACGACCTGTTGGTGGACCTGGCCGGCACCACGCGCCTTTTCGGCGACGCCTTCGACGTGGGCGTCGAGGTGCAGCGGCGCGCCATGGACGAGCTGCACCTGCCCTTGACCGTCGGCGTCGGACGCTCGGTGTTCTTCGCGCGCCTGGCCGGCAAGTTGGCCAAACCCGGCGCCGTGGGTGAGTTGCTGCCCGGGTGCGAACAAGCCCTGCTCGACGCCTTGCCGCTCGAACACCTGAGCGGCGTCGGACACACCACCGCCGGCCTGTTGGCGCGTTTCGGCCTTTCGCGCGTGGGCGAGTTGCGACGCGTGGCGACGCGGGAGCTGCTCTTCGCCAGCTTCGGCCGACTGGGACTCGAACTCCACGAACGCGCCCACGGCCGCGACGGTCGCACGGTCGAACCCAACGTGCGCCTGGACGAGGGCGGCAACCTGCGCCTGGCGCCGCCCCGCTCGGTGCAACGGGAAGCGACCTTCGAACCCGAGGAAGGCCAGCCCGAACGCATCGAAGCCATGCTGGCCTGGCTGGTGGAGCGCCTCTCCCACCGGCTGCGCGCCTTCGACCTGGTGGCCCGTTCGATCGAGGTGCGCCTGCGGCACGTGGATACGCGCCGCGTGGGCGATGACGCCCTCGAACGGGACGAAAGCCGCGCCTGCGGCGAACAGGGCCCGGCCCGCCTGACGAAGCGCCAGCGCCTCGATCCGCCCAGCGCTTCGAGCCAAGCCCTGTTCCTGGTCGCGCGCGAGATCTACCGCGCCCTGCCCCGCCGGCGCGCCCTTGTGAAAACCCTCGGCGTGCGCTGCGACGACCTGGTGCCCGCGTCCGGTCGGCAACGGTCGCTCTTCGACGGCGAAACCGGTTTGGCCGCCCCTGCCGCCGGCACCCGCGAAGAACGCCACGCGCGCCTCGATCGGGTGCTCGACGCCCTGCGCGCCCGCCACGGCTTCGGCCGCGCCCTGCGCGCCTCCACCCTGCCCCTAGCCGAAACCCACCCCCTCGGCCCCGACGGCTTCCGCCTGCGCACCCCCAGCCTCAACCAATGACACCGCCCCCGTCACCCCCCGGCCGACCCCGGCCGTGGGGCAACCACGCCCTGGAGGTGGGCACGAAAATTTTGGGATCCAGGACACTAAACTCCGTGGGGAGGATCTCCATGCACGCCCATCCGATCGACCCCAAGGACCTGAGGGAAGGTGCGCCGGAGGACTTTTTCGGGGGCTTCAACGAGGTCGAACGCAGGCACCTGCCCAAACGCCTGTGGCTGCTCGGCAAACAGGAACTGCTCACCGAACGGGTCGGCGTGGCCATCGTCGGTTCGCGTCAGGCTTCACCCAAGGGCCTCGCACGCGCAACGCGGCTGGCCAAGGAACTGACCTCCGAGGGCTACGCGGTGATCAGCGGCTTGGCCCTCGGCATCGACGCTGCCGCGCACCGGGCGACCATGGAAGCGGGCGGAGATACGATCGCCGTTCTCGGCACGCCGGTCGATGCCTGTTACCCACGCGCCCATCTGGACCTGCAAAAGGAAATCGCCGAGCGGCATCTGATCGTCTCCCAGTTCCCGCCGGGTTCGCCGGTGCAGCGCAAGAACTTCGTCCTGCGTAACCGCACGATGGCGCTCCTGGCCCACGCCTCGGTGATCGTGGAAGCAGGAGAGGGCAGCGGCACCCTCAGCCAGGGATGGGAAGCCCTGCGCCTCGGCCGTCCGCTCTTCCTCATGCGCTCGGTCGTCGACCAGCCGCAGCTCTCCTGGCCCGCCGAGATGCTGGACCACGGTGCCTACGTCCTCGAGACGACCGAAGACCTACTCGAGCACCTGCCGACAACTCCCCGCGGCATCACGCTGGATGAACTTCTTTAGTTCGAGCTTCCCCGACCTGAATTTCGGCAGCGCCCTGATCTACTGCCCGAGGCTTAAAATTGCGCAGGGAGAATCCGAGCTGTTCGGTGGAAGCCTTCGCCATGGTGAGGACTATCAGCAATCCTGGTGAGTACACCGGGGAGGCAGACATCTGGTCTCCGTGTGTCGGCATCGTCGCGGGCTCCGAGGCGAGCAGCCGCCGCCGCCCGTGATTTCAGGAGCCGGCCCGACCAATCTCCCCCACCCATTACGTAGCCCGCTACCATGCTCACGATGCTCTCCCTCGCAATCGCTTTGAACTGCGGGATACTCGACCTTCAAGAGCTGGAGCGCTTCGAGTTTGGGCGGGTGGCGTTTGGGGGGGAGTTGCGGGTGGTGGTGTATGCGCAGGAGGAGACGCGGGCGGTGGAGGCGGTGCGGGCGGCCTTTGGGCGCGTCGAGGAGCTCGATTGGGCGCTTTCGGATTGGCGCGAAGATGGGGTTTTGGCGGAGCTGGCCAGGGAAGCCGGGGGCGAGTGGTTGGATTTGCCGCGCGACTTGGCGCGCTGCCTGATGGTCGCGATGCCCGTGGCGGCGCGCTCCGATGGCGGCTTCGATCCAACCGCGGCGCCGCTGACACACCTTTGGCGGCGGGCGCGCGCACAGGGACGCTGGCCCGGGGCCGCGGAGGTGGCGCGGGCGCGCGAGCGGGTCGGGCACCTCGGTTTGGAGTTGCACACACGTCTGGAAGCGGGAGCGGACCCGGCCGAGGCCCCACGGGCGCGGCTGCTCCATCCCGGCATGGGCCTCGATCTGGGCGGCGTGGCCAAGGGGTACGCGGCGGACGAATTGCTGGCTGTACTTGTGGAACACGGCCTCGAGCGCGCCCTGGTGGATGTGGGCGGCGATCTGGCCCTCGGGGCGCCGCCGCCCGACGCGGCCGGTTGGCGCGTGCGCGCGGGGCACGGGGAAGGGGCGCGCCTGTTGGAGTTGGCCCACGTGGGTGTCGCCACCAGCGGCCCGCAGGAACAACACTTGGATGCCCACGGCCGGCGCTGGTCCCACCTGATCGATCCGCGCACGGGTTACGGCGTGACCGACGGGCGCACGGTGACCGTCATCGCGCCGAGCGCCGCCCTGGCGGATGCGGTGGCGTCGGCCGCCGCGGTGCTCTCCCCCGCCGAAGCCGAAGCCCTGCTCCCCCACTTCCCGGGCCTGCGCCTGATCCAGCAATATCCGGAGAGCCGCGCGCTGCTTAGCGAAGACGGGCTCACCGGCTGGCGCGGGATCGGCGAGGGGGCGGACTGGTCGGTCGCGGCGGACCGGATCAGCGGCCGCGGCGGCTGGTTGGTCAGCGAGGCCGGCTACAGCGCCTTCGAATTGGAGTTCCGCTACCGCACCGAGGGCGACGCTCGACTCCTGGTGGCCGCGCGGGTCGCCGAGGTGAGCCCCGACCCCACGGGGCTCCACCTGTGGCTCGCGCCTGCGGACCCGACCGCTGGGGACAGATCGCTGCCCACCCGCGCCGTCACCGGCCTGCGCGCCGACCCGGGGCCCACCGCGGACACCTGGCGCCACGTGCGCGTGCGCCTGACGGGGTTCGATCCGGAACTGACCGTGTGGGTCGACGACGAAGAGGTGAGTTCGGCCCGGATGGGGCCGGGCAGCGGCCCTCGCCTACCCCATGGCCCCCTGGCGTTCGGTCTCACGGGCAGTGGAGCCGTGCACCTCGCGGATCTGCACCTGTGCGAATTGCCGGTGCTTGGCCGGGGTTTTTCCGCCGAACGCCCGCTCGATCCCGAGGCCTTCGAGCACGGCCTCCGCGAACTGACCGCAGCCGGCCGAGAGACGGGCTGGCGGGAGCTGGCGCCCGCGGGCCTGGCCGATTTCGAGGCCCACGGGGACGAAACCGGCTACCGCTTCGAGAACGGGGTGTTGACGATCCCCGCGCGCGGCTGGGGACACCTGGCCACGCGCGAGGACCACCGGGACTTCGAACTCAGCTTCGAGTTCGAACTGGCGCCCGGGGCCAACTCGGGGCTGTTCCTGCGCGCCGCCCGGGACGGCTCAAACCCGGCGACCTCGGGCGCGGAGATCCAACTCATCGACGACGAAGGTTGGCAGCGCTTCACCGGCCACGCACTGACGCCCACCCAACGCACCGGCGCGCTCTACGCCGCCGTCGGCGTGCCGGCTCCGCCCGAGAAACTCCTGCGGCCGGTGGGCCAGTGGAATCGACTCGAAGTGCTCCAGCGCGGCTCACGCCTGGCCGTGGCCCTCGAAGGTGTCGTGCTCTACGACGTGGACACCCACGAACTCGCCTCGGACCCGCCCTTCGCGCGGCGGGCACCCACGGGTTTCCTGGGCTTCCAGCGCTACGGCGCGCCGGCCGTGCCCGAGGACCAGCCCTCGGTGCGCCTGCGCAACCTATTCCTGCGCCCGAACTGACGGACGGACCTAACCCTTCTGGGAGCCGCCGCCTCGCATCCGTTCGCCCGCCTTGCCGAGCAGGCGGCCCATGGATTCGAAGAGCGCGCCGGCGGCCTCGCGGCCCGCGCCGATGGACGCGTCGACCGCGCCCTTGGCCAGGCCGGCCGGATCCCGGCGCGCCGCGCCCAGGACCTCCTCGATGCGCGGACGCAGACCGGCGGCGGTGCGCTCCACGTGCTCGACCGTGTCCGCGGCCTGCTCCAGGGCCGTTCCCAGCCCCGTGCGCACCGCGCCGACCAGACCATCGCCCAGGCCTTCAAAGTCCCGGCGCAGTTTGGCCAGGTCCTCCTCGGCGTAGGCCCGCCCGCGCCCGGCCGCCTCCTCGAAGGCCAACTGGGCGCTGTGGGCCGTGCGTTCGAGCCCGTCGCCGAGCCCATCGAGCACCTCCTTCAGGGTGCGGTTCTTGTCCTCCTGGGCGCGCTTTTCCAGGCCCTCGCGGGCGCCGGCCGCGGTTTCCCGCGCGATCTCCAGCAGCCCGTCCTTGGCCTGACCGGCGCGCTGACCGAGCCCGCTGACCAACTCCGCGACACGCTCGCGGACCGCGCGTCCCTCGGCGGCGATGCCCGCCACCGCTTGACGCAGACCCGCGCCCAGCTCTTCTTTGCCTTCGCTCATGTGTTTGCCTCCTTCGCGCCCAGTCTAACCGGCGCCGCCCGCCCTTCCCCTGGCCCCCCACGTC
>JBJHAV010000106.1:0-6711 GCA_050480685.1 Planctomycetaceae bacterium | reverse complement strand
GCCCCGTAGGCTCCCTGACCATGGCAAACGAACGGCCCCGCATCGGCATCTTGACCATCTCCGACCGCGCCAGCCGCGGTGACTACGAGGACCTCTCCGGCCCGGCGATCGAAGCCGCCCTGCGCGACTACCTGGCCACGGACTGCGAGTACGTGCTGCGACTGATTCCGGACGAGCGCCCGCGCATCGAAGCGGCCCTCCGCGAGCTGGCCTCGGCCGGATGTGGCCTGATCTGCTCCACGGGTGGCACGGGTCCGGCCCCCCGGGACGTCACGCCGGAGGCCCTCGAAGCCGTCGCCGAAAAACTCTTGCCCGGTTTCGGCGAAGCAATGCGCGCCGCGTCCTTGGCCGCGGGTGTGCCGACCGCGATCCTCTCGCGCCAAACCGCCGGCATCCTGGGCAGTTCGCTGATGGTCACCCTGCCGGGCAAACCGGCCGCGATCCGCGTCTGCCTCGACGCCGTGTTTCCCGCCATTCCCTACTGCATCGACCTGATCGGCGGGCCGTACCTGGAAGGCAACCCCGACGTGGTCCAGGTCTTCCGGCCCAAGGGCGCCTGACTCGCCGCGAATCAGGGTCGAGCCTGTTCAGGGGGAGGGCTCGTCGCAATCCGCGGCGATGTCGCCGGGGAAGGGCGCGCACTCCAGGTCCCCGAGGCGCGGGGAACGCTCCGCCACTTCGTTCGCGACCACCGGCAGTACCGCGCCGACCGCTTGCAGGCCCTGCTTTTGGGCTTGCCAGGCAATGCCCCAGGCCAGCGCGTAGAGCACCACGAGCTGGAGGAACGCCAAGCGAATCAGGAAGGAGGGGGTGGTCATGGCCGGGCTCTTCTCGGCAGGGCTGTACGGTGCCCAGCCGAAGGGTTCGAGCGTCCGTTCCTGGAACTGCCCGACCCGGCCATGTTCAGGCCCATTCTTGGGCCGAGCCGGCCGCCCCGAAACGGACGCTCCACCCCAAAACCGAACGGCCCGGCGTGCCGAAACACGCCGGGCCGCCGGGGCCGCGCCTGAGGCCGGTCGAGGAGGCGGCCCAGGAGACGACTCAGGGGTCAATCCTCAGGGAAACTCGCCCCGGATCGCGTTGGTCAACTGCAGGCCCTCCGGCAGGGTCGGATCGAAAACGACCGCCTGGAAAAAGAGGTCCGGACCGCTGCCCGGGCTGGTCAGCGGCAGCGCCGAGCTACCCGTGGGGCCCACCAGCAGGTTGGTGAACAGGAGTTCCCAGGGCACCGGCACCAACGTGCCACCGAGGAGCGGCAACGCCCCTTGGGTCACCCCCACCGCCAATGCCCAGGGCGCCCCCGGTGTGGCGTTTTCGATCCTCAAGGTCGCCTGGTTGCCGAACCACAGGGGCTGGCCGCACAGGGAGAGGCTCGCCGCACCCGGCCCGGCAAAACCCAAGTCGGTCTGGCAGAAGACCGGATCGGTGCGGTTCATCCACGGCACCACCTGGTCCCGCTGGGCGATCACCAGGTCCAGGTCCCCGTCGTTGTCGATGTCGAAGATCGCCACGTCGTAGACACGCCGCAGGTCTTCCAGGAACAGGCCCTTGGCGCCGATCCAACCGGATGAGTCCGCCGTCTCCCGTTCCTCGCGCAGCTCGGTGGCTCCACCGATCGCTCCGCCGCGGTTGTGCAGCACTTGCATGCGCCCGGAGAAGGAGGGAATCGCCACGAACACGTCGGGGATCAACACGTCGGCACGGCCGCTGCCGTCGAGGTCGGCGGCACGCGCCCGGCCGCTGAAGGCGATCGTGGGCGACACCAGGAACTGGGGAGCCGTCCAGGAGCCCCAAATCACCCTTCCGAGGGCATCGGTGCCCTGGTTCAGGCGATATCGATCCAGGGAGGTTCCCGGAAGCACTTGATCCAGGCGCCCATCGCCGTTCAGGTCGGCGAGCGTCACCGAGGTGGCTTCGTAGGGCGGCAGCACCGCATCGAAGAGCTGGAAAAAGCCGGGGTTCGAGGGGTCGTTGTAGGCCGAGGAAACGTGCAGCGGGGGAACCGCGAAGGAGACCTTGGTGACATCGAGTAGGCCGCTGCCGTTGAGGTCGGCCACCTCGACGGCGAAGTTGTAGCCGGAAGCCAACATGCCGGGCTGCATGCGCAGGGTCGACTCGTCGACGAAAAATCCACCGCCCGTGTTGGCCAGCAGACGGTCGCCGAAGGCTCCGAGGCCGCTCTGACCGGACCCGCCGGCATCGGCGTGGTTTCCGAAGTAAAGGTCGGCGAATCCGTTGCCGGTGATGTCGCCGCCGGCCACGGCACCGAAGTTGGGGCTCGCCGGGAGCCCATCCGCGCCCAGGAGCTGCGGAATGCGGGCATTCTCGAACTGGAGGCCGAGCCACACACCCGCCTGGTTCTCACCCAGGTTGCGATACACCCGCGGGTGGCTGAGGTGCTTCGGATCACCGCTACTGAGGTCGACGGCGGTGACCACATCGAGCCAACCGTCCCCGTCCACGTCGATCAGGATCACGTCCTGGTCGCTGGTGGCCGTCAGGAAGCCCAGATCGAAGGTGGGCACACCGGTCGCCTGGCTCGCATAGGCCGCGGTGCGATCCACCAGCACGCCGTTTTCGTTCATGAGCAGGACGTTGGTCCGCTTGCCGAGCAGGGTGAAGACCGGTCGTCGCACCGCCACGAGATCGGTCCAACCGTTGAGGTTGAGATCGCCCCAGGCGAAGCGCACCTGGGTCTGTGAAGAGGTCAAGGGCTCGATCAGGTCGAGCCGGCCGGGCTCCGGCTCGACTTCGAGCCAGGTGTCGTTGAACTGGGCGAAGGCCGCCGCGGGGCTCGCGGCGAAACACAGGGCCAGCCAGCGCAAGCCAAGGCGCTGCGGGGATGCTGAGGTTCCCATGTGGGTGGTTGGGTTTTGGCTCCGGGGAGCCGGGGGAAGCGAGGGGGGGCTTGGGCGCTCGGGCGCCTGGAAACGAGCCTAGCGCCCCGGGCCGAATCGCGCATGATTATTCATGGCGGCCCAAAATCGGCCCGCGGCCGCCCGCGGGGAATCCCCTAGAAGCCGGCCGCTTGGCCGTCCTTGCGGGATTCGCTGGCGCCGCGGAAGACGCCGTGTTCGGGATCCCAGCCGATGGCCTGGTAACCGCCGAAGCCCCCGCGGGCCCAGCCCACCTGGTGCCCGCGCTCCATCAGGCCGCGCACCGTCTCGTAGGGAAATCCCGATTCCAGAAAGACCGTGCCCGAGCCCTTCATGCGCGGGCCCGCCGGATCGGAGGACCCGGTGTGCACAAAACGCGGCGCGTCGCCGGCTTCCTGCAGATTCATGCGGAAGTCGATCACGTTCGCAAGGATGTGCGCGTGGGCCTGGGGCTGGGTGGCGCCTCCCATCACGCCGAAACACAGGAACGGCTCGCCGTCCAGGAGCACGAAGGCCGGGATGATCGTGTGGAACGGTCGTTTGCCGGGCTCGTAGGTGTTGAAGCGACCGGGCTTCAAGTCGAACAGCTCGCCGCGGTTTTGCAGCACAAAACCCAGCCCCGGGGGAGCCATGCCGGAGCCCATGCCGCGGTAGTTGCTTTGGATCAGGGAGACCATCGCCCCGGATCCGTCAGCCGTCGCCAGGTAGACGGTGTCGCCTTCGTCCAGGGCGGGGTTGCCGGCCTGTACGTCAGCGCCAGCACGGCCGGGATCGATGCGTTTGGCGCGCTTCTTGGCGTACTCCTTGCTCAAGAGTTCCGCCACCGGGATCTGCACGAAGTCCGGATCCGCATACCAGCGCGCGCGGTCCTCGTAGGCCAGCTTCTTGGCTTCCACGAACAGGTGCACGTACTCCGGGCTCAAGCGCCGGAGGGCGCGCAGGTCGTGCAGTTCGAGCACGTTGAGGATCTGCAGCGCGGCAAGCCCTTGGGTGTTCGGGGGCAGCTCGAAGACCTCGTAGCCGCGGTAGTGGGTCGAAACCGGCTCAACCCAATCCGAGCGGTGTTCGGCGAAGTCCTCGGCCGACAGGAATCCCTCGTGTTCGTCGAAGTGGCGCTCGACGGACTCGGCCACCGGGCCGCGGTAGAACCAGTCGCGGCCCTCCGCCCCCAGGGTTTCGAGGGTGCGTGCCAGGTTCGGGTTCTTGAAGACCTCACCCTTGCGCGGTGCGCGTCCCTCGCGCATGAACTGCTGGCGGAATCCCTCGAATTCGCCCAAAACCGCGGCGTCGAGGGCCCATTCGTGGGCGATCAACTCGCTGACCGGGAAACCCGTGCGCGCGTAGCGCACGGCCGGCGCCAAGACCTCGGCCATGGGCAGCCGGCCAAAGCGTCCGTGCAGCTCGAACCACCCGTCCACGCAGCCCGGCACGGTCACGGGCAGCGGCCCCGTGGAGGGGATGCGCGCAAGCCCCTTGCCCGCGAGCCAATCCCGGTGCAACTCGCGCGGCGAACGCCCCGAGGCGTTCAAGCCGCTCAGGCGCCGCTCCGCCGGATCCCAGACGATGGCGAACAGGTCCCCACCCAGGCTCGCGCCGGTGGGCTCGACCACGCACAGCACGGCGTTGGCCGCAATGGCCGCATCCACGGCACTTCCCCCGGAGCGCAGCACTTCGAGCGCCGCCTGGGTCGCAAGCGGCTGGCTCGTGGCCGCCATACCGTCGCGCGCCAAAACTTCCGAACGGGTGGCGAAGCTCCTACCGGTGATGCGATCCATGGGTTCCTCAGGTCGATGTCTTCTAACAAATGGCCGTGCGGATAGGATGCCCCGATGCTCGCCTTCGAAGGCGCAGGCAAACGCTACGGCGCCACCTGGGCGCTCGAATCCCTCGATTTGGAGTTGATTCCGGGACGGGCCACGGCCCTGATCGGCCCCAGTGGCTCGGGCAAGTCCACGGCCCTGCGCCTGGGCATGGGTTTGGTGCCGCCCGATGCCGGTCGGGTGGTCTTCGACGGCAGGCCGCTGCCCGGGCGCGACGATCCGGCCGCCGCGCGCCTGCTCACCACCATGCGCCGGCGGATCGGCTACGTGGTCCAAGGGGGCGGGCTGTTCCCCCACCTGAGCGCGGCGCGCAACGTGGCGCTGGTGGCGGGTTTGGAGGGCTGGAGCCGCGCGCGCATCGCGGAGCGACTCGAAACCCTGGCGCGGCTCGTGCGCCTGGAGTCGGCCCAACTGGAGCGCTCGCCATCCCGGCTCTCCGGCGGTCAGCGTCAACGGGTGGCGCTGATGCGCGCCCTGATGCTCGACCCGCCTCTTTTGGTGCTCGACGAACCCTTGGGCGCCCTCGACCCGATCACCCGCAGCGAACTGCAGGACGAGTTGGCCGAATGGATCGGGCGCCTGGGCAAAACCGCCTTGATCGTGACCCACGACCTGGCCGAGGCCGCGCACTTGGCGGACGACCTGGTGCTCTTGCGCGCCGGCCGACTGGTGCAGCGCGGAAGTTTGGAGGACCTAGTGCGGCGGCCGGCCGAGGACTTCGTGCGGCGTTTTGTGGCCGCCTGGCGCACGCCGGCTTTGCTTGCGGAGGGGCCGACGCCGTGAGGGCTCTGCTTGGGTTCGGACTCTCGCTCGCCCTTGCGATCGCAGTCGCGGGCTGCGGCGGCGGGGAGAGCACCGTTCGCATCGGCTCGAAGAAGTTCACCGAGTCCGTGGTGTTGGGCGAAGTCCTGACCGGACTGGCGCGGGACACCGGCGCGGACGCAAGGCACCGGGCCGAACTCGGAGGCACACGGGTGCTGTTCGAGGGCCTGCGCATCGGCGAACTCGATGCCTACGTGGAATACAGCGGCACGATCGCCGAGGAATTGCTCGCCGGGCGCGGCCTCTCCGCTCTGCCGGAGCTGCGCGCGGCCCTGGCGGCGGATGGCATCGTCGTCTCCGAACCCTTGGGCTTCGACAACACCTACGCCCTTGGCATGGCCCGCGAGCGAGCGAGCGCCCTGGGTATCACCCGCATCTCCGATCTCGCCGCGCATCCGGACTTGGTGCTCGGTTTCGGCGAGGAGTTCCTCGGCCGCAGCGACGGCTGGCCGGGCTTGAGCGCGGCCTACGGACTCCCCCACAGGCGCGTGCGCGGCCTCGATCATGACCTGGCCTACCGGGGCTTGGCCGCCGGCGCCCTGGATGTGGTCGATCTCTATTCCACCGACGCCGAAATCGAGTTCTACGACCTGCTCGCCCTGGAAGACGACCTGGGCTTCTTTCCCAGCTACCAAGCGGTCGTGCTCTGGCGAGAGGAACTCGAACGCTCCCACCCGGAGGTGGTGGCCGCCTTCCGGCGCCTGGAGGGCCGCATCGACGAAACGCGCATGGTTTCCCTCAATCGGCGCGCCAAGCTCGAACGTGTGCCCGCGCGCGGCGTGGCGGCGGACTTTCTGGCCGAACACTTCGATGTCACCCCGCCCCTTGCCCTGCCTGCGGACCGCCGCCGCAGCCTGACCGCCACGACCCTGGACCACCTGGCGTTGGTGGTGCCCTCCCTTGTGGCCGCGATCCTTTTGGCCCTGCCCCTGGGCATCGCCGCCGCGCGCCGGCCCCGCCTGGGCCAGGTGGTGCTCGGCATGACCGGCATCTTGCAGACGATCCCCTCCCTGGCGTTGCTGGTGGTGCTGATCCCGCTTTTTGGTTTGGGAGCCGCGCCGGCCATCGCCGCGCTGTTTCTCTATTCCCTGTTGCCGATCGTGCGCAACACCCAAACCGGCCTCGCCGACCTGCCCCGCGACCTGCTCGAATCGGCCGATGCCCTGGGACTCTCGCGCTCCCAACGCCTGCGC
>JBJHAV010000105.1:0-12405 GCA_050480685.1 Planctomycetaceae bacterium | reverse complement strand
ATCGCCGGCCCCCTGGCAAGGACAGACTTCACCGCCCGGCCAAGCGCTCGCGGCCTTCGACTTCGGCTCCGGGCCGGAGTTGGTGGTCGGCGGATCCTTCGTCGGCCCGGCGGGTTCGGGCATGCGCCGGCTCGCGCGCTGGAACGGCGCGAACTGGCAAGACATCCAAGGCGGCTTGACCCAGCCCAGCGGCAACCTTTCGGTGCAAACGCTCCTGGTGCATCGTTTGGGCGAAACACAGGTGCTCTCGGCGGGCGGGCGCTTCAGCGAATTGGGCGGAGTCGAAGCCCGGAACGTGGGTTACTTCGACGGCAACACGTGGCACGCCTATCCGGGATCGTTGACCGGACCCCTGGGCGGAAGCCAAGGCACGACGCCGGTGGCGGCGGTCAAGAAGCTGGCCATCGTGAGTGAAGGCGGCCGGCGCCACCTGGTCGCCGCCGGGGACTTCGATCGCGCGGACGGCCGGCCCGCGGGCGGTTTTGCGGTCTTCGAAGGCAGCGGTTGGAGGCCGGGCCTGCCGGCCCCCGAAGGGGGTCCCGCCGCCGATTGGCGCACGGTTTTCCAGGGTGCCCACGGGGAGCAGGCGGACATCCACCTCGGCGGAGCCCAAAGCCGCGTGGCCGACAGCTTCGTCGCGAATCACGTGGCGGTGTCGCGCGCCGGGCGTTTCGGTCCGCTCTTGGCGGGTATCGATGGCACGGTGCGCGCGGTGACGCACTTCGTCCAAGGCGGCGAGGAACACATGGTCGCTGGCGGCGACTTCCTGCGCGCCGGCGAACATCGCGCTCCGCACGTGGCCCTTTGGGACGGCACGCACTGGAGCCCGATCGGCGCCGGACTGCCGGCCGCGGTGCACGCGCTCGAGATTTTTGATGCGGGCCAGGGCCCCTTGCCCGTGGCCGGCATGCACCTGCCGACCGCATCGGGCGGCGGCGTGTTCGCTGCGGTGCAGCGCTGGACCGGCAGCCACTGGGAACCGCTCGGCCTGTTGCCCGAGGGCCGCGTCAACGCGCTCCTGGTCCACGACGGCGGCAGCGGTCCGCGGCTGCACGCGGCCACCGCCGGCGGATCCGTCGGCCACCTGCCGCGCGTGCGCGCCTGGGACGGCGCGGCGTGGATCGATCTGGCCTTTCCCCTGACGGGCACCGTGCACAGCTTGGCTTCCTACGACGAAGGCGCGGGGCCGCGGCTCTTCGCGGGCGGGCAATTCGCCCAAACGGAAGGAATCGGCGGCATCCGCAGTCTGGCGCGTTGGCACGGCGGAACGTGGAGCGCGGTGGCGCCCTCGTCGTTCACTTTGGGCGCGAGTTCGGCCGCCTGGTCCTTGGCCGTGCACGACGACGGCGCCGGAGCGCGGCTCTTCGTGGGCGGGCGCGCGTTGACACCCACGTCGGACCTGGCCGCCTGGGATGGGACGACCCTCACGGCCATCGCGCCCCAGGTGAGCTTGGCCGAGGGCGACGGCACGCTCCGGCAGGTGCGCGCGCTGGTCGGGGTACACGGGGGAAGCGGCGCCGGGTTGTACGCGGGCGCGCTGGTGGATCTGGCCGGCGGCGCGGCGCGCGCCCAGCTCCTGCGCTGGAACGGCGCCTGGTCGGATTTGGGCGCCGGGCTGACCGGGGACGTGCTGGCCCTCGGCACCTATGCGCAGGGCGCAGCCGTGCGCGTGCTGGCGGCGGGCAGCCTGTCCTCCGTGGGCGAGCTGGGTGTGGCGCGCCACTTCGTGTTCGACAGCTCGACGACCGCCTTCGCGGCGGCGGGAGCGGACTCGCGCGGCGGCGCGGCGTCGATCGTCGCATCCGTGCCCGGCGCGGGCTTGGCGCCGCGCATCCGCTTCGAGCTCCCGGCCGGCGGCCGGCCCGTGGCGGTGGAGTTCGCGCCGGCGGCGGGCGTTGCTTTCGGCGAAGGCCCGTCCGGGCTGTGGATTCCCACCGCCCGAGCTTGGGCGCGGGACGGGGAGGAGCCGCTGCACACCCTGACCCTGGTGCGCCCGCAGGTGAACCTGGGCACGACGCGGCTGCGCGTGCTGTGGCTGTGCGATCGGGGCTTGCCCCACTGGGGCGAGCCCATCACCGTCGAGTGGTGATCGACTTCGGGGAGGGAGCGCGGCACTGCGCTCTCTCCCGTCCTTTCCGGATGTTCGGGCCCTAACGGGACTCGGCCGAACCGTCGATGCGCGCGAGCAAATCGTCCAGGGCGGCGAGCAGTTCGCCCGGGCGCGCGTAGGCCAAGGGATGCCCGGCGCCGCTGAGTTCGACCAGGCGCGCATCGGGCAGTTCGCGGGCCAAGGCGCGGGCGTGGATTTCGGGGGTCACGGTGCGGTCGCCCAGACCCTGCACGATGGCGACGGGCAGGTTCAACTCGCCGTAGCGCGGCGCCTGGCGAACGAGTTCCGAGTGCAGGCGGCGCAGGTCCTCGCTGTTGGACATCAGGCGCGGGCTCGAAATGGCCAGGGGCACCGGCGAGCTGCGAAAGGATGCGGGCACCGCCTCCGGATCGAAAGCCGCGCGGGCGCCGCTTTCGCGCCGCAGGTGCGCGGCCGGCGTCAGCCAGGTGGCGGCCAGCAGCTCACCCAACAGCGGCACCCCCACCAGCCGGTAGATGAAGTCGGCCCCGCCGGGCCACGGGTGACTGACGGGCGCCACTAGGAGCAGGCCAGAAAGTTGGTCGGGGTGGTCGAGGGCCCAGGCCAACGCCACCGCCGCGCCGTAGGAAAAACCCACGACCACGGGCCGTTCAATGCCCAACTCGCGCACCCCTTCGGCCAAGGCGGCGGCCTGGGCCCGGGGCGTGGCCCGGCCCCTGGGATCCCCGGAGCTCCAGCCGTGCCCCGGCCGGTCGAAGGCCAGCGCCCGCCCGCGCGCGCCGACCTCCTCCAGCAGGGTCTGGCTCCAGTCCTCCGCGCCGCCGAAGGCCCCGTGGATCAGGACGATCGCGCGCCCGTCGGCGGCGCCGGCCTCCAGGTAGCGCAGCACCCCCCCCTGGGACGCGACCGAGTGGCCGGTGGGGCCGAAGGCGCGCTCCGCCGCCCCGGTCAGCACCCGGGTCCACAGCCACCCGGCGGACAGGAAGAACAGCAGGCTGAGGGCCAAGGTCACCATCGGGCGTCTGTGGCGGGGTCGGGGGGCGCTACCTTGGTCCGCCATGAAGCGCATCCTCACCGGACTCTTCGCCGCCGCGCTGCTGGGCGTGTGTTTTTCCTGCCGTTCTTCCACGGAGGGGGAGGCCTGGGGCCGGTGGCCCGCGGAAGCCGAGGGCGCCGAAGGACGCGCCGCTTCCCTGGCCATGGCAATCTCGGAGCTGCGCGCCCTGGGCCAAGCCGACCGCGCCCACCGGGCGGCGATCGCCGCCAGCGCAACGCCGGAAGGGCCCGATCCGACACTGCTGCACGAGTTGGCCGCCTTCCGGCGCCAGAGCAGCACGCGGCTGGAGGCCATCGTCACCCACTTCGGCTGGCCGACCCGTTCGCGCTTCGGCGAAGAAGCCGCGCGCGAAGCCTGGTGGATCCTCCTGCACGCCGACCACGCGCCGCGCCTGCAGGCCCAGTGGTTGCCGGTCCTCGAACGCCTGGCGGAAGAGGGCGAGGCCGACCCCGCCCACGCCGCCCTGCTCTCCGATCGTGTCGCCGTGGCCCAGGGCCGAGCCCAGCGCTACGGCAGCCAGATGACGTTGACCTACGACTCCCGGGGCTACCGCTTCGTGCCCGCGACACCGATCGCCGAACCGGAGGGTCTGGATGCCCGCCGGGCCGCGGTCGGTCTGGAGCCCCATGCCGAGTACCTGGCCGACCTGACGGCGCGCATGGCGCCGGCGGGTGATGCGGCCCCCTGAGGACGGCGGTTCGCGCGGCGGGACTACTCGGGCAACAGCCAGATCGTCGTCGGCACTTCGTGGTCGGCGGCGGAGAGGTCCACGAGCGAGCGCTGCAGGACAATCCGCTCCCGCCGCTGATCGAGTCGGATCAATTCGGCCGCAACCGCACGCTCGGAAACGTACACGTGGTTGGTGTGCACATTGCGCAGATCCACGGGGTTGCTGCTCATACGCGATGTGCCGGAGAACCAGGACATGCTCAACTCGTTCCCCTCGTGGTCGAGCGCGCGCACGTACACAACGCGCTCGATATCCCTCACTCCTGGCGGCGGCAAGGCATCCCCCACCTCGAAGCGCACGGGCAGCAACCGCGTCACACGCAGATCCAGTTCGACCCCGGGATCCAAGTCCCCGAGCGGGAAGTCCTTGTTCTCAATCACACGCTCTCCCACACCCTGCACGGACAGGAAACCACCCTCGCGCGGCACCCCTTCGAGGCGAAAATGGCCTTCCTCATCCGTGATGGCCGAATCCCCGTCCCAGGGAGAGCCGTTGCTCCCAGTGCGCGAAACGATGCGACTGGAATGGACCCTCGCGCTCACCTTCACACCCTCAATGGGCAGACCGGCGGGGTTGCGAATCCATCCCTCGATCACCGGAAACTCTCCGTCCCCATCGATGGCGACGGTCACCTCCGCGCCGCCCGGCGTGAACGGCCCGGCGATCCGCGCCACCTGAGCGCAAGGAGAGATGGCGCACAATAAATAGGCCCGCCCGCCATCGAGGGTGGGGAATACGAAACGGCCCTCCCCATCGGTTTCCACCGTGAGGGATTGCCCCTCGAGAGCGGCCGATAGGGCCGCGGTGAACGGGTGCCCCGTGGGATCGACGATCGACACACGCCAACCCGCTGGGGAGTGAATGTCGGCACCTCCGCCTCGACCGGGGAGCGAGCGCGGGATCAGCAGCCGTCCACGGAGTCGGCTGGCCTCGCCCCCTAAGCGCAGGAGGATCTCGGCGGGAGCCTCCGGTCGCGCCGCATCCAGCTCCTCCTGCAATGTGTCATAGCGCGCAAGCCCCAACTCCGGATGCCGAGCGACCAAGACCAGGTCGCCCTCCATGTGGTTCCTGGCCCGAATCAAAAAACTGAAGTAACCGTTATCGTCGCTCTCCGTGCTCCCTCCCCAAGGACGCAAAAAAGCCAGGTGAGCTCCTTCCACCGGCGAGCCGAACTCGTCCAGCACACGCCCCCGTACCGTGACCTCTTCCGACTCGGAACGCACGGCACGTTGCATCCGAAGCACCGTGGGGCCGTCGGAGGGAACTTCGATCCGCCTGCTTGGCGCGTACATTCCCTCGGCGCGCGCGCTGACGTGCAAAGCCGTGCCACGGGCCGCCCCTTGGATGGGGTATCCGCCGCTGTGGTTGGTCTCGGCGCTGCCGAACGAGCTCTGGATCGTTTGGACTCCCTGGACCGGGTAGGGAAAAGAGCGCAGGGTGCCGAACGCGCTCCACTGCACGGCAGCGCCCGCCACGGGTAGCCCATCGGGATCGACGACTTCGATGTCCACGCTTGCTGGCACGGCCAAAACCAACAGTGGGCCGCGCCCGTGGCCGTTGGCGCGGCCCGTGCCCGAGAGAACCGCGCTCCACTCGCCGAAGTTCATGCGGCGGACGGACCAGGCGGGGCCCGAGAAGCGCAGCAGCCCGTCGGCGTCCGAGCGAAACGTTTGTCCCTCGGGGTCCGCGGCGGTCAGGCCGCCGAGCGGATTGCCGAACAGATCCACCAGGCGGACCTCGTGGATGGGCTCGGGATCCCCATCGAGCGCCTGATCGGGCTCGGGGCTGTCCGTTTCGATCGCGCGCCGCGCGGGCGGCTCATCGAGGGAACTGCCAAGCGGCAAGACCCGGAGAGTCGGCTCCGGCAGAGGTGCCGGCGCCGTGGGCGACGTTTCCGGAGCCGCAGCAACGGCGGGCCCCGGGGCGCGCTCAATCGCGCCGAGGTGGAAAGCAATCGCGAGCAGAACCACCAGGGAGGCCAGGGCGGCGAAGGGCAAGACGCGCTTCATGCGCTACCCATACCATACTACGCGGCGGTTCGAGGCCCCGACGGTTCGCGAGCCGAGCTCTCAGCGAGGCCCGAGGTCTTCGCAGTTCGACTGAAAGGGCGCTCGGTCGAAACGATCCTGGGTCCACCCGATCAGGTCGCCGATCAGAGCGGAGTCGGGTGCGACGACCGACAGGTGGTCGCGGCCGGGGTAGGTTCGATACTCCACGGCTTGTCCCGCGGCGCAGCGCGCGCGCACGAAGTCGATTTGCAGACCAGGCAACACCAGCGGGTCCTGCTCCCCTTGGGCCAGGAAAAGCGGCTGCGCCAAGGGGCGGTCCGGTGTGTTTTCCGCCAATCGCCGACCGAAGGCGCCGCCGGTCGGCGATGCCTGAAAGATGCTGCCTCGGAGGAGCGCTGCCTGAGCCACGGAGAGGATCGCCCGTCGATCGGACAGACAACGGCCGGCCATGTCCCGCGCCAACCCACCGGTCAAGCCGGAGGCGTAGTCGCCGAACTCCACGTCCGCGAACGCCTCGCTGTAGCTGCGCAGCACGTAGCTGGACAGGATGCGCCCCACCGGTGTGCCCGCGACCGCTTCGATCATGCGCGGCAGATCGCTCGCCGGCGCGATGGCGCACACGCCGAGCAGTTCGAGTTCGGGCGCGTAGGTCGGCGCCAGGATTCCCGTCCACAGGGCGGTATGACCACCCTGGGAGTGTCCCCAGACAACCGTGTCCTCGCCGAGAGCTGCCGGCTCCAATTGCCGCGCCGCTCGAATCGCGTCCAAAGCCGAGCGCGCTTGACCCTCTCCGATCAGGTAGGGGTGAGGACCCGCGGTGCCCAGGCCCACGTAGTCTGTCGCCACGTAGGCCCAGCCGCGTGCGAGCAAGGGTTCCACGGCGGGCACGTGGGCGAAGGGATCGGCCAAAACCGAAGGCGCGCAGCCGGGAACCACCCCAGTGGTGCCGTGGGTCCAAGCGATGACCGGTCGCGGTCCGTCGGCGGGCTCCCGCGACACCATCACGATGCCGCTGGCCAGCGCCGGCACCCCTTCGGAGCGTGTCGTGGTGTAGAGGATGCGCCAGGCCCGTGCACCGGGCGGCACGCCGCGTTCGAAGGGCTCCTGGCGCAGGAGCGTTCCAGGAGCCGCGGTGACGTCGATGGGTGCGCGGTAGAAGGCGTCGGGGGTGGCCGGCCGGCAGAGCCACCACCCGATCGCAGCAAGGGTGGGGATGGCGAGGAGCGCGGCGAGGGCGAGGCGGGGCAGGAGGCGCTTCATGGGCTGGGTGCGCGTTCGGTTCGCGGGGCGGAGTCCCGTGCACCCTGCGTGCGCCGCGCGCCGTGCACAGCGCCGGCGGCGCGGTGCGCGGCGCGCGTTCGATCAGGTGCGCGAGGCTTCGAAGATGCCTTGGATGGCGTCGTCGAGGATGGCGTCGAAATCTTCGTCGCTTTGGTCGGCGCTCAGGCCTTCGCTCAGGGCGCGGCTGAAGCTGGCGATCATGCCCCGTTGGCGGGCCAGGCGCGAGTTGGCCTTGAGCCGGCTGTAACCGCCGGAAAGGGCCACCACGCGCACGACGCTCGGGTGCTCGATGCAGCGCATGTAGAGGTCGTCCACGTCCGGCAGGGTCAGCTTGAGCATGACGACCTGATCCGGGCGCAGCTCATCGAGGTGCGACACGAGCATCTCCTCGAGCATGCCCTCGGCTTCCATCTTGTCCGGGCAGTGGATATCGACCTCGGGCTCGATGATCGGGATCAGACCGGCTTCGAGGATGCGCATGCCGACTTCGAACTGCTGGGCGACAACCCGTTCGATGCCGCGTTCGTCGGCTTCCTTGATCACCGAGCGCATCTTGGTGCCGAAGATGCCGCCCGCCTCGGCACGCTCCAGCAGCGCGTCCAAACCGGGCATGTCCTTCATCACCTGCACGCCGTCTTGCACGTCGGCCAGGCCCTTGTCGACCTTGAGGAACGGAACGACGCGCTTTTCCTCCCACAGGTAGCGCGCGCTGGACTTGCCGCGGATGTCGCGGTCCATGGTGTTTTCGAACAGGATCGCCCCCAGGATGCGGTCGCCGTTGAAGGCCGGCGAGGTCACGATGCGCGTGCGCATCTCGTGCACCTTGGTGTACATCTCCTCTTCCCCGGAGTAGGCGCTCCTCGGGATGCCGTAGAGCTCGAGGGCCTTCGGCGTGCTGCCGCCGCTCTGGTCGAGGGCCGCAAGGAATCCGTCGTGGGTGAGGACCTTTTGGAGCTGTCGTTCGAAGGACATCGATCGTCTTGGGGGGGGCTGATGGGGGCGGAAGGGTAGGCGGGGAGTGTCCCCAATGGTCGGCCGGGGGGCAAGGCAGTCGATTGGCGGGCCTGCACACGGCGCTTCGGGGGAAACGGAGATGCCAGAGAGTGCCCCGCGCACTGCCCGCGCCTGGGCCAGGCTTCATGGAAAGTTGATCCCGAAGGCCTAGGCGGGGGCGGGGCGGCCGGGCACGATGCCGGCCGTGAGGGCTGAATCCAAAAGTGCCGACCGGGGGGCCTATGCCCTGGTGACGGCGGCCTATGGGGGGTTCACGCTCACCGACGGGGCCCTGCGCATGTTGGTGCTGCTGCACCTCTATGGGCTGGGCTACACGGCCCTCGAATTGGCGGCGGTCTTCGCGGTCTACGAGTTGGTGGGGGTGTTGACCAACGGGTCGGGGGGCTGGGCCGGGGCTCGGTTCGGGCTCAAGGCGACGTTGCTCGCGGGGCTTGCCCTGCAGATCGTCGGCCTTGGATTGCTGGCGGTGCCCGAAGCCTGGCTGTCGGTGGGGCTGCTCGTGGCGGTCCAGGTCCTCTCCGGCGTCGCGAAGGACCTGACCAAGATGAGCTCCAAGAGTTTCGTCAAGCTGGTCGTGCCCGAGGGCGACGGGGGTGCGCTGCTGCGCTGGGTGAGCCTGCTGACCGGATCGAAAAACGCCCTCAAGGGCGTGGGGTTTTTCCTCGGCGGTTTGCTCCTGGCCGGCGTGGGTTTCCGGGGGGCGGTGCTCCTTTTGGCCGGCTTTTTGGCCCTGGTGCTGATCGGTTCGGCGGCGCGTTTGTCCTCGGCGCCGGGACGGCGGCGGGGCGGCGTGCGCTGGGGCGAACTTTGGACCCGCGACCGGCGGATCCGCGCCCTCAGCCTGGCGCGGGTGTTTTTGTTCGCCTCCCGGGACGTGTGGTTCGCGGTGGCCCTGCCCCTTTACCTCTCGGCGACCCTCGGTTGGGGGCACGGGGCGACCGGTGCTTTCCTGGCGGCCTGGGTGATCGGTTACGGGGCCGTGCAGGCCTCGGCGCCGGCCTTCACCGTGCGGCGGGGAGAGCTCCCCGGACCGGGCGCGCTCTTGGCCTGGGCCGCCCTGCTGCTGCTGCCGGTGGGAGCCTTGGCCGCCGCCTTCGCCGCGGGCGCGCCGCCTGTGGGCTGGCTGGTGGCCGGCCTGGCGGCCTTCGGGGTGGTTTTCGCCGCGAACAGCGCGATCCACTCCTTCCTGATCGTGGCCTGGGCCGAGCGCGGCGACGTGTCCCTCAACGTGGGCTTTTATTACATGGCCAATGCCATGGGCCGGCTCGTGGGCACGGCCCTCTCGGGCCTGGCCTACCAGTTCGGCGGCGGAGGCGAAGGAGGCCTGGGGGCGGCGCTCGCTTTGAGCCTGGCGCTGGTGGTGGTGGCGCTCGCCGCGAGCACCCCCCTGCCGGCGCTCGCGCGGCGACAGGCCTGATATCCAGAGCGGCATCTAGATACATCTGGATTTCCGCTCAGCCGCCCTTGACGGGCCCGAGAAGCCCGCTTAGGCTCGGTTTCTTCCCCGGGGAAACCCTCCTGGCGAGTTTTCCACAAAGCAATATCCAGATACCTCGAGCCACCCGCCTGGGCGATCTCGCCCGGCGAACGGCCATGACCGCCACCGCTCCCACCCTCGGACGCATCTTCGCGGAACGTCGCAAGTCACTGCGGCTGACCCAGGCGTTCGTGGCCGGGAGGATTGGGGCGAGCCAGGGTGCCGTTTCGGGCTTCGAGAAAGGCAATCCCCATGCCCTGGCGGACCACCGAGTCCGAGACCTGGCACGGGTTCTGGAGTTGGACCTGGATGCCCTGGGGCACGAGGCCGCCGCGCCGGCCGTCGCCCTGGCCTACTGCGCGGGCCCCCACTGCCCGACCAACGACCCCTTCCTGGTGGCCGGCGGGCTGAAGCTGCGCCCCACCTTCACCCAGGCGCCCGGCCCCTTCTGCGGGTGCTGCGGCGAGCCCCTGGCCCGGTCCTGCCAGAACCCGGCCTGCGGTGCGCCCCTGGCCGAGGGCATCCACTGTTACCGCTGCGGGGACGCCTACGTGCCGGCCCCGGACCCGGCCGAGCTGGTGCCGGACCCCCTGGAGCGCGAACTGGCCCGGCGGCGCGAGCTGAACCGCGAGCTGCGCGACTCGCGGCCGGCGCCCGAACGGCCCTGAGGGGCGATCAGGCCCAGCGGAAAAAGCGCAGGGCCAGGGCGAAGGAAACGGCGGCCCACAGGCCGAGCACGGCAAGTTCGAAGCCGAGGTCCAGGAGCGAGCGGCCCTCCAGCATGGTCGCGCGCAGGGCATCGTTGAGGGCCGTCAACGGCAGCCAGGCGAGGATCGGGTGCAAAACCTCGGGGAATCGCTCGTAGGAGAAGAACACCCCGGAGAGCAGCCACATGGGCATCATCGCCAGGTTGAGCACGCCGGAAGCGCCCTGGATCGTGCGCACCCGGCAGGTGACCGCCAGGCCCAGGCCGGCGAAGGTCACCGCGCCGAGTAGCGAGAGCAGCGCGAATCCGATCAGGCCGGCGCGGAAGGGCACGTCGAGCACCCACACGCCGAAAGCCACCAGGAGCGCCACCTCCGCCACCAGGAACACCAGGCGCGCGAGCAGAAAGGAGGCAAGGAACTTGGCCCGGTTCATGGGCGTGACGAGCAGGCGCTTGAGCACCTTGCGTTGGCGCAGTTCGGCCACCGCGAAGCCGATCACCCACATGCCCGTGCCCATCAGGTTCATGCCGAGCAGGCCGGGCAGCAAAAAGTCGATGTAGCGCGAGCCGCGCTCGGTGGTGGGCAGCGGCGAGAGGCGCGCTTCACGGTCCGTTGGCGCGCGCTCGAAGGCGACTTCGAGGCGCAGGCGTGCGAGTTCGGCCTCGGGGCGGGCGGGATCGAAACGCACGGCCGGGAAACCCTCGGCCGAATCCGCGGGCACGAGCAAAGCGTCGATGGCGCCGCTGGCCAGGCGCGGCGCGCCGTCCGCTTCCGGGAGTTTTGGGGGCGAAGCGAGTTCGATCCCGGAGCCTTCGAAAGTGCGCTCCACCAGCCGCTGCACGAGTTCCGCGGCCCCCGGACCGTCCAATACCGCCACCCGCGACGGGGCCGGCCCGGCCTGGCGGAACGCGAAACCGAGCACCGCCGCCAGCACCAGGGGGAACGCAAAAACCCAGAAGAGCGCTTCCGGCTCGCGCACGGTCAAGAGCACGCGCACGCGGGTCAGTTCGAGGAGTTCACGCATCGCGCAGGTGCCTCCCGGTCAGGGCGACGAACACGTCCTCCAGGGTCGGCCGGTGGCTGGAGAGGTCCTCGAGTTCGATGCGTTCGGCCGCCATCAGCGCGAGCAACGCACCGATCGCCGCCTGGGTTTCGGCCACGGCGAGCACAAAACCGCCTTGCTCCAGGCGGGCTTCGCGCACCCCCGGCAGTTTGCCCAGGGCGCCGGCGGTGAAGAGTGCCTCGGCCCGCGCCCGGTGGGCCTCCCGCGCCGCGAGCCGCACGATCGTCTCCGCCTCCAGCGCGTCGATCAGCGCCGCTGGCCGGCCGCGCGCCACCACCCGCCCGCGATCCACCACCACCAACTCGTCCGCCAGGCGCTCGGCCTCCTCCATGTAGTGGGTGGTGAGCAGCACCGTGCCGCCCTCGGCCTTGAAGGTTTCGACGATCTCCCACACGCGCCGGCGCGCCTGGGGATCGAGGCCGGTGGTCGGCTCGTCCAGGAAGAGCAGGTCCGGATCGCCGACCAGGGCGCAGCCGAGGGTCAGGCGTTGGCGCTGACCGCCGGAGAGGTGTTCGAGTTGAGCGCCGCGTTTTTCGCCCAGGCCGACGAGGTGGAGCACGTCGGCGAGGGGCCGGGGGGCCGGGTAGAAGCTTGCGAACAGGCGCAGGGTCTCGGTGACCGTCAGCTTGCGCAGGAGATCGGTCTCCTGGAGTTGGACTCCGATGCGCCGGCGGATGCCCTGGGCGTCCTCGCGCCAGGTGCGGCCGAGGATGCGGACCTCGCCCCCGTCGGGTTCGAGCAGGCCTTCGAGGACCTCGATGGTGGTGGTTTTGCCCGCTCCGTTTGGGCCGAGTAAGCCGAGGCAGGTGCCGGCCGCGACCTCGAAGTCGATGCCGTCGACGGCGACGAGGGTGCCGTAGCGCTTGACCAGCCCGCGGACCTCCAGTGCCAGCCCCATGACCGCGGAGCCTACCCGACCCCCTCCCCTCTGCAAGTGGGTGGGGACGGTGCCTGGCGCCAACTCCACCCCCCCTTCTT
>JBJHAV010000104.1:0-12554 GCA_050480685.1 Planctomycetaceae bacterium | reverse complement strand
GTCCTCCAGCATGGCGGTGATTTGAGGCACCACCAAGGTCATCAGCACACCGACCACGACCACGCCCAGGGTGATCATCAGGACCGGATAGGTCAGCGCCGAGACGACCTTGCGCTGCAAGGCGCGCTGGGCCTGCATGAAATCCGCCAAGCGCGAGAGCACGATGTCGACCTGGCCCGTTGCTTCGCCGGCGCGGACCATGTTCACGTACATCTCGGAGAACAGGGTCGGGTGCTCGGCCAAGGCATCGCCGAGGCTCTTGCCCTGGGTGACGCTCTGACGAATTTCGCGGAAGAGCGTCTCGATGCGCACCGATTCCGCCTGGTCGATGATGGCGCGCAGGGCCTCGGCCAGGGGGATGCCGGCGCCGAGCAGGGTTGCGACTTGGCGCGTGATCGCGGCGACGAGCTCCGTGTCGCGCCCGCTGGGGCCCGATGCTGAGCGCGAGCGTGCTTGTGAAAACAGCTCCCGCAGTCCCTTGCGGGCCTTCGGAGCGCCGGCGATGACCTTGGCCTTGCCCTGGCGCGCGACCTGCTTGAGTTCCGAGACGAGCAGGTTCTCGCGCCGAAGGCGCTGGCGCGCCTCCCGCGGCGTGTCCGCGTCGATCACTCCCGTGCGGACCGCTCCGCCGCTGGCGTAGGCCTTGTATTGGAAGATCGGCATGGGCGGAGGATCGGCGGCGGGTCTAGCCCATGTCCATCTGGGTGATGCGCAGGACCTCGTCGGCGGTCGTCAGCCGCTGACGGATCTTGTCGCACCCATCCATGCGCAGGGTGACCATGCCGCGCTCGATGGCGCTGCGTTGCATCTGGGATGCGGTGGCGCCTTCCATGATCTGCGTGCGCAGAATTTCGTCCACCGGCATGAACTCGTAGATCGCCGTACGGCCGCTGTAACCCGTGTGGAAACACTCGTCGCAGCCTTCGCCGTAGGCAACCTGTCCGTCCAAGTGCTCGAGCTGCAGGTTCAGCTTCTTGAGCTTGGCCGCCCATTCGGGCGTGATCTCGCCCAGCACCTTGCAGTGGGGGCAGACCGTGCGCACGAGGCGCTGGGCGATCACCAGGATCAGGGAGCTGGCGACCAGGTACGGCTCCACGCCCTGGTCGACCATGCGGGTGATCGTGCTGGCGGCATCGTTGGTGTGCACCGTCGAGAGCACCAGGTGGCCGGTCAGGGCGGCGCGGATCGCCACCTCGGCGGTTTCCAGGTCGCGGATCTCGCCGACCATCATCACGTCCGGGTCCTGGCGCAGGAACGAACGCAGGCCCGAGGCGAAGGTCAGGCCCTTCTTCGTGGCCACCTGGACCTGGCTGATGCCGGGCAGGGAGTATTCGACCGGGTCCTCGATCGTGAGGACGTTTTTTTGGGTGGTGTCCACCTCGGTCAGGCCGGCGTAGAGCGTGGTCGTCTTGCCTGAACCGGTCGGGCCGGTGACCAGGATGATGCCCGAGGTCCAGCCCAGGTACTCGCGCAGCATCTCCTGGTTGCGCAGGTCGAGGCCGATCTCGCCGATGGTGTAGAGCTTGGCGGTTTTGTCGAGCAGACGCATGACGATGCGTTCGCCCAGACTGGTGGGCACCGAGCTGATACGCACGTCGACCTCGCCTTCGCCCAGGCGGATGGTGGCTCGGCCGTCCTGGGGCAGGCGGCGTTCGGCGATGTCCATCTTGCCCATCACCTTGACGCGGCTCACGATCGCTTCGTGTGCCTTGCGCGGGATGGAATCCATGTCGTAGAGGATGCCGTCGATCCGAAAGCGAACCTGGGTGCGGTCGGGGTACGGATGGAAGTGGACGTCCGATGCGCGCAGCTTGAGGGACTGGAACAGGATCGTGTTGACGAGCTTGATGATCGGGGCCTTGTTCGAGACGTCCAGGACGTCTTCGGCCTCGTCGAGCTCCTTGGCCAGCCCGGATATGTCGCCGTCCTCGGCCACGTCGGCGAGCGCCTCGTCGACTCCGTCCGCCTTGTGGCGATAGGCCCGCGCGATCAACGTGTTGATCTCCTGGCGCGGCGCCAGGACCGGCTCCAGCTCGAGTCCGAGCATGCCGGCCAGGTCGTCCATCGGGTTCAGGTCGAGCGGATAGGGTGTGGCCACACGCATGGCCCCGTCCGCGGTCTGCTCCAGCGCCACCAGGCTGTAGTTGCGCGAGAACTGCACCGGGATGCGGTTCACGAAGTCACCGGGGACGCGCACGCCCTCCAGGCTCGGGCGGAACTCGTAGCCCAAGAGGCGCGCGTAGGCCGCCAGGACCGCCTCTTCGCTCAGGTAATCCTTGGCGACGAGCACACGGTCCAAGGACTCGCCGCTGCTGGAGGCGAGCCGCCGGCACTCTTCGAGCCGCTCGCGCGAGAGTCCGGACTCGATCAGTAGATCGGCGACGGTGCTCATTCGGGTTCGCCGTTCGCTTGGACGGGCGCGGCAGCCGCGGGCTGGGAAGCGTTGCGATTCTCGCGCAGCAGTTCGGCCCTGCGGATCGGATCGAGGCCCACATCCTCCGGGCGCACCTGTCCGCTCGAAGGCACGCGGTAGAGCGGCACCTCGAAGGATTCGAGTTCCGGCTCGGTGCTGCGGCGGCCGAAGTCGGCGTCGATCATGCGCACGCGGTCGGCGCCGATCACGTCCGATGCTTCGAGCTTCTTGCGGTAGCTGATTTCGGCCAAGTCCGCGAAGTCGCGGTCGGACAGGATGTGCGGCGTGACGAAGAAGTAGAGCGTGCGCTTGCGCTCGGTGTCGGTGTCGCGCCGGAACAGCCGGCCGATCAGCGGCAGGTCGCCCAGGAAGGGGGTCTTGCGGCTGACCTGGCTGGTGTTGTTCGTGATCACACCGCCGATCACCATGGTGTCCCCGTCGGGCACGTTGACGCTCGTCACCAGGCGCCGGGTGACCCGCGGCGGGGGGATCGAAGCGCTCTGTTTCTCGCCGAAGTTCGATACTTCCAGCTCGATACCCAGGCGCAGGTAGCGCGAGGCGCTGATCGAAGGCGAGATGATCAGGGTGATACCGGCGTTCTGGTACCCCTGGAAGTTTTCCTGGGTTTGGCCCCCGCCCGCACCGCCGAAGGCGGTGACCTGGGTGAAGGGCTCTTCGTCCAGGGTCGAAATCGTCGCCGATCCGTTGTTGTTGACCAGGATCGACGGCACGCTCAGCACGTTGGCGGACTCGGTGCGCTGGAACAGGCGCACCAGGAAGGGCAGCGAGAAGTCGTTGCCGTCCAGGATGCCGGCCGTGATGCCATCTTGCAGCAGCGGAATGCGCGTGACGGGGGTGCCTTCCGAGTTCACGCCAAACTCGCTGAGGCCGAAGCTGGTGACGCCAAAGCCGCCGGTGCTGCCCACTCCGGGGATCTCGGCAAAACCGAGCTCCACGCCGATGTCGCGGAAGTCTTGGCCGGTCAGTTCGATCAGGGCCGTTTCGATCAGCACCTGGTCCTGGCGTTGGTCCAAGAGGCGAATCAGCTCGACGACCTCCGCATAGCGGTTCTTGTTGGCCGCGATCAGCAGCGAGTTCGTGGTCGGCTCGGGCACAACCACCACGTCGTCCTGTGCCTGGGAGGTCTGCCCCGCTTGGGCTGGCTGCGCGGTTCGGCCGCCGGTTCCGCCCACCGGGGCGGTGACCCGGCGGGCATCGCTCAGGAACTGCTCCAGGGTGGCGGCCAGGTCCTCGGCGCCCACGTTTTCCAGCGTGTAGATGTGGTAGTTGCGCTCGGGTTCGACGACCTCCGCGTCCAGGCGCGCGATCAGTTCCTTGATGTTCGGCATCTCCTCGGGGAGCGCCACGATGATCAGGGAGTTGGTGCGCGGCTCGACCACCAGCTTCGGCTCGACCTCGGTGCGGGGAGCTTGGGGCGCGCCGCCTTCCACGGCCCGCGGGCGGTTCACCTGGCGCATGGCTTCGCTGCGCGCCTGGAGCAGTTCGCTGACGATGCCGGACACGTCCTGGGCCGCGGCGAATTCCAAGCGAACGGACTCAAAGATCGGCGTGCGCGTGGTTTCGACGGCGGAATCGCGGTCGATGGCGAAGAGCAACTGGGCGAACTGGTAGATGCTCGCGCCGAAGCCCGTCAGCAGCACCGAATTGCTGCCGCCCGCCGGCAGGAAGTTTTGGGTGTTGGCGTCGAGCAGGGGCCGCAGGGCGTTGGTCAGCGCGCGCACCTCCGTGTTGGGCAGGGTCAACATGGTGGTGATCAGCGTCGCGGGCTGGTCGGCGTAGCGCTCCAGCTCCTCCGGCAGCACGTAGATCGCGCGCTGCTTGATCGTGCCCTGCTGGGCACCCCGCGGGCCGGTCAGGGTTTGGATCACGATCACGCTCAATCCCGGCGGGCCGACTTCGATGCAGGCGAAGTCGTGGATGAACATGATGATCTGGAAGAACGCGTAGAAGTCCTGCTTCGGGATGCGCTTGGAGCCGAGCATCTGCACGACTTCGTTGCGCATCTGGTCGCGCGAGTCCTTCGAGATCACGAAGTTGAGGCCCGTCACCTCCTGGCAGCGCTTGACGAACTCCTCGAGCTTCATGCCCTGGGCGCCGTCCTCGGAGAAGTTGAGGATGTAAAAGCCGCCTTCCTCCTGGATCGGGGGGACGTCATCCTGGGCCGCCGCCGCCGCGGGCCGCGCCTGCAGGGCCGCCTCGGCGGCCGGGGTCCAGGCGGGGATGACTCCGGCGAACCCGAGGGTGCCGGCCAGGGCACCGAGGAGGGCCGCGCTGAAACCGGCTGCCCACCGGCGGATCCCATCGCGCACCCTCCGGACAGGCTTGGCGCTGGGACCCGGGACCGGCGGGGAGTGAAGGACCGGGTCGGCGTGGCGCGAGGTCCGTTCCGAGGGCGAGTGGGAGGTCATCTGGGCGTGGGCTCGTCGGAGGGGAGGCCGGGGTCGCCGGCGGGATCGGGCCGGTCGGCCGGAGCAGTCGGCAGAGCGGTCGGCGGCAGCGCGCAATTCGGTCCGTGAGAGGTCAAGGGGGATCGCAGCCGGGCGGCCGCGGGCACTCTAAGCGCCCCGGAGCGCGCTGCAAAGCGCAGGGGGCCTGGAGCGCGGACCCCGGTGCGGCTCGTGGACGATCCGGCAGCGCCGGTTCTTCCCGGCGGCTTCCCGCGAACGGGGGACGGGGTGCCTTGTGGGGTCGAGCGGCAGCGGGTAGTGTCCCGCCTCCGCCGGGGAAGGCCCGTGTGCCCCCCCGGCCCTCCACCCGGACCATTCCCGTGCAGTTGAGCGAACTCCTTGCGTCCGAGGACGTGCTGCTGCCCTTCGAGGCCCAGGACAAGTGGGAGGCCATCGCCGCCCTGGTCCGCCATCTGGCCGGCCGCGGGCGCATCCCGGCCGAGCGCGAAGGGGAGCTGCTCGATCTGGTGGTCGCCCGGGAACGCTCCATGTCCACCGGCATGGAGCGGGGCATCGCCATCCCGCACGCGGCGGTCGAGGGCCTGGAGCAGGTGGTCGGCGCCCTGGGCATCGTCACCCGGGCCGGGGGCCTGTCCTTCGACAGCATCGACGCGCGGCCGACCCACCTGGTGGTTTTGCTCCTGATCCCGCGCTCCCAAAAGCTGGTCCACATCCGCACCCTGGCGGACATCGCCCGGGTGCTCGGCAAGGAAACGGTGCGCGACGCTCTGCTCGCCGCCGCCGACGGGCCGGCCGCCTGGGGCATCCTAGCGGAGGCGGACAAGGGTTAGGCCGGGGGCTGCCCAGCATGGGCCGCGAGGCCCCGCGGCTCAGGCCGTGACGCCCTGCGTCTCAGGCCCAGTCCTCGAGCCGCGCGCGCAGGGCCCGCTCCAGGGTCGCCGCGCAGTGGGCGTAGTCCTCGCGGCTGCCGCCCACCGGATCGGGCACATCCCGGCCCTCGGGATCCAGGAGTTCCAGGTGCCCGGCCCGCCCCGGCGGGAGCTGGGCGGCCAGGGCCTCCAGGTGGGCGCGGGTCAGAGTGTAGACCCGGTCCGTGCGGGCGATCTCCTCGGGCAACGACGGCTGGGAGCGGTGGCCCGACAGGTCGATTCCGCGCTCGGCCAGCAGCGCGATCGCATGGCCCGCGGCCGGTTGGGTACGCCCAGCGGCCACGCCGGAGGAGGACAGCCGGAAGCCGAAGGCCGCCAGGTCGCGGGTGCCCAGCCGCCGGGCGAGCAGGTCCCGGGCCAGGCCCTCGGCCATGGGACTGCGGCAGGTATTGCCGGTGCAGACGAAAGCGATCGAGAGTCCGCCGGTGCGGCGCAGGTCCTCGATGGGCAGCAGCCCCTCACGCCGCAGCCGAAAGGTGCCGGGTCCGATGCGCAAAATGCCCGCCGGCTCCCCCAGGCGGGTCGGGCCGCCGTCGAGGACCAGGGCCAACTCCGCGCCCCGCTCGGCGACCAGCGCGTCGGCGTCCACCAGGGGCTCGCCGGACGGGCCGAAGGCCTCCCGGGTCCAGAGCGGGAAGGGCAGCGCTTCGGCCAGGGCCTGGGCCAGGGGATGGGCCGGCAGGGCAAACCGCGTCCAGCCATCCACGGACCCCCGGGCGGCTCCCAGTCGGAGTTCGAGCACCAGGGGACCGGGCCAGTAGCGCTCCACCAGGCGCGCGAGGACCGCCCGGGGAACACCTTCGGCGCCGGCGGCGGCTTCCAGGAGCGCGGCGCGGGAGGCCAGCCATCGGGTGACGGGTTCGGCGGCCGGGGGGGATTCGGGTTCGCGCTCCGCCACCCAATAGAGCGTCTCGCTGGGCAGGCCGACCGCGCCCCCGCCTTCGAGGGCGGCGCGCGCGGCGGCGAGCGTTTCGGCGCCGATGGACTCCGAAACCCCGAGGCGCCTGGGGGAGGATCGGGGCGGACTGCCCTGGGGCTCGCTGGCGTGGTCCTGCATGGGGAGCGGCGGCGCCGTTTTCGGGGCCGGGAGCGCCCTTCGGGCCCGCGCCGGGCCGCTGCTAAGGTAGCCCGCCGCCGCGCGCGTCCCCAAGGGCGACCTGCGGCCGAAGCCCCCTAAGGACCGTCTCCGGCCATGCCTCCCCGCGATTCCGACCCTGAACCCGGCTCCGGCGCACCGCCCGCGGATCCCGCCTCCGCCGGGGCAGCCGACTACCGCCCGCCGCCCACCGCCGCCAGCGGACCGAGGCGCGGCGAGTGGCTCTCCAGCCTGGCGGGGGGCCTGGCCCACGAGATCAAAAACCCGCTCTCGACCATGGCGATCCAACTGGCCCTGCTGCAGGAGGAGTTCGAACGCCTCGCCGCCCAGCGGCCGGCGGACGAACCCCAGCGCCCGTGGGAAGCGCGCAGCACCAAACGCGTCGCGACGCTCAAACGCGAGGTCGAGCGCCTCGAATCGATTGTCGAGGACTTTCTCGGATACGTGCGCGGCGGCGTGGTCGATCGCGCTCCCCAGGATCTGGCGCGTGTCGTTCAGGAGGTGCTCGATTTCGTGGAGCCGGAAAACGCCCAGGCCGGCATCCGCCAACACGTGGATCTGGAAATCGGGCTGCCGCTGGTATTGATCGACGAAACGCACATCAAGCAGGCGCTGCTCAATTTGCTCGTGAACGCGCGTCAAGCCATGCCCACCGGCGGCGAATTGCTCGTGCGCCTGCGCCGGGTGGGCAACGACGCCGAGGTCTCGATCACGGACACCGGCCACGGCATGCGCCCGGACCAGCTCGAACGCTGTTTCGACGTGTACTGGTCCGACAAAAAGGGCGGCACGGGCCTGGGTCTGTCGACCACCCGCCGCATCGTCGAGGAACACGGCGGGGAGATTCGTGTGATGAGTGAACTGGGGCGAGGCACGTGTTTTTCGTTCACCGTGCCCCTGGCGGTCGAGTTGACCGGCGCCAAGCGGCCGCGCGCCGAGGAGAAACCCGCATGAGCGCTGTGGCGGCGGAGAGCGGACCGGGGCCCAGGGTGCTGGTGGTCGACGACGACGAGGGGCACGCGGAGGCCTTGGCCGAGGGCCTCGAACTCGACGGCTACGAGTGCACCTTGGCCGGATCGGGCCGCGAAGGGCTGGAGCGCATGGGCGAGCAGACCTTCGACGCGGTTTTGACCGACCTGGTGATGCACGACCTGGACGGTTTGGCGCTTTTGCACGAGGCCCAGAGCCTGCAACCGGAAGCCGCGGTGCTTTTGATCACCGGCCACGGTTCGGTGGGCACCGCCGTGGACGCCATGCGCCGCGGCGCCGCGGACTACATCGAAAAGCCGGTGCGCATCGCGGAGCTGCGCACGCGCCTGGAACGCGCCATCGAAACCCGTCGGCTGCGGCGCGCCAACCGCGAACTGCGCCAACAGCTCGAAGAGCGCTACGGCTTCGAGGGCATCCTCGGCAACTCCGCGCCCATGCGGCGTGTGTTCGAGATTTTGCGCCAAGTCAGCCCGACCAACGCCACGGTGCTCGTGCTGGGGGAGAGCGGCACGGGCAAGGAACTGGTGGCGCGCGCCATCCACACCAACAGTCCGCGCTCAGGCCGCAACTTCGTCGCCATGAACTGCGCGGCCCTCAGCGAGGGCCTGATCGAATCCGAGCTCTTCGGGCACACCAAGGGCGCCTTCACCGGCGCCGTGGCGGCCAAGGAGGGACGCATCGTGCACGCCGACCGCGGCACGCTCTTCTTGGACGAGGTCGGGGACATGCCCCTCGAAACCCAGGCCAAGCTCCTGCGGGTGCTGGAAACCCGCGAGGTGCAGCCGGTGGGGGGGAACCAGGTGCGCAAGGTCGACATCCGCCTGGTGGCGGCCACGAACCACGACCTCGCCAAACTGGTCGCCAAGGGCCGCTTCCGCGAGGACCTGCTCTACCGCCTGCAGGTGGTCACGGTCGAACTGCCGCCCCTGCGGGAGCGCCGCGAGGACCTGCCGCTTTTGCTCGACCACTTCATCGCCGAGTTCGCCCGCCAGCACGGGCGGGCGGTGCGCGGCATTTCGCCCGAGGCGCGGGCGGTGCTGATGCGCCACCCCTGGCCGGGCAACGTGCGCGAACTGCGCAACGCCGTCGAAACCATGGTGCTCTTGGCGCGCTCGGACGTGCTCGACCTGGAGGACGTGCCCGAGATCCTGCGCGGCCAGGCCGGCGCCGCGCCCACCCCGCCCCCGGCCGCGGGGTACGAACTGGCGGGCCGCTCCCTGGCGGAGGTCGAGCGCGACCTGATCGCCGCCAACCTGGAGCTGGTGGAGGGCAACCGCCAGCGCGCCGCGGCGGTGCTCGGCATCGGCGAGCGGACCCTCTACCGCAAGATCAAGGAGTACGGGCTGCCCTGAGGGCGCTGGCTGCCGATCTGGCAGCCGCTTCCGCGGGGCTCGCGCGTGCCTGTCGATCTGGCAGGATGCCGGGGTCCTCCGGTGCCGAAGGGGGCCGAGAGGACGTCCGAGGGCTTGGCACGGAGTTTGTTCCTACCCCGGCCCAGCCCCGGCCCGACCCCGCGGGCCCAAGGAGACAGCATGAGCAAAACGACCAAGATCATCGGCATCGACCTGGGCACCACCAACTCGGTGGTCGCCGTGATGGAAGGCGGCCAACCGGACGTGATCCTGAACCTGGAAGGTTCGCGCACGACCCCTTCGGTGGTGGCCTTCACCGGCGACGGCAGCCGCCTGGTGGGCGCTCCGGCCAAACGCCAGGCCGTCACCAACCCCACGCGCACGGTCTTCTCGATCAAGCGCTTCATGGGACGTCGGCACGCCGAGGTCGGCCAGGACGAGAAGCTGGTGCCCTACCAACTGGTGGGCGGCAGCGACGAGCTGGTCAAGGTCCAGGCGGGGGACCGCAGCTACTCGCCGCCGGAGATCAGCGCCATGATCCTTTCGGCCCTCAAGGAAGCGGCCGAGGCGCACCTGGGCGAGAAGGTCGAGAAGGCCGTGATCACGGTGCCGGCCTACTTCAACGACTCCCAGCGCCAGGCCACCAAGGACGCGGGCACGATCGCCGGCCTGGAGGTGGTGCGCATCATCAACGAGCCCACGGCCGCGACCTTGGCCTTCGGCCTGGACAAGAACAAGTCCGGCCGCGTGGCGGTCTACGACCTGGGCGGCGGTACCTTCGACATCTCGATCCTGGAAATCGGTGACGGAGTCTTCGAAGTGCTCGCCACCAACGGCGACACGCACCTGGGCGGCGACGACTTCGACGAAGCGCTGATCGAATACGTGGCCGGGGAATTCAAGAAGAGCTCCGGGCTCGACATCCGCGGCGACGCCATGGCCCTGCAGCGCCTCAAGGAGGCCTGCGAGAAGGCCAAGTGCGAGCTCTCCAGCACGATGAGCACGGAGATCAATCTGCCGTTCATCACCATGGACCAGACCGGTCCGAAGCACCTGGCGGTGACCGTCAGCCGCGCCAAGTTCGAGCAACTCACGGCCGAACTGGTTGATCGCACCCGGCGCCCCTGCCTGAAGGCCCTGGAGGATTCCGGCCTGCAGCCGGGTCAGATCGACGAAGTCATCCTGGTGGGGGGCTCCACGCGCATCCCCGCCGTGCAGAAGCTGGTCAAGGACATGTTCGGCAAGGAGCCCAACAAGAGCGTCAACCCCGACGAGGTGGTCGCCCTGGGCGCCGCCATCCAGGGCGGCATCCTGGCGGGTGAGGTCTCGGACGTGGTGCTGCTCGACGTCACGCCGCTCTCCCTGGGCATCGAGACCATGGGCGGGGTCGCCACGCGCCTGATCGAGCGCAACACGACCATCCCGACCTCCAAGAGCCAGGTTTTTTCGACCGCCAGTGACAACCAGCCCAGCGTGGAGATCCACGTGGTCCAGGGCGAGCGCGAGTTCGCCAAGGACAACCGCACCCTGGGCAAGTTCATGCTGGACGGCATCGCGCCGGCGCCGCGGGGCGTGCCGCAAATCGAAGTCTCCTTCGACATCGACGCCAACGGCATCCTGAACGTGACCGCGGTCGACAAGGGCACCGGCAAGCAGCAGAAGATCCGCATCGAGTCCTCCAGCGGCTTGACCAACGACGAGATCGAGCGCATGCGCCGGGAGGCCGAGACCCACGCCGGCGAGGACAAGGCGCGCCGGGAACTGGTCGAGACGCGCAACCAGGCCGAAGCCGTCGTGCACCAGACCTCGCGCCAGCTCGAAGAGCACGGCGACAAACTCTCCGAGGCCGACCGCCAGGAGATCGAGCAAGCCAAGCAGGCCCTGGAGCACGCCGCCAAGGGCGACGACAAGGCCGCCATCGAGCGCGCCCTGGCGGAGTTCCAGACCAAGGCCCAAAAGCTCGGTCAGGCGATCTACCAGCAGGAGCAACAGAAGCAGCAGGCGTCGGGCTCCGCGCAGGGCCCCGGCGCGGATGCGGGCGGCTCCGGCGGCGACGCGGGCAAGGACGAGCCGGTCGACGCCGACTTCGAAGTCAAAACCTGATCTCCGCCGAGTCCGCCGGCCCGGAGGTGACTCCGGCGGTCCCGTGACCGGCCCCGTTGCGCCCGTGTTCCTCCGAGGAGGGGCGCGGGCGCGGCGCGTTTCCGTGCTCGGGTTTGTTGCGCCCCCTTTCGCCCCGGTACCCTGCTCGCCGTGATCGACGTCCAGCACCTGGTTCGACGCTTCGCCAGCCGCGTCGCCCTCGACGACATCTCCTTCCGGTTGGAGCGCGGCGAAGTGGTCGGCTTCCTCGGGCCTAACGGCGCCGGAAAGACCACCACCATGCGCATCTTGACGGGCTTTTTGCCCGCCACGCGCGGCACCGTGCGCATCGCCGGACACGACGTGCTGCGCGAGTCCCTGGAGGTGCGCCGGCGCATCGGCTACCTGCCCGAGAACGTGCCCCTTTACCGGGAACACCGGGTGGAGGAGGTGCTGCGTTTCCAGGGCCGCCTGCACCGCATGCCGCGCCGCGAGATCGGCCGGCGCATCGGCGAGGTGCTCGAACAGGTCGGCTTGACTGACCGCCGCCGCAGCCTCGTGGGCAGCCTCTCCCGGGGCCTGCGCCAGCGCACGGGTTTGGCCGTGGCGCTCCTTCCGCGGCCGGAGGTGTTGATCCTCGATGAGCCCACCAGCGGCCTGGATCCCTTGCAGCGCATCGAACTGCGCGGAGTCCTGCGCGACCTTTCCAGCCAGCACACGGTGCTGCTTTCCTCGCACATCCTGGCGGAGATCGAAGCGGTCTGCCCGCGGGTGATCATCCTGAACCACGGGCGTTTGGTGGCCGACGGCTCGCGCGAGAAACTCGGCGAGGAACTGGGCGGTGCGAGCCACACGCGCCTGGAGGCCGCGCTGGCCGATCCAGCCGAGGCGAAGCGTTTGCTCGCCCAGCTCCCCGGCGTGCGCGCCGCGCACCACGACGGGCGCGAGGGCATCCACCACGTGTTCCGGATCGAGGGCGAAGGCGACCTGCGCGAGGACGTGGGCGCCTTGGCGGCCGGGCGCGGCTGGGCCGTGCGCGAACTCTCCTGGCGCCGGCCGACCCTGGAGCGTGTTTTCGCCCGCTTGGCCCTGGGGTACGACCCGGCCGAAGAACCGAAAGCCGAGCTTTCCGCCGGGGGCGAAGCCTCCCCCGCGAACGAAGCCGTACCCCTGGAGATCCGCCTGCCGGGTGGGGCGTCGTCGGCTGGGCCTTCCGCTGGGCCGTCCGCTGGGCCGTCCGCTGGGCCGTCCGCTGGGCCGTTC
>JBJHAV010000103.1:0-12723 GCA_050480685.1 Planctomycetaceae bacterium | reverse complement strand
CCTCCGACTTGGCCCTGGCGGATTTGGACGGCGACGGCAACCTCGACCTGGTGGTGGTCAACGGCCCCGAGGGGCACCTGCCCCAGCCGGGCGGTGTCGACCGGCTGTATCTGGGCGATGGCGCGGGTCAGTTCGTCGAGCATGCGGGATTCGTCGATCCCACCTGGAACGACACCCTGACGCGCAGCACCTCGGTCGCGGTGGGGGACGTGGACAACGACGGTTTCCTCGACCTCTTCATCACCAAGAGCGACCCCGCGGGGCTGCTCGGCGGGCCGGGGCAGCGCAACGTGCTCCTGATGAACGACGGGCAAGGCGCTTTCCTCGATGCCACCGACCTGCGCATGCCGGGAGCCTTCTCCGACAACTCGCTGCACGCCGCCTTCGTCGACATCGATCGGGATGGGGACCTCGACATCGTGATCGCCAACAGTTTGCTGGTCATTCCGACTTCGAACTCGAACGACGTCTGGATCAATCAAGGCGGGATGCAAGGGGGCGCGACGGGTTTCTTCGTCGACGATCCGAACAGTTTCCTCGAGTCCCAGTCGACCGACCCGATTCGCTTGCGCGTGCGCGTCGCCGATGTGAATGCGGACGGGTATCCCGACATCCTGCTGGCCGTGCACGACTGGCTCACGCCCGTGCGCCACAAGCTGTTTTTGAACCAGGGCGGTGAACCCGGCGGTGTGCCCGGCACCTTCGCCGACGCGACCTGGTTCAACCCCGGCCAGTTCATCGCCGGTGATGCGGTTTTCGTCGACGCCCGCGGCACGGGGCTTCCCGGTGTGTTGCTCTTGGCGAACGGCGTATTGCTCGGTGATCCGCTCAAGGCCGCAGCCGTGCGCTACCTGGAAAACACCCTGCGCTGAGTTCCGCGCGGATCGATCGCGCGGCGGACTCCGGTCCGTCGCGCGGGGCTTCGGGGGGCCCGAATCCCCCGGAGCCCCACCCATTCACCGCCCCGCGGCCCTGTTCGGCTGCGGGCTCCCCAGACCTCTTCCATCTCACTCCTCCAATGGCCTCCAGGATCCCGATCGAATCGACAGCCGATGTTTCGCTCCGCCGCTCCGCCGCCGACCTGCTTGCCGGTTGGGCCGCCCTCGAAACCGCCGTGCCGCGCGGGCGCAGGCTGATGCCTTCCGAGGCAGCCCAGCGGCTGGGCGTCACCGAACTCGAACTGCTCAGCGCCGCCGCCGGCGATGCGGGCGCTTCGGCCAGCGCGCACGATTTGAGTCTGTGGGTTTCGAAGCTCGAGCCCGGCTGGCCCCAGCTTCTGGCGGACCTCGCAGACTTGGGAACGGTCAAGACCGTCACCCGCAACGCCCATGCGGTGATCGAGGTCAACGGTCCATGGAAGGGGTTGTCCCTGGCGCCGGGCGCTCCCCACGGGCTCGTGATCGGTGGAACGATCGACCTGCGTCTCTTCCCCGGGCGCTGGAGGTTTGCCCTCGCGGTCGAACGCGAGGTGCGCGGCCGGGCGTCCCGTTCCGTGCAGTTTTTCGGGGCCGATGGGGTGGCGCTCCACAAGCTCTTCCTGCTCCCCGAGAGTGATGCCGATGCGTTTCGGCGTCTGGTGAGTCGCCATCGCGCCGCCGATCAGCAGCCCGTGACGTCCGTCGAGCCGAGCCCCGCGCTTCCGATGCCCAATCCCGCTCCCGATGCCGCCGCCTTCGAAGCGGGTTGGCGAGCGATGCAGGACCCGCATGAGTTCTTCGGATTGCTCGGACGTCACCGCGTGACCCGCAGGCAAGCCTTGGATCTCGTGCCGCGCGACTTGGCCCGTCCGGTGGGGCGCGGCGCCCTCGACCGGACCCTGCTCGCCGCACGGGAACTGGATTGCCCGCTCATGATCTTCGTTGGAAATCCGGGCTGCATCCAAATCCACAGTGGACCGGCCAAGCGCATCGTTCGCCACGATGGCTGGCTCAACGTGCTCGACCCCGGCTTCGATCTGCACGTGCGTGAGGATGCGATCGACGAGTGTTTCGTCGTGCGCAAGCCTGCCGAAGCCGGCCGCAGTGTGGGCAGTCTCGAAGCCTACACAGCGGAAGGGGAGCTGCTGCTCTCGATCTTCGGGCTGCGCAAGCCCGGGCAGGACGAGTTGCCCGAGTGGCGCGAGTGGTTGCGCGCCTTGCCGCGAACGGAGGTGGCGGCGTGAAGTCTCTCCTGGCGTGCCTTTGGGAGGCGACTCCCCTCCTGGCCGTGTCGCTCCTGGCGCTGTTCGCTTGTGTTCCCGCCGATGCGGGAGCGCCCCAAGCGGGCGCAACTGTCGGGCGCAGTGGTGAGGGAGGCCGCGACCAAGGGGCCGAGCGTGCGTGTGGCAAGCCCCAGCGCATCGCCGTGGCCGGCGCCGCCGCGGCCGAGGTGGCGCTCGCCCTAGGGGTTCAGCCGCGAATCGCGGGCGCGGACGTGGGGGCCATGCGCACGGGGTTGATCCCCGAGCACTTACCCGTCTTCGGTTACGTGCGCAACTTGCCCGTGGAAGGGCTGGCAGCCCTAGGGGTCGACCTGGTCCTCGCCACAGCCGAGGCAGGACCGCCCCAGGCCCTCGGCCAACTCGCGCGGCTCGGGGTGCGTGTGGAGCGCCTAGAAGGTGGGCACGGACTCGATGCGGTGCTGGCGCGGGTGCGGCGCGCCGGTGCGCTCCTCGGCGAGCGTCAGCGAGCCGAGCAGCTCGCCCAGCGCGTGGAAACCGAAGTGCGGATGTTGGTGGAGCGCGTGGAGTCCCATTCGCATGCCTCGGGCGGTGCGCCGAGCGTGCTTTGGGTGTTGCATCCAGGCGGCGGCGCGCCCTTGGCGGGTGGGCGCGGGACGGCAGCGGCAGCGCTGCTCGAACTGGTGGGTGCCCACAATGTGGCCGACTCGCTCGAGGGTTGGAAACCGATGGGGGCGGAGGCGATTCGCGCGGCCGACCCTACCTGGGTGGTGCTCGGAGCGGCCGAGTTCGGTCTGGGGGTGCTAGACGCACGCAGCGCCGAGACGTTGGTGCCAGGTTTGGGTGGCACGTCCGCCCTTGCCCGCGGGCGAATCCTGGCGGTGGATCAAAGCCTCATGCTTTCGGGTGGTCCGAGGTTGAGTTCAGCGCTCCACGAGTTGGCGCGACACATCTACCCCAGTCTCGACCTTTCCGGTTTCGACCCTTGGGACCCCTGCGCGCCGTGAAGGGCCTTCCGGCGCGGGTCCTGGGATATGCACGCATGCGGCCGATCAGGGCCCCAGGTACTGTCGTCGCATTCCCCGGGCGTTCCGCCGATCTGCGCCGCATCGGCATACTTCTTGGCCTCGCGTCGGCCTTCCTGGCTGCATTCCTGCTGGCCCTTGGTACCGGACCAAGCGACCTGGGCCCGGCCCGGGTCCTTTCGATCCTCGGAGGCGCTGCGGCCGAGCCCCTCGAACGGGGGCTTTTGCTCGAAGTGCGCCTGCCGCGCGCCGTGACCGCCATGCTCGTGGGAGCCGCCCTCGCCCTGGGTGGGGTGGCCCTGCAGGCCCTGCTGCGCAATCCCTTGGTCGAACCCGGACTGGTCGGCACGAGCGCCGGCGCGGGTGTCGGAGCCGTGGCGTGGATCGTCTTCGTCGCGCCCCTCGTCGCTCCGGCAAACCAGTGGCTTCTCCCGGCCGGATTGCCCATGGCGGCCTTCAGCGGGGCCCTCGCCGCCACTTGGTGTGCACTGCGTGCGGCACGCGCGGCAACGGGAGCCAGTGGCCGCGTGGAGGGGACCGTGCTGATTCTGGCCGGTGTTGCGATCGCCGCCATGGCCGGAGCATTCATCGGTTACGCGGCTTTCGCCGCGGACGATGGTGCCCTGAGGGATCTCACGTTTTGGTCCCTGGGAAGCCTTGCGCGCGCCACTTGGCCCGCTCTTCATTGGGGCGCGCCGATCCTGCTTGCCGCTCTGATTTGGTTGTTGCGGAGGTCGCGCTCACTCGACGCTCTCTTGGTGGGGGAACGCGGAGCGGCGCTCCTGGGAGTGGACGTGGAGCGCGAGAAGCGGCATTTGGTCGCCGCGGCCGCCCTGGCCGTGGGAGCGTCGGTGGCCCTGGTCGGCGCGATCGGCTTCGTGGGGCTGGTGGTGCCGCACCTGGCGCGGCTGCTCGTCGGCGCGGGGCATCGCGCGCTCTTGCCGGCGGCGGCCCTGCTGGGGGCCACGTTGTTGCTGATTGCCGATGTGGGCGCGCGTTTGTTGGTCGCTCCCGCGGAACTCCCCATCGGAATCCTCACAGCCGCCCTGGGAGGACCTTTTTTCCTGGGTTTGCTCTTCCTGCGCGGTCGTCGAGGGGGGCGAGGTGGAGCGCGCATCTGACTTTGCCGAAGCGGGGCGCGGTGAGGCTCATCGCGCGCGAGTGGCGTCGCCTAGCCCGCTTCTGTCGGCCCGTTCGTTGGCCGTGCGCCGCGGTGGACGCGAGCTGTTCGGCGGATTGGACCTCGATCTTCGCGCCGGTGAGCTGGTTGCCCTGGTCGGACCGAACGGTGTGGGCAAGTCGACCCTGCTCGGGCTGTTGGCGGGGCTCGAAGCACCGCAGCGCGGCACGCTCAGCTTCGACGGTTGCGCGCTCGACGCTTGGTCGCCGGACCGCTTGGCGCGCCGCCGGGCGTTGGTGCTCCAATCCGGGGGAGCTTCTTTGGGTTTGACCGCGCTCGAAACCGTGCTGCTCGGCCGCCAACCGCACTTCGCGCGCCGACCGGGGCCGCGCGACTTGGCCCTCGCGCGCCGCGCGCTGGCGCGCTTCGACGCCCGGCATTTGGCGCAGCGCGCGGTCGACACCCTCTCGGGAGGCGAAGCCCAGCGAGTGGAGTTGGCCCGCGCCCTGGTCCAAATCGCCGGCGTAACAGGCCGCCGCGGTGAGCCGCCGGCACCGGCCCTGTTCCTGGCGGACGAGCCCACCGCCAACCTCGACCCGGCCCACGCCCACGGGGCCTTGCGGGTGCTCGCGGACCTGGCTCGCCGCGGCGCCGCGGTGCTGGTCGCCCTGCACGACCTTCATTTGGCCGCACTCCACGGCGATCGTGTTGCGCTACTCGGGCCGGACGGTGAGCTTTGCATCGGACCGCCCGCCGAAATCCTGCGCGAGGATCGGCTCAGCGCCGCCTACGGCACACCCCTTCGCACCCTCAGAGATCCACTCAGCGGCGCCCCCCTGGTGCTGCCCGCCACGCGGCCCTAACCACAGGTGTCGAACGCGCTCACTCGGGGGCCCAAAGTTCCCAGGGTTCGGGGCGCGGATGGACCGGGCGCGAGAGGGGCGGGATGCGGCCCAGGGGGTCGCGCAGGAGCAGTTGATGAACCGCGTCGAGGGTCGGTCCGAAGTCGAAGCGTCCGTCCGGATCGGTAACACGTTCCCAGCGCCAGCAGGTGCAGCCGGTCAACGCGGGCGAGAGCAGGAGTTCGACCTGGACCCCGGCGAGGGGCCGGCCCGCGGCATCGAAAACGGAGCCTTCGACCGCCGTGGGCGGCAAGGGTAGGGCAGGCAAGTGGAGGTTGAGAGCCGAGCCTTCGCTGGGCAGAACCAACTCCTTCGAGCTAGATCCATCCCGTCCGGTCAGATCCACGGCTTCGAGCAGGTAGTCGCCCTGATCGGGAACCGAGAAGCGGAACGCGCCCTGTGCGTCCACGGGTCCGAAGGCCACGGGAAGCCGACCCATGGGGTTGCCCTCACTTGCGCGCACCAGCCGCACCCAGGCATTTGGGTTGGGCTCGCCGTCGCTGCCGAATACGTGACCTGTGAGCTGAATCGCGCCTTGGGTCTCGCGGCGCCTGTCACTGTCGACTTCCAGGTTCACCGGCCCCTGCCTCTCGCCCGCGGCGAGGCGGAAGGGGCCGAGCCAGCGCTCTTGCACGATCACGAAAAAGGCGCCCGAGGGCAGCGGCCCGAAGTGGAACTCGCCGGCCGCGTTCGTGACGGCGTCAAAGGCCCCCCGGTAGCTGTCCGGCAAACGCGCTTCGTAGACCTCGCCGGGGATCACCCTGCGCTCGGTCAACCAGACCGCACCGATGGCCAAATGGTCCAGGGGTTGCCCCTGGGCGGTTGAGATGCGCCCAAAGAAGTGTGCGCCCTCCTCGAAGGCGACTTCGCCCAGCTCTTCCACCGATCCGGGCAGGCCGGGCCGCACCCAAACCTGCCGATTGCCGTGGGTGTCGCTGACGAGCAGCACACCGTAGGCGGTGCCCGGGTCGAGGCCGCGGACCTCGAACCGGCCCTCCGCGTCGGTGGTGCCCATCGGCCTGCGCTTCGCCAGGTTCGAGATGCGCGGAGCCAGCCGTGTCTCGGGCAGGGGCCGGCCCGACCCCTCGGGCGGAATCGGAATCGAGCGCGTGTCCGGCGGCAACTCCAGCAGGGGCTGCACGTACACCGGGACACCCGCGAGCGCCCGCCCGCGCCCGTCGACGGCGATTCCGCGCGCTCGTCGCTCGCGCGCACCGAGCACCAGTTCAATCTCGACCTCCTCTCCGCTCCCATGCGCGGGCAAGCTGCGTTCCACGCGCACTTCTCCGAAACCGGGCGCGAGCGCCGCGACCTCGACCGGCTGCCCCGGAGTGAAAAGGGCTCCGCTGCGCCAGCGACCCTCCTCATCCACGGCGCTGGAAACCGGCGCGCGGTAATCCAAACCGACCTCCACGCGCACGCTCGTTTCGGGCGGCGGAGGGCCGCCCTCCTGTGTCGTCACCCTGCCGAAGAGCGAAACCCCGCTGGCCAGGGCCAAGTCGAGCACCGCGCCGGAATCCTCCGCGGATAGGGCCAACGGCACCTGCCGTGCGACGTGCTCCGGGTGCCCACCCCACAGGGTGTAGTGCCCGGCCGGTGCCGTCAGTCGGGCCACTCCGTCGGCGTCGGCCCAGGCCCGGGCCTTCGGTTCGAGCATGCCAGTCGAGTCGAAACAGAGTTCGACCCAGGCACCCGCGGCGGGTTCGCCGCCGGCACCCGTCACGCGCACAAAAAGCACCACGGCGGGCACCAACTCGACATAGCGATAGTCGCCTGGCACTAACGCTACCTCCCTCCAGGGCGCGAAGCCTGGCGCTTCGACCTCCAGGGTCCAGTGCCCGTCAGCAACCTCCAGGGCGAAGTTGCCCTCGCCGTCCGGTTGCGTTTCGGCCCAGGGCGCCGCCAGCCGGGTGAGCGCGCGCTCCCGATGCCGATCGCCCCACTGGGGGTTGGCGCCCGCGTTGGAAGCACCCGGCAGAACGCGACACCGCACCGCCCCGAGATCGAGCCCCTCCCGCGGAGCCACCGTGCCCCGAATCGCCGGCGCCAACCGATCCGGCTCCAGCGCCCTCCGCCGCGCATCCACGCCCTGGAGCACCACCTCGCCCGAGATTTCCGACCGGTTCTCCCCTCCACTCGGACCCGGCGGCCCCTCTTCCACGACCAGCTCGCCGGGCATGCCGCCCGCCCCCAACGCGCCCACGGCCCCATCCTCCCCCGACCTCCCCAGAAGCCACCACCCCCCTAAGGCCCCAAGCATCAAAACCCCTGCGACGAGCACTCCCCGTCGCCCTCGACCTGAACTCGTTTTTTGCTTCATCGCATGAGACTCAACACGCTACCTACCGGGGAGATCTCTTGAATGAGGACGTGGGAGATTGTGGTCTCTGGAGCGCAAGGTCTCCTACCTCGAACTTTGCTCGCGGGAGACTTCGTTTTCTCCTGCTCCCTGGTCTTGAGCCGACCAGGGGGCTGCTGTCATCCCCGGCCCAGAACGCCGCCCGTTCCGCGGATCACGCGCCGACTATTGCGCAGGCAGCGCGATGGGGCAGGTGTTCCCGTCACCCTGACAAAGAACGCGGAGCTTGACCGCCTTCCCGTCCGAGCCCAGGACGGTTTCGACTTCGACAAGCTTGAGAGGAAAAGTCACCAAAGGGGGCGGGGGAGGAACGAGAGGCTCCTTCGCCGGCGTGAGTCCGGGGCTCGGTCTCTGTGTCGACGGACCTTGCAAGGTCTTCGAATCTCCCTCCGGTGCGAGGCCCACGAGACCCACAAGCGCCATGCCCGCAAGAACCCATCCCCGAGCGAGCCGGCCTGGTCCGGTAAAGCGATAGGATGCCGGTCGATCCGGTGTGCGGCGGTCGACGGCCAAATCAGAAACAGCCTCTCCGTTCACGTTCTCTTCTCCATTTTAGTGGACTTGTGTCGGCCCGGTATCCGAGGAGCGCTCGAACCTAACCTCCCGACCCACTGAAGACCGGCATTGGGCCTCTTGGTTGCAAAAAATCCGGCCATCCACTCTGCATCTGAAGCCATCCCTGCCCGGATCGGGTGGAGTCAGTGGGGCGCTCAAATCTGCGTCCAGGCCAGGACTAGAACGTCGGACTACTAAGGTAGAGGTACGGTGGTGAATCTGGACTCGGGGAGACCGCCGCCACCGTGCGCAATCTCTCGCGCTGCGCCGTCTTCGGCACGGCCCTTTGTGCCCCGCGCGAACCGTAGGGGGGAACGCACTCGCGAGGGCGGCCCCTGCACTCTTGGCCTTCCACGCCACGAAGGCGGCTGGAAACAAGCGGCATGTTGGCTCTTCGCGGATGGAGCCTGAGCGAAGTGTCCCCGCCGCATCCGCAAGCGTCTGTTTCGCAAAACGGCTCGGGATCCCGAGTTGGCGATCCCGAGCCGATAGGCCCGTTGATAGGTCGGCCAGCGCAGGCTAGCTCTCGGAGGCTACGGGCAGCGAGGCAGTCCGTAGAACAGGGGGAATCGTTGGGCGAATTCCGTGGCCGTGACCGTGTACGCGGTCGAGGTGGTGCCGAGGTCGTTCGTTTCGAGCGGATCGCTATTCAGCTCGTAGAACTCGTCGCGATAACAGCCATTCGGGGATCCGGGTTGGTAGTGACGCACGATCTTCCACAATTGTGCACCTTCCCGGCGAACGTAGAACTCGCGCACGTTACTGTCGAGGTCCGGAGTCGGAGGCCAACTGTTGGGGGCGAAGGATCCGTTGTGGGAGAACTGACGGGCGTGGGTGTCCGCGTCGTGAACGCCCTGAAGGACACTTAGGAAACTCAGACCATCTCGGCAGTCATTGGGTTGAGACGACCCACAGGGCACAGGAGGGGTGTAGTTAGATCCCGAGGTGATCTGGAGCACGGTTTCATAGATGTCGACTAGGTCGACGAGCGCGTTCGAGGTCCAGCCCGTGCCCGCCTCGCCGAAGAATGTGGGCGGTCCCCACACGATCAAGGGCACTCGCACACCCTGTTCGTAGACAGAGCCCTTGAAGTGGGCGAGGTCGTAGGGCGCGATGGAATAAGCTGGTCCACCGATCGGTTGAGCGCAAGGAAAGGAACTGTAGGGATGGAGCGGGTGCCCGGCGGGATACGGGACCTCATCGTTCTGGATGATTAGCTCGCCGCCGCCTTGAGTGCCGTTATCCCCGACAAGGATGACGACCGTGCTGTCCAAGAGACCAAGGTCATTCAGGCGTCTCATCAGGAGCCCGACAGAAGTGTCCATGGTTTCGATCTTCGCGCGCAGGCGGGTGTTCATGTGATCGGGCGGCGGCTCCGTGGCGCCGAACCGGTGACCTTCCTCTAGGAAGGGCACGTGAACGGGTGGCCACTGGGGAGGCCGATGCACATCGTTCATGGCCCACAGGGCGAAGAAGGGCGGCTCAAGGGCCGTGATCCACGCATCCAGTTCCTCGCGCTCAGCGCGTGTGATGTACTTGCCTTGGTACAGGGTTGTCGGGTCGCAACCTACGGGCAGTTGAAACGGCAGGGTGATCGCTGTATCCAAGGGCGCGGAGACACCGAGTGCGCAGCCTTCCACCAGGAAACGGCCGGGATTCGCTCCCCCTGCGCGAATCCAGTTGTAGTAGCTGAACCCGAAGTGCCTCCACAGATTCGTGCTGTCTCCAGGGTGGACCGCCGGGTTCGGGATCCCGTTTGCGTTGCGCGCTGTCCCGGCCCAGGTTTGATAGCCGAGTCCTCCGCCCAGGGTCAGCAGATCGTAGCTGACCGCATACAGGTCGCCCGTGGCGCCCTGGCTGCTCGGCAGGGGGAACCCTTCCCAAGGATCGCGCAGGAGATGCATGTGCACCTTGCCGATCAGAGTGTTGGCGTAGGATGAGGGCAGCGCCCGAGGAAGAGTGAGCTGGGTGCGAGCAGGTTCCACATTGAACTCTCGGAAGCTAGCGGATGTGGTGAGCTTCGTGACGTTGGTGCCACAGCCCGTGTGACGCCCGTATCTGGAGGAGTGCAGTTGTGCTCGCGATGGAGAGCAAATCGGAGCACTTCGCGCTTGGGTGAAGCGCACTCCGTTCGCCGCCAAGCTGGCCAGGTTGGGGGTGAAAGCGTAGGGATACGGGCAGTTGTACTGATTGATGTCGTCGTAGAGGGACAGTTGATCGAGTCCCAGGTCGTCGACGAGGATGACGATCACGTTGTAGGCGATCGCCTCAGGCAGGGGTGAGGCGGCTGACGCAGTGGTGGGAAGTCTGCCGGGGTAGGACGCACCAGAGGCAGCGCTCAGCACCGATGCGACGAGTAGGGAGACGGGAAGCCACATGGAAGCCCTCCTTGGGATGTCGGATAGGCGTGAGTGGCAGGATCGCTTACGTCAGACGACCGAGCCATCGCGCGTTCGGTCATCGCGTCGGGTGCTGGGCCTTGGTTTCACGCCACCGGGAATTCGGCGCCTAGGTCCGAAACTGAGTCCTGCCAACGGGGCAGTTTCACGTCCATTCTTCCGGGTGCCTGCGCGGCACAGCCCCTCTGATGCATGCCAACCGCCGGAGACAACGCCACGGCTGGTGCGCAAGGCCGTGGCTCGCAGCGATGGGCGCGCCGTACGTGCCGCGCTGCCCGTTTCTCCGGCGAAAGCGGACTCAGGGCCGCAGGACTTCGATGGCTAGGCCGGCGGTTTCGGGGCGGGGGTCGGCGGCGTCGTACATGCGGACGAATTGGCGGGCGTGGTCGTGGTCCACGGCGCGCAGGGGTTCGACCCAGGTGGGGGGGATGGGTTGGTAGCGCACCCAGGCCACCACGCGCACGGTTTCTTCGATCGGGCCTAGATCCAAATCGAAGTGCACCGTGTCTTCGCCGGCCAAGAAGTCGGGATCGCCCTCCGTGCCCACCGGCGCGGTCTCGGCCACGTGCGGGCCGTCGGGGCTCCAGCCGCGGGGCAGCAGGCGGTTGTCTTTGGAGCGCTCGTACATGCGCGTCAGGTCGGTCACCGCGCGGCCCTCGGCGTCGACGGCGACCATCTCCCAAACCTGCACCTGGTCGGCGGAGGTGACAGTCTGCACGTGGGGCAGGTTGCGTTCGTCGGCGACCCCGCTGATGCGGCCGCGCGCGTCGCTGCGTCCGCTGGCGAAGGCCACGCGGTTGCCGACGCGCACGTCGACTTCCAGCCAAGCCCGGCGGGCGGGATAGCCGGTGGGGAACTTGTGGCCGGTCAGGTTCTCGACGCGCACGTGGAAACGCAGTCGGCCTTCTTCCGTGCGCAGGTCGCCGATCGCGACGCGGGTGGTTTGTTCGGCCAACTGCCGGCGGGTGGCGTGGGCCATGCGTTCGAAGGCTTCGGCCGGTGCAGTCACACCCAATTCCTCGGCGTTTTCGCGCAGCATGTCGAGCAGGAAGGCGTTGCCGCCCACGAAGGCGTGCGCGGAAAAGTCCTCGCGCACCGGGAGGTTGAAGTCCCGACCGGCCGGGTTGCGGGCAATCTTGGTGTCACCCACTTCGGGCATGTGGCAGTCCTGGCAAGACGTGCCCTCCGGGTTGAAGCCAGCTTCGGTGGTGAAGCTGCTGTTGCGCCACTCCAGATAGGGCGTCTGCTCGGGGAAGGGTTTGCCGCCGTGCTCCGCGATCAGGGTGTGGCACGACCCGCAGAAGGCGGACTGGGAGATGTGCTCGCCGAAAACCGGGGTGTAGCTCGCGTGCTGCAACATCGGCCCTTCGACGGGATCCGCGTGGGGGCCGAAGATGCGCCGGCCTTTTTCGATGGAGAGGTTGCCGCCGAAGCTGTGCGGTGTGCCGAGGCCCTCGGGTCCGGCCTGGTGGCAGACGGTGCAGGAGACACCATCGCGGGCCAAGGCGTCGTGCTGGATCTCCGCGAAGGTCGGCGGAGGCAGCTCCGCCAAGCGGGCCGAGTGGTGCGCCATGGGCGCGTGGCAAGTGATGCACGAGCTTTCGATGGCCCGTTGCTGGTCCGGGGCCAAGGAAACCTCGCGGGCCATTTGGGCGCGCCAGAAGGGGTCGTGGAAGGAGTTCGCCATGGCGGTGCCCTGCCACAGGGCGTAGGGCGACACGTCGTCCCCGGTCGCCGAGCGCATGGCCACGGCCCGCGGCGCGGAGGAATGGCAAAGCGCGCAGCCGTCGGCGGTGGCGAAGACCTCGTTCTGGCCTGCGGGGCGCACCCCGCGCCAAGCGGGCCCCGGGCCGAGAGCCTGGCCGCTTTGCAGGGTGGCGCCGGAGTAGGGGCAGGTCGCCGCCGGCGCGCGGCCCAGGCCCAAGGTCAGGCCCAGGGCCAGCAGAGCCAAGAGGAGAGGCCAAAGGGAAAGCGCGCGGGTCGTCATGGCTCCGGCAGCCTACCGGGGGATTCCGCCACGCGCTCGGGGCCTCGCACTTCTGACGCTAGGCTAGCAGCCTGTCGGGGTCATCGCTGCTGCGGTCCGGCAGGGTGCGCCAGGGCTGCGTCGCGCTGGCCGAGCCGTGCTCATTGGCCCGCAAAGGCCGCCTCCGCCGTCTCGGCGGCGCGCTCCTTGCCCCGGCGCACCCCGCTGAACCTCGCGAC